>JAFGEV010000334.1 GCA_016931385.1 Prolixibacteraceae bacterium
GCCCTTTAATCAATTCTATAAAACTACGATTATCCGATAACTTTATCTCCCTAACCTCATTCACGTTATTAAGAGATAATGCATTTTTATGATCCCCCTGCCAAAACATGCAAAATCTTTTGACTTGAGAATAGAGATTCTTCGTAAGAAAATTATTCATTTTCCTATCCACCAATTACAAGCCCAACTCAGTGTTCAAAAATTTTCTGAACACGTCCTTTGCCTTTTATTTGTATCTTCATGGCCAAAATTGGAACACATAATTGGGTGAGTTTATTATTTTAAGTTATGAAGATTGCGTTTTTTTGTTTATTAATTTTAGCTATTACCTGCTCAGCATCAGTGGATAAAAACAATTTTTACGAAGTTTTATCAGGAGATTCTAAAGAGCTGGTTGATAATTTAATTAACGAATACGAGCAGGTTGACGATCAAAACTCATTGGTAAATGTTTTTAAGGG
This sequence comes from Prolixibacteraceae bacterium, assembly GCA_016931385.1. Taxonomy (GTDB): domain Bacteria; phylum Bacteroidota; class Bacteroidia; order Bacteroidales; family Prolixibacteraceae; genus DAIMEA01. The sequence goes on from JAFGEV010000334.1 coordinate 462, forward strand.
CGCTCTGTACATAAAAAGGGCTGCTTTCCTGCAGATTCCTGCTCGTAAATTGGGGAGTTTTACAAAAGGCCGGGATTTGTTGGAGCATGAAATTTTGCAAAATCCCACTAACACAGAATATCGGTTAATCCGGTTGATTCTTCAGGAACAAACGCCGCCATTTTTAAAATATAAAATAAATTTGGAAGAAGACAAACAGTTTATTATAGCAGCGTACCCCACTGCCAATGAGCAGTTGAAAAAAAGAATATTAAACTATTCAGGTAAATCCAAGGTGTTGAAAGCAGATAATTTTGGGGAGTAGATCGATGCAATCTCTCTTTATTAGTCCTTTGCCTAATGGCGCCTCTGCTTTCAAGCTTCTATTACGAAACAGTGTTTTAATCAATTCAAAAACAAATGAAACGAGCCATGAGTAAACCATACTCATTCAGGGGAATCGAAGATCGGCGAAGCCAATTATTATCTGGCGAGTTCCCCCGCTCATTAACGGGGCTACCTGTCCCGACAAAAAGACAGGAGGCTATGTGACCATTGAAAAATAAATTTTAGACTCATGAATATTCTAGTTATATCATACACACAAACGGGCCAATTGGATGAAATTTTGAAATGCATTGTAACGCCTCTTAACACATTTGACATTGATTACGTTCAGATTAAGCCTAATACTGCCTTCCCATTTCCATGGACATCAGCCACATTTTTTGATGCAATGCCCGAAACGGTCCTTGAAATACCAATAGAACTGGCCGATTGTACCTTTAAGCACAGCACTTACGACTTAATTATTTTGGGTTATCAGACCTGGTTTTTATCGCCTTCATTACCCATTTCATCCTTGCTTCAATTGGATAAATTCAAGGAAATGGTTAAAAACACACCCGTGATTACTATTATTGGAGCCCGTAACATGTGGATTAATTCTCAAAAGAGCATCAATAAACGCATTGCTGAGGCGGGAGGAAAAATGGTTGGCAATATACCATTTATCGACCGCAACAATAATTATGCGAGTGCCGTAACTATTTTATACTGGATGCTTACTGGTAAAAAGGATCGGATGTTAAAAATATTTCCGGTTCCAGGAGTTGGACAAAACGATATTGACCAGGCACCTAAATTTGGCGAAATGATTGAAAAACACATATCAGCCAACTCGTTATATAATTTACAGCACGACATAGTAAAAACCAACCACATTGAAGTTTCAACTAATATCCTTTTTATTGAAAACCGGGCGAAACGAATATTTATGATATGGGCCAAACTCATCAACAAGTTTAAACCTGGAACTGTGGTGCGTAAAGTTTTTGTAACCCTATTTAAATACTATTTACTTATTGCCCTGTTTGTTGTGGCCCCAATTGTTTTAGCAATTTACAACCTGTTGATTTTACCGTTTGTTTATAAATCGGTTGAGCATGAAAAAAATAATATCAGATATAATAGTCTGTAGCTTTTTATTCTTGGAATTTTTCAGTTAAGAGATTTAAACAGTCGAACTGTCAATAACAGAAATGTATTATTATCTCTGAGCCAATTGCGAATAGTAAAAAGGCGTAGTCTTAAGAAAAAAGTATAAATTTGCCTTTGTTAAAAGGAATCCTCAAAAATAAAATTGATTGCAAACTATGGCGGACGTTTACATTAACAGAATTTCCTCTTTTCTACCTAACAATCCGGTACCAAACAGTGACATGGAAGACTATTTAGGTTTCATAAATGGAGGAAAATCAAAATCAAAAAATATTGTTTTACGTAATAATGGCATCGAACAACGGTACTATGCAATGGATAAAAATGGTATTGCAACCCATTCCAATGCAGAATTGGCAGCCATTGCCATCAGAAAATTATTTGACACACCTGATGAAATTGGCGAAATCGAGCTATTAGCCTGTGGCACAACCAATCCCGACATTCTATTACCATCGCATGCCGTAATGATTCATGGTCTCTTAAAAGAAGCATCCAGCATTGAAGTCATTTCAAATTCAGGGGCTTGCTGTTCTGCAATGCAATCTTTTAAACATGCTTATTTATCAGTAAAAGCCGACGACAAGAAAAAAGTTGTTTGCTGTGGCTCAGAGCGATTTTCAACTTTGATGCGGGCCAATAGTTTTAAAGAAGAGGTGGAGCACTTAAAGAGAATGGAGCAAAATACATACATCGCTTTTGAAAAGGATTTCCTACGATGGATGTTGTCTGACGGTGCTGGGGCCTTTTTAATTGAGAATAAAAAGAATGAGGTTGGTTTATCCTTAAGAGTTGAGTGGATTGAAATATGCTCATTTGCCAATGAGTTGGAAACCTGTATGTATATGGGTGCCGATAAGGACAGCGATGGCAATATAGTAGCCTATCAGGATATGTCGATGCAGGAAATTGTGCAAAAATCGGTCTTAAGCCTAAAGCAAGATGTTAAATTGCTAAGTGAAAATATTATTAATAAAGGTTTTGAGTTTTTATGTAACTTATTGCACAGCAAAGGCATTAAGGTTGATGATATTGATTACTTTTTACCGCATATTTCAAGCTACTTTTTTAAGCCAAAAGTGTACGATATTTTAGAGAAAAACGGCATGCCCATACCTTATGAAAGATGGTTTATGAACCTAAAAACAAAAGGAAATGTTGGTGCTGGCTCAATTTATTTAATGTTAGAAGAGCTATTTAATGGCGGCAAATTGAAAAAAGGTGATAAAATTTTATTGGCTGTACCCGAAAGTGCACGTTTTTCTTATGCCTTTAGTTATTTAACTGTTTGTTAATTTAGCCTATGAAGCGACAAGAATTGCCGCAGGATTCCAGTGCCTTAAATAATATAACCCGCGAATTACACTACGTTAAGGACGAAGATGGTAAATATCGTACCGGCTTAAGTACTGGCTGGGAAATAAAATCATCAGCTCTGGATAATGCTTGGGAAGAAGTTAACGATCATATTAAGGAAGCCGAACGCCTGGTTAAAAGCGGCGATAAAAGTCCAATTTATGTGTTGATGTTTATAAACCGGATGGACTTATCCATACTGAGCAGTTATACCGGCTACTGGAAATTATGTATTAAACAGCATTTTAAACCTTCGGTTTTTGCAAAGCTTAGCGATAAAAAGCTTAAGAAATATGCTGATGCTTTTAACATGGGGGTTGAAGAACTTAAAAATTACAAAGCGTAATGCAGAATGGTTTTGAGCACATACAGTCGGCTCATTGTGAAAATGGAGTGGTGGTTATGCTTCTTAAATCCAATGGAATAGACTTTATTAATGAACCCTTGGCTTTTGGAATTGGGTCGGGTTTGTTTTACTGTCACATCCCGTTTCTAAAACTGAACAATGCCCCGGCTATATCTTTCAGAACCATGCCCGGGCGAATATTCAAGCAAAGCTGCAAATACCTAAACATCGAATTTGACTCCAAACGTTTCCGCAGTGAAACAAAGGCCAAGGAGTGCCTTGATAGTTTATTGGAGAATAATATTAATGTTGGCTGTCAGGTTGGTGTCTTCAATTTGTCCTACTTGCCGGTTGAATATCGGTTCCACTTTAATGCCCACAACATTGTTATTTACGGCAAAGAAAACGGCAACTACAAAATCAGCGATACCATTATGGAAGCACCAACAGAACTAAGTGCTACTGAATTAATGAAATGCCGATACGCCAAAGGTATATATGCCCCCAAAGGTCATTTATATTATGTTAAAAATGCTGGCTTTGTGGATGATACCTTGATAAAAAAAGCCATCATCAAGGGAATAAACCGAAATGTGCGCGACATGCTTCACATTCCCGGAAATTTTGGAGGTGTGAGAGGCATTAAATATACTGGCAAAAAAATTCGTAAATGGAGAGATGATCTTGGCATTCGCAAAGCTGGAAAATACTTGGGCCACATTGTAAGAATGCAGGAGGAGATTGGAACAGGCGGCGGTGGTTTTCGGTTTTTATATGCTGCGTTTTTACAACAATCGGCCGAAATATTTAACAACACTGTTTTGTCGGATGTATCAGATGAATTTACCAAAGCTGGCGACATGTGGCGCAGTTCGGCTGTGAAAATGGCCGGCGTATTTAAAGGCAGAACCACCGAACAGCATCACTTCAATGAAATTTCAGATTTGCTTTTTGAGATCTATGAAGTTGAAAAAAGCGCCTTTAAAAAGCTTTCAAAACTTAACCTAAAAGCTTAGAATGAGCAACATTCTTATTTCAATTGACCAACTAAGCAAGAAATACCCATCGGCCAAAGAGGAGAGTTTGAAAAAAGTTTCACTGGAGATTAAAGTTGGTGAAAAGTTTGGCATATTCGGGCCTAATGGTGCAGGCAAAACCACTCTTATTTCCATCATGTGCCATATTTTACCCTACCGCCATGGTTCCGTTAAGTTTTACCACAAGGGTGAATTAATTCGATTTACCGAAATTAAAAAGCGCATCGGTTTTGTGCCTCAAGATTTGGCGATGTATGAAGAACTTACGGCCTTTCATAACGTTGAATACTTTGGAGCGTTGTATAATTTAAGCAGAGACCAAATTCAGGAGCGCGCCAATCATCTTTTTAAACTACTCGGACTGAGCAATGTAGCTAACAAAAAAGTTAAAGCATTTTCGGGCGGTATGAAACGCCGTTTGAACCTCATCATTGGTGTAATTCACCAGCCTGACATTCTCTTTTTGGATGAGCCAACTGTTGGTGTTGACATTCAAAGCCGAAATGCCATTCTCGATTTTTTGAATACCATCAATGCAAATGGCACCTCCATCATTTACACATCTCATCATTTGGAGGAGGCTGAACAACTTTGCAGCAGAATTGCAATAATTGATTACGGAAAACTGATTGCGCTCGATGAAATCAGCACTCTTTTATCCGATAACAAAGTTCAAAACTTAACACAGTTGCTCATCAAATTAACCGGAAAAGCATTCAGGGACAATGTATAAACCATGGATATCCATACGCAAAGAATTTTACCTGCTCTTTAGCGACAAAGTGGGTTTGTCGCTGATGTTTTTAATGCCGTTGCTGCTCGTGTTTGTCATCACCATCATACAAGACAGTGCCTTTAAGGTTGTTAATGAGAATAAGATATCGCTGATAATTACAAACAACGATGAGGGTGAACTTGGCAAAAAGCTTTCCGAAATGCTTCTGACCAGCGGCATGTTTGATGTGATTGAAAAAGAATATTCCGATCCGCTTCAACTTCAAAAAGAAGTTACCAATGGAAACTCACTTACAGCATTGTTTATTTCTACCGATTTCTCCGAGAAAATTGAGTTGAAATCAACTCAGTTCAGTCAAATAATAATGGCCAATTTAGGGTTGCAGGAGAGCAAACAGTTTAAGGAGATCAATTTGCCTTTTATCAAGTTTTTTAATGATCCAGCATTGCAGGATAACTACGTCTATTCCATCATCAGCGTGATTTATACCCACCTGAATGTTATTGAAATATCGCAAATGCTCGAAGGTATTTACATTGAAATGGGTTACGCTGGCATTCCACCGGAAGTGGAGCAAGGTATCTTTAAAAACCGGATTCAAATTGAACGTCATGTGAATGGAGAGGCTTTTCAATTGCCCAACAGCACGCAACACAATGTACCCGCCTGGACAATATTTGCCATGTTTTTTATGGTTATTTCTCTTGGTGCCAATATTGTTAAGGAGCGATCAACTGGTAGTTTCATGCGTCTCAAAGCCATGCCAACACATTTTGGCGTGATCATGGCCAGCAAACAAATTGTTTATGTTACCGTTGGCGTGCTGCAAGTACTATTTATTTTCAGTGTAGGTGCGTTTGTTTTTCCGTTTTTAAACCTGCCACCCTTGTCAATGCCTGCCAATGCTTTGGGTATTATGGCCGTGGTTTTTGTAAGTGCTTTTACTGCTGTAAGTTATTCCCTGATGCTTGGCTCAGTTTCAAGAACTCAGGAGCAATCCAACGGTTTTGGGGCCATCTCCATCATTATATTTGCAGCCATTGGTGGCGTTTGGGTGCCAACCTTTGTAATGCCCGAATACATGAAGGTCATCAGCCAGTTTTCGCCATTACATTGGTGTATTGAGGCTTTTTATGTGCTTTTCCTGCGGGGCGGCGGATGGGCCAATCTGTTCAAGCCGCTTTATATTCTGGTAATTTTTGCTTTATTTTGCCAAATTATTACGTTCGTAAAATTGAAACAAGACAAACTTATATAAATAGATGAATAAGGAAATTTTAAAACAGGAATTAAAAGCTCATTTGGTTAGTTACCTTAATATATTGGAATATAAGCCGGAAGAAATTGCCGACGACATGCCATTATTCGGAACTGGTCTTGAACTGGATTCAATTGATTCCTTGGAATTAATTGTAATGCTTGAGCGCGAGTATGGCCTAAAAATTACCAATCCGGCCGATGGTCGTAAAATTCTGGTAAACATTGAGAGCATGGCAGATTTCATTATCGCAAACAAAAAATAACAAATAATACTGGCTCAATTGGAGGTATTTATTACTGGCATGGGTTGCGTTACGCCCATAGGTAACAACAAGCACGAAAATTTAACATCCCTCACTGAGAGCAAATCAGGACTGAAAAAACCAGCAATTTTTCAATCCAAGTATGCTTCGGATTTTATTTTTGGTGAAGTTGATATGGACAATACCGCTCTTTTGTCGTTGGTAGATATTAATGGTTTAACAGGATTAACCCGAACCGATTTGCTGGCGTTGATGGCATTTGATGAAGCCATTAATGATGCAGGATTATCCCGCGAGGAAGTTTCTTCAAATAAAACAGCTTTCATATCGGCCAGCACTGTTGGCGGAATGTGCCTGACTAATCAACTTTACGACGACTCAAATCTGAAATCCAATACAACCGAGTTTCTGGAGTCATACAGTGGCTCGGCACACGCTCAACAAATTTGCAAAAAATACAGGATTAAGGGATTGGTGAATGTTATCAACACGGCCTGCTCCTCATCGGCCAATGCCATTGCTTATGGCACCCGTTTAATTAAGGCAGGGCGCGCAACCCGAGCCGTTGTTGGAGGGGTAGATAGCCTCTCTAAATATACCGTAAACGGGTTTAACTCCTTGCAAATTCTTTCCAACGATAAATGCACCCCCTTTGATGAAAACCGGAAAGGCCTGAATTTGGGTGAAGCGGCCGGTTACCTTGTGCTTGAGGCTGCCAATGTTGTTGCCAAAAAGAATTGTTATGCAAAAGTGGCCGGTTACGGAAACTCCAATGATGCCTTCCATCCATCGTCCATGTCGGATCATGCCAAAGGCATTACCATTGCCATCAACAAAGCCCTCGAGGCAGCCAATATTTCATCGGCTGACATCGATTACATCAATGCCCACGGAACTGGAACTCAGAACAACGATTTGATAGAACTTACCGGATTTAAAACTATCTTTGAAACAATTCCACCGTTTAGTTCCACAAAATCATACATCGGTCATACGCTTGGTGCCGCCGGTGCTGTAGAAGCCATTTATTCAGTTTTCAGTCTTATCGAAGGTGATTTTTATCCAAATCTAAATTTTAATACACCCATAGGTGATTTAAATGTTCTGCCAATTACGGAAGTTGTTCACAAAAAAAATGTTCGTTATGTGATGTCGAACTCCTATGGTTTCAGCGGAAATTGCACCTCATTAATCTTCGAAAAAGCGTAATATGTTTATTAAAGATATACTATCCATTTCCCCGCAGGATACCTATAATAATCATAATTACTGGTACAATGTTAAAACCTATATTGGTAACAAGCTGTCGTGCATTGAACCCAGTTACGACGGTATCATTAAGCCCAGTCAATTGCGACGAATGGGTAAAGCTTTACGGATGGGTATTGGCTGCGGCCTCCCACTGTTGGACAAACATGGTAAAGTTGATGGCATTATCATTGGCACCTCGGAAGGCGGACTTGAAGACTGCATCAAATTTCTGAATCAGATTGTGGATTATGATGAGGGAACCTTAACGCCCACCAATTTTATGCAGAGCACCCCCAATGCTTTATCGGGGCATTTGGCTCTGATTACTGGCAACACCAATTACAACATCACCCATGTAAACAAAGGGTTATCCTTCGAAAATGCTTTGATTGATGCTCAAATGCTTTTGCAGGATGGCAGTGCCAACGTGCTGCTGGTTGGGAGCGTTGAGGAGATTTCGGATTACAATTACAACATTGAGCAATCGGCCAATCAATACAAAAAGGTTGAATGCCGTTCAAATGAACTCATCCATTCCAATACTGAAGGAACCGTTTGTGGCGAGGGTGCTGTGATGTTTGTTTTATCTTCACAACCTGAAAACGGTAGCATTTGCATCAAAGATGTTGATGCCATCACCTTTCCCGAAGAAAGTGAACTGCTCGATTTGTGCAAAAATATGCTTAGGCGAAATGGAATAGTGACCAACGACATTGATGGTGTGATTGTTGGCTTGAATGGCGACATTAGAACCGACCATTGGTACACCAATTTTATAAGCAGTTTGTTTAGTGACCAAACCATTTACACCTATAAAAATTTGGTTGGGGAATATCCAACTTCGGCATCATTTGCGGTGAAGCTGGCGCACGACATATTGAAAAATAACATGATTTGTCCCGAAATAATTTTCAAAAATTCAAATCGGGCACAAAAAAACATCCTCATATACAATCATTTTAAAGGCGTTCAGCATAGTCTTATCCTTATCAGTGACATTAATTCGTCTAATGAAAGTCTATAACATCAGGATTACAAATTTTAAGTAGCACATCAGGAAATAGAAATAACTAGAAGAAATGAAACGAGCCATAAGTAAACCTTCCTTACACAGGAATTTGATTATCTGGCGAGTTCTCCCGATAGATCGGGACTACCTGTCCCGACTGAAAGACGGGAGACTATCTGACGATATAAAACAAATTATAAACAGATGAAACAGATTAACTCATTTAAGGACATATCACTTGACGATTTAGATGCAATCGTTTTACACGGAGAATCAGTAGAAATTAGCGAAGAGAGCGTTAAACATGTTGAGGCTTCGCACGATTTTTTATGCAAATTTGCCAAAGAAAAGATAATTTATGGCGTAAACACTGGCTTTGGACCCATGGCTCAATATAAAATTGACGAAGGCGACCAAATTAGTTTACAATACAATTTGATTAGAAGTCACTGTGCCGGCGCTGGTGATAAACTAGAGGATTTATACGTTAAATCGTCGATGCTTGTGCGTTTATGTGCCATTTCGAAAGGATACTCCGGTATTCACCCATCAACCATCTTTTTGCTAAAAGAATTAATTAATAAGGAGATTTATCCATTCATTCCAAAACACGGAGGTGTTGGCGCCAGTGGCGATTTGGTGCAGCTTTCGCACTTGGCTCTAGCTTTAATTGGCGAGGGGTTGGTTACTTACAAAGGTGAGTTGCGCAAAACCGAAGAGGTGTTCAAGCAACTTGGCTTAAAACCTATAGAGGTTAAATCAAGAGAAGGTTTGTCGCTGATTAATGGAACATCAGTAATGACAGGCATTGGTGCAATTAACATCATCAAATCAAAACAATTGCTGGGATGGTCGGTTTGTGCCTCATCGCTGCTGAATGAACTGGTTGGCGCCTTTGACGATTATTTTTCCAAGGAGCTCAATGGCGTTAAAAAACATCGCGGCCAGCAACTTATTGCCGAACGGATGACCGAGATATTAAGCTCTAGTCAGTCGATTTTGCGTCGTGAAGATTATTTCTACAACCACTCCAAAGACCACGATACAATCGAGTTTAGCAAGAAAGTGCAAGAGTACTATTCGTTGCGTTGCGTTACCCAGATTCTTGGCCCCATTTACGATACCATTGAAAATGCGCAGGAAGTTATTGTAAATGAAATCAATTCGGTGAGCGACAATCCAATCATCGACCACGTGAAGGAAAATGTGTTTCATGGCGGTAATTTCCATGGCGATTACATTTCGTTGGAGATGGATAAGTTGAAGCTGGCCGTCACGAAGATGTCGATGCTGTCGGAGCGGCAATTGGCGTTTTTGTTTAATCCAAAGATAAATGGTATACTTCCACCGTTTGTTAATTTGGGCCGTTTGGGACTGAACATGGGTATGCAAGGAGTTCAGTTTACAGCAACTTCCACGGTGGCCGAAAACCAAATGCTGTCCAACTCAATGTACGTGCACAGTATCACCACCAATAACGACAACCAGGACATCGTGAGCATGGGAACCAACTCAGCGCTTGCTGCAAAAACAGTGATAGACAACGCCTATCAGGTGCAAGCCATTGAAATGATTGCGCTGCTTCAGGCGGTGGATTATTTAAAGGTGGCTGATAAACTGTCGGATCATACATTGAACGTTTACAACCAGCTGCGGGCAATTGTTCCGGTATTCATCGAGGACACGCCGAAATATGAAGAGATACGCAAGGTTTGCGATTTTCTTTACAATAATGAATTTGAATTCCCAATTTAACTGTTAATTTTATTTTAAATAAAAATGAGATAAAAAGAATATTTGAATTTTAGAAGAATAGATAAGATATTATTGATAATCTCAGATGAAAAATGCTTTTCTCATCTGCGATTATCTCATCTATCACTCTTAAGTTCTGACCTCTTTCTATCATTAAAAAAGTAAATTTAAACTACAAGTAAGCAACTGAGTTAATAACTATAAAGCAAATAATATGAAGTTTGCATTGGTTACCGGAGGTTCAAGAGGAATTGGGCGTGGCATTAGCATTAAATTGGCGCAAGATGGTTATTTTGTGCTTATTAATTACCGCTCAAATCAGCCAGAGGCCGAAAATACCCTTGCCGAGATCAGGGCCAATGGCGGCGACGGCGAATTGTTGAAATTTGATGTTAGCAATGTCGATGACGTGAATGCCGTACTTGGTGGCTGGATGTCGCAAAACACCGATAAACATCTAGAAGTACTGGTCAACAATGCCGGCATCACCAAAGATAACCTCATGGTTTTTATGCCCGTTGAGGATTGGACTTCGGTCATTTCAACAAACCTAAACAGTTTCTTTTTTGTAACTAAGCTGTTGTTGCAAAACATGTTGCTCAAAAAAAATGGTCGCATCGTCAACATTGTATCGCTATCGGGTCAAAAAGGACAGCCCGGTCAGGTGAACTATGCCGCATCCAAAGGGGCCATCATTGCCGCCACCAAAACGCTGGCCATGGAAATCGGGAAAAAGAAAGTGACCGTAAATGCCGTTGCGCCCGGGTTCATTAAAACCGAAATGACCGAACACCTCAACGAGGATGAAATGAAACGCCTGGTACCGTTAAACCGTTTTGGCACCGTTCAGGAGGTTGCCGAAGTGGTTAGCTTTTTGGCTTCCAGCAAGGCTTCGTACATTACTGGTGAGGTGATTTCTGTGAATGGGGGTATGTATAGTTAGGGCTAAATCTTTCATCGCAGAATAAATTTCAGCCCAACAATATGGGCCAAGCCTCTGGCTCGAGTAAAATGCAACCTGTTTTTTTCTTTTTGCAGAACACGTAAAGTCATTTCATTTTGTTAATGAAGATTTTTTCCACTGATTAAGTATCGCTGAACAAACTCCTCAATTTTTCATATCTTTCCACCTAACAAACCTCCCAAAAACGCATTAATATGGAATTATACACAATTACCATTTGGCTGGGCGTAGTTACCTACCTTCTTTTGGTAGCCACCATACTGGTTGGTAGCCGAGTTATTAAAACCAGCTTTAAAAGACATACACAGCTTGCGTTTACAACATTAATTCTGGCAACGGTGCATGCAAGTTTGTTTGTATATATGAACTTTTTCTGATTAACTTTAGGTGGTTAAGTAGCTGTTTACATTTTAAGATAACTTTTATTAGGCAACAATATTTTTAGGTTGTAGATGAATAGAGTAGAAATTAAAGAAGAAAGAGAAGTTTTTTTCATCTTTTTCCCAAGACTTCGGATCTAAAACATCTTATCTATCTGTCTTAAATCTAACATTCTTCCTATCTTCTATAATTTAAATAAAACTAATCTGTTCCTAATCTGTTATCTGTTTTTACATTAAACAACCACCTAAATTAATTATTATGAAGAGGAGCATTTTATTAATTTGGGTTTTAACCTTTAGTTTGAACCTGTTCTCCCAAACCACCACCAAGGATGTTTTTAAGGAAGGCGAAATCGTTTGGTTTGGTTTGGATTTTAGTCAGGCTAAATTTATTGGACAGTTTGTTGGTGCTCAAAGTTCGGGGCCTCTCTCGGCACAGGACCTCAAGCAAAACATGATGCCGTTGTGGAATGGAGTAATAATAAATGAGCCGTTGCGCTATAATATTCCGCTCGTCTTTCGCAAAACTTCGGTATACAACGACATTGAAATGGTTGCCAACCGCAACAAAACCATTGACGAAAACACCATGCTATCCGTAAATCAGGAAAAACGGGAAATTGATGTAAATGTGATGGTATCAAGCTACACAAAGGGCGAAAAAGCGGAAGGTTTGGGCTTGGTATTTATTGTTGACTATTTCAACAAAATCAACATTGAAGCCGCGGTTATTGTCACCTTTTTCGACATTAAAACAAAAAAAGTACTGTTCTCAGAAAGTATCACTGCCAAACCTCGAGGATTTGGCTTGCGAAACTACTGGGCTGGCGCCATTTATAGCATTTTCATGCAAATAAATAAAACGCAGTTTGATTCGTGGAAACAGAAACTTGACAATTAAATATGAGTATCTTGGTAGTTATTCTGTAAATTAATTTAAACACTGAAACAATGAAAAAAGCTATTGCAATTTTAGGCTTTGTTTTAATGGGTTCTGCGCTGGTGGCCAGTCCTCCAAAAAAAGTAAATTTAACCTTCAATAAGGCTGCTAAGGAGTTAACCATTCAAGCCATACATAAAACAAAAGATGTTAACAAGCACTTCATTAAGACATTGAAAATATCGGTGAATGGAACAGAGCGTGAAGTCGTAGAACTCAAAAAACAATCCAGCCTGGAGGAGAACCTTTACGTATATAAAATGGATGATGTAAAAGCGGGTGATGTTATTAAAGTGGTGGCCAAATGTAATAAGCCAGGTTCAAAATCTGCCGAACTCACCGTTGAATAAAGCCTGCTATTATTCACGAATTATTTCAGACCATTTTTTGATTGGTATATAATCCGGCAAAAAGCATAATAACGCGTACCGCAAAGTAACTATTAATAACTCTTAGCGGTATGCGTTTATTATATTATGTTTGATCTCTATTTTAGAGCAAATTAGGGTTTGATAATTCTCTGCGAAATTATGTGTAACAAAAATTGGGTTCTCAGAGTTACGCTGAGTTATATTATTAGTCATTTTTATTTTTGATGGATAGAGGAGGTAATATTTAAGAAGGAGAATCGATTTTCACATTACCCGAGGTTCCGGAACTAAACATCTTATCTATCTTTATCCTGACTGTTGGCAGACAGATCTAGCATTATTCCTAACTCTTTATTAATTTTTTTTATGGTTTTTGATGTTGTAATAATTGGAGGGGGAATCAGTGGTTTAACCTCAGCCGCTTTGCTTTCTAATGCCGGATTAAAAGTATGCGTGTTGGAGCTAAACAGTCAATTGGGTGGCTATTTGGCAAAATACGAGAAAAACGGCTTCGTGTTTGATACATCCATTCATTGGTTGAACAATTGTGGCGAAGATGGCGTGGTTACAAAGGTTTTCAAGTTGATTGGAACTGATCATCCCACCACCCGTCCATTAAAAGGCATTAAGTGCAACGCTGGAAATGATTTCAGTTATTTACTCACCAATAACCCGGATGAATTAAGAGATAAGTGGATTCAAGATTTTCCTCAAGACAAAAAAGGCATTGAGCGTTTCTTTACTGCCGCTCGAAAAATTGGCCTTCGGTTGATCGATCACCATAAACTATTTAGAATACCCGCAACATTGGGTGGCTGGGGGAAATTGAAATTGATTTCAACCAAAATAAAGTTCATCGTCCCATTCATCAGATACGTACGTTATACCGGCGAAGTTGGCAAGCACAACGGTTTAAACCAGTTCTTTAAATCACCAACATTGCATCGGGTTTTCTCCAACGAGCCCGATTTGCTATCTTGTCTCATACCCATTGCCTGGGCGTATGGAAAAGATTATCAAGCGCCACCGGAAACCGGCAGTTACGCTTATCCATTATGGCTGAAAGCTAAAATCAAGGCCAATGGAGGCACCATCATTTGTAAAGCTCAGGCAACAAAAATAACAGAACAAGCCGGCGCCTGTAAATCAGTGATTTATGTACGCGACAGAAAAACAAACGAAGTGTTTTGCGATCAAATCATCTCAACATCAGATGTTCGCATATTGTACGAAAAAATTATGCCGAGCCAATACGTGCCACAAAAAGTTCTGAACAAATTGCGCCAAGCCGAACTTTACAATTCTGCATTGGTGCTAAACATTTCATTAGATTGCCCCGCCGAATCATTGGGTTTTAATGATGAGATATTCGATTTGGAAAAAAGCGAAGTGGGCGAATCGCCCAACTACCACGCTGATGTGGCCATCAGTCAAATATCAGTCTTCTCACAATCGGCCCGAAACAAATCATTAGCACCAGAAGGAAAAGGTTCCCTCACCGCTATTATGCCAGCTCTTTTCAGCAGCAACAACCAATGGCAAACCACAATTAATGAAAATGGTGACATCACCCAGGACGATGCCTATAAAAAACTCAAAAAATTGTATGCCGATAAAATCATTGCCCAAATAGAAGACAAACTTTCTATCGACATTCAAAGTCACCTCATTGATTACAATGTAGCAACTCCAATATCACTTTGGCGATACACAAAAAATCATCAGGGCTCCATTATGGGCCAAAAACCGGGTAAAAAGAACAGTATGTTGGGCATTTCAAAATACACCACACCGTTAAAAGGTTTATATATTGGGGGGCATTGGGCCGAAATGGGGGGCGGTGTTCCAATTGCCGTGAAGGCTGCTTTAAACACGGCACTCCTGGTATTAAAGGCCCGAAAACACAACTATTTTAAGGTGTATTCCAATTATTTCGACAGCTTGTGAAAACCAACCTAAATAGATTGATCCGTTCATTAGAACCATTGTTGATGGTGGCATTGTTATTGATTGCTTCAGCCTCTCATGCGCAGTCAACAATTGTTCAGGGTTCCGTGGTTGATGCCACCACCATGGAGCCGATAGCCTTTGCCAACGTTTACTACAAATCCACCATCATAGGCACGACCACCAATTTTGAAGGGAAGTACACCATAGAAACTAATGAGCCACGGGATTCTATTACAATCAGTATTCTTGGATACGCCACCGTTTCAAAACCGATAATCAAAGGACGTGAGCAAAACTTGAACTTTACCCTCTACCCTTTGTCAATTGGGCTAAATGAGGTTAACATTTACCCTGGAGAAAATCCGGCCATTACCTTACTTAAAAAGGTATGGGCACATGAAAGCCACAACAATGTTGCCCGGCTGGAGGCTTATTCCCTCGAAACCTACACCAGAACTCAATTATTTTTGAGGCCCATCATTAAGCGACGTTCCAATAAGCCCCACTCAAGGGAAACTGTTTTTGATACCTACTCGATGGTTGCCGAGGAAGGTGCCATGCCAGCTTTGCCGGTATACATGAATGAGAGCAGCATCGACATTCATTACCTCCGGAATCCAAAAAGGGAAAAAGTGGTCATAAAAGCCACCAACACCAACAGTTTGGCCGATGTTGAATCTGATATAATAACACAATTGATTCAAAAGAGCAACCGGTTTAATTTTTACAATAACCATGTTAGGATTTTGGATAAAGAGTTTGTTTCACCTTTGTCCACCATGGGGCGCTTTTTTTACAAATATCATTTAGTCGACAGCCTTTTTATCGATGATAAATACTGCTACGAAGTTCGCGTTGCGCCATTAAGGGATGGCGACCTCACCTTTAATGGAACCGTTTGGATCAACGATTCCACCTTTGCACTTAAAAGGATTTCAGTGGAAGTTAGCAACAAGGCGAACCTCAATTTTATTGACCGGATTACCATTCAGCAGGAATTAATTCCAACGGCCACCGGAGCCTGGATTCCATTTAAAACGCGAATTTTGTCCGATGCCGTTAACATTTTCATCAATGCGTACACCATAAACCAGAATTTTTCCACCAACCGATACCCTTTGAGTTTTTACAATACCGAGCTTCAAATTGCCGATTCGGCAAACAAAGTAAGCAATGAAACCTGGAAAGAAATTCGGGGAAGCTCACTTGATTCACAGGCCATTGCATCCATTGCCAAAATTGACACGCTTCGAAACATTCCATTGGTGAAAATTACAACAGCTCTGGTAAACATGTCAATAAAAGGTTTTGTGAACCTCGGCAAGGTAGAAGTTGGTCCTTACATGCTTCTTTACAAAAATAATGAGGTGGAAGGACATCGTTTCCGGATAGGTTTCAGAACCAATTCAAACCTGAGTGAAAAGTGGATTGCCAAAGGCTTTCTGGCATACAGCACCAACCTTCAGGAGTTCAAATACAATGCACAATTGGAGCGGTTTTTATCGAGAAAAAGCTGGACGAAAATTGGTGTTCAGTATTCCGAAGATGTTGAAAATTTGGGCGCTCTGGATGAATTTTACAGTAACAGCGCCTTCAATTCCTTTGCTGCATCATTTGGTGGTGGCGATAAAATGAATGAAATAAAAATTGGTCGAATTTGGATTGAGACCGATTTATTCCGGGGATTCACCCAGAAGGTGATCTTTAAACACAAATTCTTCCGTCCCTTAAGTCCCGATTACCATTTTGCTTATTATACCGATAAAAACCGCACCCAAACAAATTCAGACATTACCGTGTCAGAACTTAATTTCACCTCCATTTATCAGCCAAAGGCCACCTTCATCATCGATAAAAATGAACGATTCCCGGTGTCAATTACAAAGGCTCCAACGCTCACATTTAATTACAGCATTGGTTTAAAAGGTGTTTTGGATGGCGGTTTTTCGTACCACAAAACCTCCTTGGGCATTAAGCAAACTATTCCTTTGGGCAGCTTGGGTAGTTTTGCGTACGATTTAACACTCGCAAAAACCTATACTTCGCTACCATATCCTTTGCTCCATATGTTTAACGGCAATGAATCATTTTTCCGCCTATCGAGGACTTTTAACCTTATGACCTACGGAGAGTTTATTGCGGATGAATCGGCTGAGTTTTTTTTCAGCTTCCGGCAAGATGGTTTTATTCTGGATAAAATACCGCTCATTAAAAAGTTGAAATGGCGCTCAGTGGTTACGGCGAGTTTGGCCTATGGTAGTTTTGATGAGGCAAGAAATGGCATTTACCACCCCGAGGATAATCCTAAGGGTATTTTATCAGCCACGCTTCCCGATGGTAATGCCATAACGACCTTTAAAACCCTTGATGGCGGTATGCCATACGTAGAAGTCTCCTACGGAATTGAAAATATTTTCCAGCTGTTTCGCATCGATGCAATTCACCGGCTGTCGTACCTTAACATAGATGTCAATGGCGATAAACCCAAACCTTTTGGCATCAAAGTAAGTGCCGTTTTCAGATTTTAAGTATAGCTACAATCCAGGTTTTTATTGATCTCATAAGTTTTTTGTATCCTTTTATCACTAAATTTTCACACTTTAGTAGCAAACAATTGCTGAAACACATGCCGCTGGAGAAGTTGGTTTATTAAATATTTTTTTTATACTTTCGCACTCTGTTTTTGTAGGAAAATCCTTTGGTTTTAACTTACTAAAGAAACCCTTTCTTGGGTAATATTTCCCTCAAAATTTGCAGTGGCAGTTTTATAAATTATTGCAGTTTGCCTAAACCGGTGAATTACGTCAGTACTTATTTGTCTCTTTTTTTGCATATAATAAAAATAAATAACCAATTTCGCAAGAGTGAAACGCGCATGAGCGGAAAACTATCGACAAGAGGATAAATCAAAGATAGGCAGAGCCAATATTATTCCTCATGCAAGTTCCACTTGACAAATGACTAAACAAATAATACACAATTGAAAAGAGTTGTTATTTCTGGAATGGGAATTTACTCAACGATAGGCAAGAATGTTGAGGCGGTTAATAATTCTCTGTATAATGGTATATCGGGCATTGGCATTGATCCAAGACGTAAGGAATATGGGTTTCGTTCTGCCTTAACAGGAATTATTGAAAGGCCAAACCTTAAAGGATTATTATCGCGCCGCGAGCGCATTGGAATTCCCGAGCAAGGTGAATACGCCTACGTTGCAACCATGGAAGCTCTGGTTAATGCAAATATTGACCTTGACTTTTTAACCAAAAATGAAGTTGGCATACTCTATGGCAACGACAGTTCAACCATTCCAGTTATTGATGCCATTGATATTGTAAGAGCAAAAAAAGATACCACACTCATTGGTTCAGGCTCCATATTTCAGTCTATGAACTCAACCATTACCATGAATTTATCGGTAATATTAAAGTTGAGGGGCATCAATTTAACCATTAGCGCCGCATGCGCCAGCAGTTCACATGCCATTGGTTTGGCTTATATATTAGTATCTCAAGGATTTCAGGACATCATTATTTGCGGTGGCGGGCAGGAAATCAATGCCGAGTCCATGGGTAGTTTTGACGGACTAAGTGCTTTTTCAACGCGAGAAGACGATCCAACTAAAGCCTCACGACCATTCGATAAAGATAGAGATGGACTGGTTCCAAGTGGAGGCGCAGCAACCGTAATTGTTGAAAGTCTGGAATCGGCACTTAAAAGAAGCGCCAATATTTTAGGCGAAATCAGAGGTTACGGATTCTCATCCAATGGCAATCACATTTCTGTGCCAAATGTAGAAGGCCCCAGAACTTCGCTTGAAAGAGCTCTGAAAAATGCCAGCTTAACCCCACGCGATATTGATTACATCAACGCACATGCCACATCAACGACTACTGGCGACATAAATGAAGGCAAAGCAATTTTGGATGTTTTTGGCGATTGCAACACACCAATCAGTTCAACCAAATCAATGACTGGTCATGAAATGTGGATGGGTGGCACAAGCGAAATTATTTATTCTTTGCTGATGATGAAGAATGGATTCATTGCACCAAACATAAACTTCAATGGTGCCGATGACGAATTGGCCCGATTAAACATCATACCAGAAACCAGAGAACAAAACATTGATACCATTTTATCAAATTCATTTGGTTTTGGTGGCACTAACTCGACTTTAATTGTTACAAGATTCAAAAAATAGAGAGATACCATGCAAAGGGAAGAAATTGTTCAGATTGTAAATCAATTTTTTGTTGAAGAATTTGAAATTGACGCGGATGCATTAAAACCAGAGGCTCAGTTGGTTCATGACTTGGGCATCGAAAGCCTTGATTTTGTTGACATTGTTGTCATCATTGAAAAGGAATTTGGATTTAAAGTGAAAAGGGAGGAAATGATCAACGTGAAAACCCTTGACGACATGTATAAATACATAGAAGAAAGAGTATAAGTCTCATTGTCGTGATTATGGCGAAATGGTCTGGTAAAACAAGAGGTGGAGCCTTTGGTTATAGCTTCTTCATATTCTTAATAAAACATGCAAATAGAAAAGTTACTTATTCTTTTATGAGAATTGTAGCTTTTTATTTTTTTTTGTTTTCCAGAAGTAAGTCCATCTTGTTTTATTTTCAGACAATTCACGGATTATCTGGCAATCAGTTAAAAGCAGCGATATACAAGAATTACGTTCTTTTGGGTGAAGTTATTGTCGATAAAATAACTTTCATGGTTAAGCCCAAAACCAATTTTACTTTTAACTACGAGGGCGAGGATCATTTACGTCAGATGGCCACTTCGGGTAAAGGTGGCATGCTCATTGGCGCCCACATGGGCAACTGGGAGCTGGCAGGTAATTTACTCGATCGCATTGATGTTAAAGTGAACATTGTTTTGATGGATGCTGAGCATGAAAAAATTAAAGCGCTTTTAGAACGAAACAATATAGTGCGCAAGTTCAATGTGATACCAATAAAAGACGATTTTTCGCACCTATCGAAAATTAAGGAAGCCATTGCAAACAAAGAATTTGTGGTTATGCACGGCGATCGTTTTGTGGAGGGTAATGGCGTTTCAACCGTCAATTTTTTAGGTCGAAAAGCTACTTTCCCAACCGGACCGCTTTACATCGCAAGTAAATTTGGCGCTCCTGTTTCATTTGTTTACACCTTGAAAGAAAAGGCAACACATTATCATTTTTATGCCACCAAGCCTGAAATTTTTGAATACCCTAACAACCTGAAAACCAGGAAGGACGACATCACAAAAATGGTGGAGGCGTACGTTTCAAACTTAGAAGTAATTGTTAGAAAATATCCAACTCAATGGTTCAATTATTTCCCATTTTGGGAAGAAGAAAAAATATGAATATGAGTTTAAACTATGGTTCCGATGAAAAATCGGCTTTGCAATCAAAATATGACGCTCAAAAAATAGCCTTTGGCCCAATTATGTTTCAGGCTGCCAAGGCTTTGCGCGATTTGGGCATACTCGAATTAATTAAAAGCAAACGCAAGATAGGCATCACTCAGGAAGACATTGCCGCCGAGTTGGACCTATCGGTTTATGGCGTTAAAGTATTGCTAGAGGCTGGTTTAAGCCTTGAATTGGTTAAAGTTGAAAACGACAATTACACAATCACAAAAACCGGCTGGCATATTTTATCCGATGAGTTAACCCGTGTAAACATGGATTTTACTCACGATGTTAATTATTTGGGAATGTTTTCTTTAACCGAATCCATAAAAACTGGCAAACCAACAGGTTTAAAAGTTTTTGGAGATTGGGATACCGTTTACGAAGGCCTGTCGCAACTTCCTGAAGAGGTTCAAAAGAGCTGGTTTGGATTCGACCACTTTTACTCCGATTTTGCTTTCCCTGAAGTGCTGCCATTGGTAATTACCAGCCAAGTTAAAAAAGTGCTGGATGTAGGCGGAAACACAGGTAAGTTTGCTATTAGGTGTGCCGCTTTTAACAAAGATGTGAAAGTTGAAATTATGGACCTACCCGGCCAGTTGAATAAAGCTTACGTAAACATCAAAGCACATGGTTTTGAAGATCGTATTTCGGGACGTCCATTAAACCTGTTGGATCACTCGGTGCCATTTCCAAAAGGAGCCGATGTTATTTGGATGAGCCAATTCCTCGATTGTTTCTCGCAGGAAGATGTTTTGCAATTATTGCTTCGCGCCAAAAATGCCTTGAGCAATGGTGCTTCCCTTTACATTATGGAAACCTATTGGGACAAGCAAAAATTTGAGGCGTCAACCTATAGTTTGCATGCTACAAGTCTCTATTTTACAAATATAGCTAACGGTTGCAGCCAAATGTACCACTCGCAAGATATGCTCAATTTAATTGAAAAAGCCGGCATGTATGTCGATCAATCATTTGAAGATATAGGCGTTAGTCACACGCTTTATAAGTGTATGGTTAAGTAATTGCGGTATCCGCAGCCAATTTTATAAACCTAACCTCATGAATATTGAAGATATTGACATAAAAGAGCTTATTCCGCAGCGGGAACCTGTTGTGATGGTAGGCAAATTGTTGAGGGCCACCGAAAAATCGGTTACCACCGCTTTGGAAATATCGGCAACCAATATTTTTTGCCAAAACGGTTACTTTCAAGAGTGCGGGCTTATCGAAAACATTGCCCAAACCGCAGCCGCATTGAATGGCTATGCGGCATTATTGAAAAGCACCAAGGTTAAACTAGGTTACATTGGTGCCGTTAAGAATTTGGTAATTCACACGTTGCCAGCCGTAAATTCTGTAATTGAGACTACTGTAAGCCTGGGAAACCAGGTTTTAAACGTTGATATTATTAAAGGGGTTATCAGGCAGAATAACAGTGTTGTAGCCGAATGTGAGATGAAGATATTTGTGGATGAAAACTAGATTTTAAGTTTTAGAATTATAGATTGAATGGAAAAACAGGAATTGATTAACACCACCGAAACCTACGTGCGTTTTAGCGAGGTTGACTCAATGGCAGTTGTTTGGCATGGAAATTACGTCAAATATCTTGAGGATGGCCGTGAAGCCTTTGGACGCGAGTTCGGCATGGGTTACAATGACGTTTTTGAAAAGGGTTTCATGACACCCATCGTTAAGCTCGACATCAATTATACCAAGCAAACCAAATACGGCGAGCAGGTGGTTATTGAAACCAAATTTGTGAGAACAGATGCGGCTAAAATCATTTTCGACTATAAAATTTGGCGCAAATCAGACAATGCCGTTGTTTTAAAAGCCCGCAGCATTCAAGTGTTTATTGATTTAAAGGGGGAGATGGAAATTTCCAATCCTGAGTTTTATATTCAGTGGCAAAGAAAATTTGGATTGCTGTAACCACAACTAAAACCATAATCAAACAATATGACAGTTTTTATAGAATCAAGCAATATAATTTCCTCACTTGGATTTACTACGAAAGAAAACTATAAAAATGTCTGTTCGGGTGTCTCTGGTCTTAAACGGTATGTGGACTCTCCTTTTTCTGATGTTCCCTTGCAGGCATCCATTATAGATCAGGATCGTTTGCAACTGGAATCTGCCGAATTGACGGTAAATAAGGGTTATACAAAGTTTGAACAGATTTGCATTTTGTCGGTTTTCAAGGCGCTTCAAAATTCTGCCGTTGATATAAAATCACCCCGAACCATTCTCATTTTATCAACCACCAAAGGCAACATCGAATTGTTGGCCGATGCCGGTGCATTTTCGCCCGACCGAGTTTACCTCTGGAAAGCAGCCAACGTGATTGCCGGTTTCTTTGCTGCGTCAAATACCCCCCTCATTGTTTCAAATGCCTGTATTTCAGGGTTGTCGGCAATGCTTCTTGCAAAACGGCTAATTGCCTCCAAAAAGTACGATCATGCAGTGGTTGTTGGCGCCGATGTGATTTCAAAATTCATCGTTTCAGGTTTTCAGTCGTTCATGTCGCTAAGCCCATTGCCTTGCAAGCCGTTTGACGAAAAACGTGACGGATTGAGCTTAGGCGAGGCAGCTGCAACGGTTGTTATATCAAATAAATCAGCTCAGTCCTTTACCGAAATCGTTAATGGCTCCATCAACAACGATGCAAACCACATTTCCGGACCATCGCGTACTGGCGAAGGCTTGCTTGCTGCCATCAGTCACACACTTGGTGGCGAAGGGGTAGACCTTATTTCGGCACATGGTACCGCCACGCCCTACAACGATAACATGGAGGCCGTAGCTATTAGCAGGGCCGGATTAAACCAAACGCCTGTGAACAGTTTAAAGGGTTATTTTGGCCATACACTAGGAGCCGCAGGTCTTTTGGAATCCATCATCAGCATTGAAGCGATGAAAAACAACACCATCATAAAAACAATGGGTTTTGATACTATCGGCGTAACCGAGCCAATAACCATTGTAAATATCACCAGCCATCAAAATATTAACTCAGTACTGAAACTGGCCTCTGGTTTTGGAGGATGCAACGCGGCAGTGTTACTCAAAAAAATATAACAAGGTGGACGTATTTAAACATATAGAAATTAAAGAAGGCTCCATCTACGAAGATGGCGTTCAGATTGAATCTTTTACTGATACAGATGATTTTTCGGCATTTGCGAAGTATCTATACAAACAGTTGGAAATAACGTATCCCAAGTTTTACAAGATGTCGAACATGTCCAAGCTTGGTTTTTTGGCTACTGAGTTTCTGTTGCAGAATTTTGAAATTTCAGATGACGAAAAGTGTCGTGTTGCTTTAGCTTTAGCATGCAAATCGTCATCGCTTAATACCGATACCGAATACCAAAAATCCATCGCTGATGTTCCAAGTCCGGCATTGTTTGTTTACACCTTGCCGAATATTGTAACAGGAGAAATTTGCATCCGAAATGGTTTCAAAGGTGAAGAAATCATGCTAGTTCAGGAAAAATTCGACCGGGAATTTATGTTTCAGTACGCGCAAATTCTTTTCGATGAAGGACACACCAATTTATGCGTGACCGGCTTTATCGACTATGACGAGAATAATATCTATTTTGCAAGCCTCTTTTTAATCAGTAACAAGTGATATTTTTTATTGATAAAGACCCCCTATGAACGCAGATTTAGTTGAAAAATTGAAAGTTGAACTTATTGAACAACTTAACCTTGAAGAAATAACCCCTGATGAGATTGATGCTGCCGCGCCCCTTTTTGGCGATGGCTTAGGCTTGGACTCAATTGATGCGCTTGAGATAATTGTGCTTCTGGAAAAGGAGTATGGCATAAAAATCACCGATCAAGCTTTAGGCAAGGAAGCCATGCAATCGATTAATTCACTGGCGGCATTCATCAAGAGTAATAGCAAGTAAACGGCTATGCAAAAGGAGATCTTGATAACCGGATTAGGAGTAATTTCTGCTATTGGTAATTCAGTGGCAGAAAATTTGGCGTCTTTAAAATCAGGGAAGTCAGGTATTGATAAGATCCAATTTTTGCAGACCATCCACAAAGATACCTTTAAAGTCGGCGAGGTGAAACTGTCGAACCTGCAGATGTGCGACCTGCTGGGTCTCTCGGCCAACGACTATAAAAAGCAGACGCGCACCAGCTTGCTGGCCATTATGGCTGCGAAGGAAGCTCTGCAAAGTGCCGGTTTGGCGCCAGATGGTTTGAATAGGCGGATTGGGGTGGTTTCAGCCACTACCGTTGGGGGAATGGACAAAACCGAACTTGAGTATGCCGACAGGAATTTCGATTCCGGCTTTATTCAAACCCATCCCAGTGGCGACTCCACCGACAGCATTGCCGAATATTTGAAGATTGGTGGTTACCGAACCACCATTTCAACGGCCTGTTCATCAGCCGCTAATGCCATTATACACGCTGCCAAATTAATCCAGCACGGATATTTGGATATGGCGCTTGTGGGAGGTACTGATGCCTTGTCGAAATTCACACTAAACGGATTCAATTCGCTGATGATTCTCGACAAAGATTTCTGCAAGCCATTTGACCAAAACAGACAAGGCTTGAATTTGGGCGAAGGAGCTGGTTTTTTGATAATTGAATCGGTCGAATCGGCTAAAAAACGACATGCAAAGGTGTTTTGCAAGTTGGCCGGCTTTGCCAATACCAACGATGCCTATCATCAAACGGCTTCTTCGCCCGAAGGGGAAGGCGCTTATAGGGCCATGCAGGAAGCTTTGAAAATGAGTGGACTCAACATTGGCGACATCGACTATATTAACGTGCATGGAACAGGAACCAACAACAACGACCTTTCGGAAGGTGTGGCCTTAAAACATATTTTTGGCGATCACCTGCCGCCATTCAGCTCCACGAAATCCTTTACCGGTCACACCCTAGGTGCAGCAGCCGGCATTGAAGCCGTTTTTTCAATTCTTGCCATTTTACATGGAATTGTTTATCCAAATTTGAACTTCACCACAGCCATGGAAGAATTGGGTATTTATCCACAAACAGAGTTAATTACAGATTGCAACATTCAACATGTACTTTCTAATTCCTTTGGTTTTGGAGGAAACAATTCAACACTGGTTTTTTCAAAATAGATTATGGGTATATACATTAAGTCATCGGAATCAATTTCGTCGCAGGATACTTTTGATAAAAAAGAGGTGCTGATTGACATTATTAACCATGATGGAGATTATCAGCAATGTATTTTACCTGATTTTAAGCAATACATAGATGCCAAATTGTTGAGGCGAATGAGCAAGATTCTTAAGATGGGCGTTTCTTCGGCCAAGTCGTGTTTGGGTAAGGCAGGACTTGAAGTTCCCGATGCCATTCTTGTGGGAACCGGTTTGGGCTGTATAAACGATACCGCCAAATTCTTGAATCTTATTATCGACAACGATGAGCAGTTGCTCAACCCAACGCCGTTTATTCAATCAACCCACAATACCATTTCGGGCCAGATAGCGCTGTTGATTAAGTGCAAAAAGTACAACTTAACCTTTACGCAAAAAACCATTTCGTTTGAAACGGCCTTGCTGGATGCCTCCATGCTTCTGAAGGACAACGTTGCCACCAACGCATTGGTGGGAGGTGTTGATGAAATGAATAACCTTGCCTTCGAGCTGATTAAGGCTTCTGGTTGTGAATCGTCTGGTCATTCATCTGAGGGCTCAACATTTTTTGTGTTGAGCAACGAAAAAGGAGCTTCAACCGTTGAGTTGACCGATGTCACCATCATCAACCGGGTGCGCGATCTGGTTGATTTGCAGAACCAATTGTCACAATTTTTATCGCGTAGCAATTTGAAATTCGACGATGTGGATGTGGTTGTTTCGGGCATGACGGGCGATGCTAAAGGTGATGGTAGTTACAAGGAAGTCAATGGCTGGTTTTCAAAAAGTAACATCACAAAATACAAGCACCTTGTGGGCGATTACTACACTGCTTCCGCTTTTGGCATCTTCCTGGCAAATGACTTGCTCGCAAATAACAGGATTCCTGAATCAGTTGTCGCTACAAAAGTAAGCCGGCCAAGTATAAAGCGAGTTCTGGTTTTTAACCATTCAATGGATAAGGATTTTTCTTTTGTATTATTATCGAAATGCTAAGTTTATTTTTTACAACCATCGTTTTCACCCTTTTGTCGGCAGTGGTTTTTATACTGCCGCTTTCGTTTGGGGTAAAAGGGGCTGTTTTTATTGCGCTCCTGTTAATTGGCTTATCTGTCATGGTATGGGCATCAACAAATATCCGTTCGGGTGTTTACCTTAAAACCATCAACAGTAATCCCCGACACATCAATGAAGTGGCCATTACTTTTGATGACGGTCCCGATGGCGATCAAACTCCGCGAATACTCGATTTGCTTGAA
Source organism: Prolixibacteraceae bacterium (assembly GCA_016931385.1). Taxonomy (GTDB): domain Bacteria; phylum Bacteroidota; class Bacteroidia; order Bacteroidales; family Prolixibacteraceae; genus DAIMEA01. The sequence goes on from JAFGEV010000334.1 coordinate 27,383, forward strand.
AAGTACGATGCCAAAGCCACGTTTTTTGTCATCGGCCGAAAGGCCAAAGAAAACCTGCCAGTATTAAACCGAATGGTTCAGAAAGGCCACATCATTGGAAATCATTCTTACGGACATTCCAATTGGTTTCCTTTTAAAACAGTTCAAACCATACGGCGGGAAATTTTGGAAACCCGTGCCATCATTGAACAGGTAATCAAAAAACCAAACAGCTACTTCAGGCCACCGTTTGGCATTTTGAACCCTAATATTGCAAGGGCATTGGCTAATTTGGATTTTTTAACCGTGGGTTGGACCATTCGTTCGCTGGACACCCAAAATGAGGAGGCCAAAATCGTTTTCAACCGCATCATAAAAAAAATGAAGGGTGGCGACATCATCCTTTTGCACGACACCTCCAAAAATATTTTGGGTATTTTGGAAAAATTGCTTGTATATTTATCTGATAATGAAATAAAAGCTGTGACCATTGATGAGCTAATGAAAGACTAGAACTGAGAGAAATGAAACGAACCATTAGCAAGCTTTTCTCACACAGGGGAATGACTCAGTGGTGAGTTTCATGTGACCATTAAAAAACAAATTTAAGACACATGAAACATATTTTATTCTTACTATTTTTATTTACCAGCCTTGCAGCCCATTCGCAAATAGCAGGTTATACCAAAATTACCGACTATTCAATCCTTGAGCAAGAAATCAACAACAACTCCAATAAAATCAACTCTATAAAAAGTGATTTTATTCAGGAAAAGAAGATTGATTACCTAGATGTTGTCATCGAGAGCAAAGGCAAATTCTGGTACAAAAAGGAGAGTTACCTAAGGTGGGAATACAATGAGCCATTTAAGTACCTGATTGCCATTGCTAACGGTAAATTTTCAATTCAGGACAATGGCAAAGTGAGCGTTTATGATGTATCCACCAATGTGGTTTTTAAGGAAATTAACGATTTGATTTTGAGCATTGCAAAAGGCAACATGATTAAAGACAATAAGTTTACAATTGATGCTTATGAAAACAAAACCTCGTACTTACTAAAACTCACCCCAAAAGATGAGAAAATGCGAAAGTTTATTCAGAACACCGAAGTGTTCATTTCCAAAGCAGATTTATCGGCAACCAAGGTCATCATGCGCGAATCGGCCACGGATTACACCGTAATATCGTTTGTAAACAAAAAAATGAATGATGAAATTCCTGATACCATTTTTATTATTAAGTAGTTATTTCCTTCAGCCGTGTTACAGTTCCAACCAACCAAAGTTAGTTGATAATGCCTTGTCCGATAAAAGCGTTTTGGCCGTTGATTACAATTTAATGCTTTATAAGATTCGAATTTCTTTTCGCAGCTATAATTTTTCGGGTCTTATCCTCTTGAAAAATCAAGAACAGGATTCCTCAACTCATGTTGTTTTTATGTCGGAATTTGGGTTAACCTTGCTCGATTTAAAATATAGAAACGATGATTTTGAAGTGGTTTCGAGTAAGGAATTTTTCAGCGACACCAGAATCATCAATGTAATAAAAGGAGATTTTCGCATTCTACTTCAAAACCTTAACATTATTCAGGATTATCGCATTTCGGATACCAAAACCCTGAACGTGAAAAAGTTGAAATTCCGCCATTTATCAAACAGGTTTATTTATCTTTACAAACCTGATTTTTTTGTGCACCGGGCAACAAAGCGCAGCAATATGCTGGATGTTGTTCACATGGATATACTTAGGAATGAGTCTTATACACCCAATACAGTACATTTTACGCATAGAGGCATCAGCTTGAAAATAGATTTAGAATTGATAAATATTAAACCATAATGTTACTTCTTGATTTCTACACTTTTCAAATACTCAATGCCGAGGTCAATCAGGTTCAGGCCTCGGTTGTTCTAAATAAAAACCACGATGTTTACAAAGGGCATTTCCCGCAAGTACCAATAACACCAGGCGTTTGCCAGGTTTTAATCATCAAGGAATTGTTGAGCCATGTTTTGGGCAAGTCGCTACAGATGCTAAATTCACGTGACATCAAATTTCTTTCGATGCACAACCCAACCAACAAAGAGGCACTGGATGTGACAATCAACTATCAAACCACCTCAGATTCAACTATATCGGTAAATGCTTTAATTTCTTCAAATGCGACCAAAATATTGAAGTTTAATGGAGAGTTTAAATCAATATAGTAATTTTAAGAAGCTGTTTCAGGAGAAAAAGTGCTGTGTAATTGTGCCAACATACAACAATGCTCAGTTTCTTGTAAGCGTTTTGAACGATGTTCTAGCGTATTGCAACGATGTGATTGTGGTAAACGATGGCAGTACCGACAATACGCTCACGGTTTTGGAGCCGTTCAGTCAAGTAAAAGTGGTTTCCTACCCCAAAAATAAGGGTAAAGGTCACGCCTTGAAAACAGGATTTAAACTTGCTTGTGTTTCAGGTTACCAATACGCTATTACCATTGATTCAGACGGCCAGCATTATGCCAAGGATTTACCCACGTTTTTAGAGTTAATTGATGCGCATCCCAAAACCATTATTATTGGAGCACGCAACTTGAACCAGGAAAACATGAACGGTAATAGTAGTTTTGCCAATAAGTTTTCAAACTTCTGGTTTAAGGTTGAAACCGGCATTGAAATGCCCGACACGCAATCGGGCTATCGTTTGTATCCGATTAAAGCATTAAGCGACATGCGCTTTTTTACCAATAAATACGAGTTTGAGATTGAGGTTTTGGTACGGGCATCGTGGAAAGGTATTGAAATTATGGCAGCACCCATTGATGTTTACTACCCCGCGAAAGCCGACCGCGTTACGCATTTTCGACCATTTAAGGATTTTTTCAGAATCAGCGTTTTAAACACGGTTTTGGTTACTCTTGCGTTGCTCTATTATTTGCCACGTAAACTATTTTTGCAGTTTCGCGGTAAATCCATAAAAGAGGTTGTTGCCGAAATTGTACGTTCATCCATTTCCTTACCCAACCATACCATTGCGTTTTCGATTTCGCTCGGCGTTTTCATGGGCATCTTTCCAATTTGGGGATATCAATTGCTCATTGGATTTTTTCTGGCACATGTATTAAAATTGAACAAGGCAATATTTTTTCTGGCGGCCAATATAAGCATTCCACCCATGATTCCGTTCATCATTTATTTGAGTTATGTCACAGGTAGTTTTTTATTGGGCGAAGGCAGTTGGGCTTTAGATTTGGAATTGTCGACACAAGCAGTAAAAGAAAATTTAATACAGTATATACTTGGTGCAGTGACCTTGTCTGTTATGGCAGCATTAGCATTCGGGGTAGTTTCCTATTCGTTGTTGTCGATTTTTAAAAAGAGTTAAATGGGTGAATTATTTGTAAATATTCATAATTTTCTTTCCAAACGGTTACTCGTTTCTTCCATTCTTTTCGTTGCTGTATTCCTTTCCGCGATATTTTTCATTTACAACACCAAATTCAAGGAGGATGTTGGGTCGGTAATTCCAAGTGATAAAAGAATTGATGAGATTAGTGAGGTTTTTAACAGTTCTAAGTTTGCCGACAGGATTATTGTAAACATCTCATTGGATGATACCAGTTTGGTTGATGCGGAGGTGCTAGTTTTAGCCGCACAGCAGTTGTTCGACAGCATCAGCACCGATACCACCCTAATTGCAAACATTGATTTCCTAGTGGATGAGTCGGCTTTCTTAAATGTTTATGATTTCATCTACAATAATTTGCCATTTTATTTATCCGATGAAGATTATGTAGCCATTGATGCATTTTTAAATGACAGTGCCATTGATGAAAAGATAAAAGCCGGTTATAGGTCGTTGATCTCGCCAACGGGTATTGCCACCAAGCAATATCTTTTTAAAGACCCACTCAATATTGTAACCATCGCCATAAAAAAACTGCTCAATTTTCAAATTGACGACAATTTTATCACTCACAACGCACATATTTTCACCAAGGATAAAAAGCATTTGCTGCTATTTATTGATCCATCGCATCCTTCGAGCAACACCCAGGAAAGCAGCAAGTTAGTTGATTTGATAAACGGCGCCAGAAATGAAGTAACCACCCAATTTCCCACGGTAAAAATTGAAGCCTACGGCGGAACCGTGGTAGCCGTTGAAAATTCCAGACAGGTAAAAAGGGACATCATCACCACAGTTTCCATATCCATTCTTTTCCTCACACTGTTGTTCTGGTTCTTTTTCCGACGAGTTCGCATCATCGTGTTTTTGTTTGTGCCTGTTTTAATTGGCGTTACATTTTCGCTGGTGTTGCTATCCTTAATTGTGGGCGAGGTTTCTGTTATTTCGCTTGGCATAGGCGCCATATTATTCGGTGTATCAATTGATTACTCGCTTCATCTGTTCACCCATCAAAAACTCACCAATTCGCTGGTTGAAACCATCAAAAAAGTTTCGGGCCCAATTTTGTTAAGCAGTATTACCACAGCAGCGGCTTTATTGTGCATATATGTTTTAAAATCGGAAGCACTAAAGCAGTTTAGTTTGTTTGCCACCTTCGGCATTATATTTTCTTCTTTATCGGCCTTAATTATTCTCCCGTTTTTATCGAAAAACATTAAGTATCCAAAGGAGAATAAAACCTCCAAACTATTTGAAAACCTGATAAAACCAGATTTTCATAAGAGCAAAATTTTAATAGCATTTATATTTTTATTGAGCATAACCCTTGCATTTTTTGTTAAGGATATAAAGTTTAACAGCGATATATCTTCGCTCAATTATCAATCGGCCGAAGTTACCAGAGCTGAGCAGAACCTAAACGCAATCAGTTCAGAAGCTAACCGAGGTGTCTTCATTTTTTCGCATGCCGAGTCGCTCGAAAAAGCCTTAATTATTGCCGAGGCAAACAAGCCGTTTATTCAATCTCTGGCCGAGCAAGGCTTTATTAAGTCATCAACGGGAGCAACCGATTTAATAATGAGCCGCAAGGTTCAGCAGGAAAAAATAGCTACCTGGAATAGGTTTTGGACACTTGACAAACGCCAACAAGTACAAGAATCAATCATTCGAGTAAGTTCAATTTATCGGTTTAAAAATTATGCCTTTAATGAATTTTTTGACCTGATGAACACCGATTTTAAGGTGCTTGAGCTGAATGAATTTGAATTGGTAACTAACACTTTTTTAGGCAACTACATTAATACTGCCGGCAACCAGTATTACGTAGCCTCCGTTTTAAAAGTAAGCAGCGAAAACAAAACAAAACTGATTGATAAATTGCTATCGAACAAAGAGATACTTGTATTTGACAAACAACTTTTCATCAATAGGTTGCTTGAGATTTTAAAAGATGATTTCAATAAGCTATCAATGCTTTCCATAGTTGTGGTATTTGTAATTTTGCTGATTTTCTTCGGACGCATTGAAATTGCAACCATAACGTTTGTGCCTATTGTGATTGGTTGGCTCTGGACGCTTGGTTTGATGGGACTGCTGGGCATAGAGTTCAACATCTTTAACATCATCATTTCCAGTTTTATTTTTGGTATTGGTTTGGATTACAGTGTGTTTTTGGTGAGTGGATTAATTGATGATTACAAATACGGTAACAAACCCATTACTCCCTATAAACTATCCATTTTTATTGCCGCACTTACCACCATTGGAGGTTTTGGGGTACTGATATTTGCCAAACATCCTGCTATAAAATCAATTGCATCAGTTTCCATTATTGGGGTACTTTCGGTACTGTTTGTTTCGGTTACGCTGACACCGGTGTTTTTTAATGCATTGGTCAACACCAAAAAAAGCAAAAGACTACAGCCCATAGTGCTAAAAAATGCCATTGTTTCCATTGGAACCTTCCTCGTATTTATTGTCGGCTCACTTTCCATGACGCTGACTTTGCCTCTTATTTACCTCATCCCACTTAAAAAAACACACAAAAGGGTATTAATGTGTTGGCTGATTTCCAGTTTTTCGAAACTGGTGGTTAACATCAACATCTCTATTAAACGCAAGTACATTGATAAACACAAGCTGAATTTTTCCAAGCCGGCTGTGATTATTGCCAATCATCAATCGCACTTGGATTTAGTACTTATCCTGATGCTAAACCCCAAGATAATTGTATTCACCAACAAATGGGTTTGGAACAACATTTTCTATGGTTTTGTGATTCGATATGCCGAGTATTTTCCAGCCTATAAAGGCATTGACGATGGGTTTGAACAGGTTAGACGAAAAGTTAGCGAAGGATATTCCATCCTTATTTTTCCAGAAGGCAAGCGAACACTTGATGGCAACATCAACCGGTTTCACCAAGGCGCCTTTAGCGTTGCGCACGAATTAAATATCGACATTCAACCGGTAATGATTCACGGTGCATTCGATTGCTTACCCAAGCGCGAGTTCTTTTTAAAGTCGGGCCACATCACTTTAAAGTTTTTCGACCGAATTACTCCCCGGCCCGAGGAAACCGACCATGGCATCACGTTTAAACAACAAACCAAAGACGTTACCGCTATATACCGGGACGAATATGCCCTGCTAAAACTTCAGTTGGAGACTCCCGGTTTTTTTAAATCGAAATTGGTCCACCAATATGTTTACAAAGGCCCAGTTTTGGAGTGGTATCTGAGGGTTAAAATCAAGCTGGAAGAAAATTACACGTTCCTGAACGACATCATTCCGCTAAAAGCCAGCATAGTGGATGTGGGTTGCGGGTATGGCTTTCTGGCCTACATGCTTCGAATGGTTTCAAAAAACAGAACCGTTTTGGGCATCGATTATGATGAGGAAAAAATTGCCATCGCCAACAACGCCCCTGCCAAAGACGACGGCATTGGGTTTAAAGTAATGGACCTAACAGAGGAAGATTTGCCCAAAGCCGAGGTGTACATTATGAACGACGTGCTACATTATATGCCCGAACCGATTCAGGTAAAGCTGATTAACCAATGCATCGATATTTTGCCCGACAATGGCATGCTCATTATACGCGATGCCGACTCGGACTTAAAGGAAAGAACCAGATACACTCGCCTGACCGAAATTCAATCAACCAAAATATTCAAATTCAATCGTACCAAGTATGAACTGGCTTTTGTATCGGGTAGCTTGATTAAAAATTTGGTAGCTGATAAAGGCGTCACTTGCGAGGTTTACGATAAATCCCGACTGACATCGAACATTACCTACGTGATCAGAAAAACAGCCCGAAATGAGTAACTACGATATTGTGATTATCGGAGCCGGATTGGGCGGTTTGCTTTGCGCCAACATTCTGGCCAAGGAAGGTATGAGCGTTTGTGTAATAGAGAAAAATAAAAAACCCGGTGGCAGCATTCAGTCGTTTGTCAAGGATAAAGCAATTTTCAACACTGGCCTAAACTACACCGAAGGACTTGGCGATGGAGAGGTTTTAAATAGGTATTTCAAGTATTTCAACATCCTCGATAAGATAAAAATCAAACAAATGGATGTTGATGGCTTCGAACGCATTAGTTTTGAAGGCGATATAACTGAATATCCTATTGCTCAGGGATACGATAATTTTGTGGAAAAACTGTCGGCCCATTTTCCCGCTGAAAGAAATAAGTTGAAAATGTACATTCAGAAGATGCGCACGGTCTGCAACTCCTTTCCATTTTACACCTTCAGTAATTTGGACGAGATCAACAGCAAAACCGATTTCTTCAACCTCAGTGCCCACGATTATGTCTCGAACCTAACATCAAACCCCAAGTTGAACAATATTTTGGCAGGAATGAGCTCCCTGTATGCCGGCGACAAGGAAAACACGCCCATGTATGTTCATTCACTTATAAATTACACGTTTATTGGGAGTGCCTGGCGATTTGTGGATGGTGGTTCACAGCTTGCCGCTCGCATTTCAGACGAGATTAAAAAACACGGTGGCGATATTCTTTTAAATCAGGAAGTTGTTCAAATAGGTGGAAATAAACAGGCCGACTTTGTGGAATTGAAGAACGGAGAGAAAATTTTTGCCAAACAATTCATCTCCAACGTGCATCCAAAAATCACGCTTAATTTGGTGAATAAAAATATTTCCAAGGCAGCTTTTAAGGCACGTATCGATTCTCTGGATAACTCTATCGGTATGTTTTCGATGTACATTGTTTTAAATGAGAATCAATTTCCGTATTTAAACTACAATCACCACCATTTCAATGCAGTAAATACCTGGACTACAGATTACAATGAAAAGGAGTGGCCAGAGCATTACATGTTGTACACCCCTCCAAATTCTCAATCGGAAAAATGGGCTAATGCCTTGATTATTATTACCTACATGAAATACGACGAGGTAAAGAAGTGGGCGCATACATTTGTAGAACAACGTGGCGATGAGTACCTCGATTTCAAAAGGAGGAAAGCCGAAAAGTTGCTTGACTTTGTGGAGAAGAAATTTCCGCAGTTGCGCACCAAAATAAGAAGTTATTACAGCTCTACCCCACTCACTTATCGCGATTACACCAACACCCATGAGGGTTCAGCATACGGTATCATTAAAAAGTTTCACGACCCCATTTCAACAATAATAAAACCAAAAACCCGCATTCGTAATTTGTACTTTACCGGACAAAATCTTAATATGCATGGCGTTTTGGGGGTGTCGATTGGTGCCGCGTTAACCTGCGCTGAACTGGTTGGCAGTCAGTATTTGTTTAATAAAATAAAGAATTCATAGCTGATGGAGCAGGAGTATGATGTGGTAATTATTGGTAGCGGACTGGGAGGCCTTCTGTGTGGAGCTATTCTGAGTAAGCATGGCCATTCTGTTTGCGTGTTGGAGATGCATTCCGTCGTGGGAGGTAATCTCCAAACCTTTGTGCGCAAGGGATGTACGTTCAGCACCGGCATGCATTATGTGGGTGCACTTGATAAAGGTCAGGTTTTACATAAAATATTCAACTACCTGGGCGTTTTAAACAAAGTGAGCTTCGATAAGTTTGACGCAGCCTGTTTCGATAAGGTATTTATCGAAGGTAAGGAATACTGGAATGTTTCCGGCATTGAAAATTACAAGAAGGCTTTGATTGGCTATTTTCCTGATGAGTCAGTGGCCATTGAAAAATACATCAGCAAATTAGAAAATGTTTGGAATAGCAATCCAATACTCAATTTTAAGGAGGTTGATTTTGAAGAATACCATCGGAGTGAATTCTTAAATGAGGGCTTGATGGATGTTATCAATGACATCACCTCCAACGAAGAGCTGAAGGCATTTTTGCTCTCCAACAACGGATTATACGCAGGAATTCCTTCTAAAACTCCGTTTTACATTCATGCGCTCATCAACTTCTTTTTCATCCAAAGTGCATATAAAATACGTGGCGGTAGCGGTATGTTGGCAACCGCCTTGCAAGAAATTATTGAAGAACAAAAGGGCGTTGTCTTGGTCAATAAAAAAGTGACAAAAATAAATACTGAGGATGGCAAAGCCGTTTCAGTTGTAACCGCCGATGGGCAAGTCATTGCCGGCAAATCATTCTTTTCGAACATACACCCGGCTGCAACACTGAAACTGCTTGACGATGGCGTTTTTAGGAAACCATATGTGACCCGGATTATGAGTATGGAGAATACCGTAGGTTCATTTGTGCTTTATGTGGTTTTTAAAAAGAAGGCCTTTAAGCACATAAATTCAAACATTTACTATTCAAAAACCAAAGATGTTTGGGGTGCGGTTTATACCGAAAATGAATGGCCAAAAGGCTACATGCTTTACACCACCCAAGATGCCAAAAATCCCGAGTACGCCGAGAGTGCCACCGTTATCACCTTTATGAAGTATGCCGATGTTAAGCAGTGGAAAGAAACAACTATTGGCAAACGTGGTAAGGCCTATCTCGATTTTAAAACGCAGAAAGGTAACCAATTGCTCCAACTTGTGAATGAAAAATATACGGAGTTCATTGAGTGTATGGATGCGGTGTATTCTTCATCGCCATTGACCTATCGCGATTACACAGGAATTCCCGAAGGGGCCATGTATGGCATTGCCAAGGATTACAACAATGCGTTAAGTGCTTATATTTCGATCAATACAAGAGTACCAAACTTGTTTTTAACCGGGCAAAGTATTGGTATTCATGGTATTTTAGGCGTTGCCATAAACGCCTTGCTGGCCAGTGCCAATAAAGTGGACCTGCGGAAATTGTTAAAGGAGATAAAAAGCGTTGAATAGATGAAACGAATCGGGATAATACTATTAAAGATAATTGCAGTGTTTTCAATAATAACAGCACTGCTGGCAACTTGGTTTGTATACGTCACACGGCTTAACAATCCGGAGGTTGAGAATGCTTTTAATCCCAACGAACAAAAGCAGGTAACTGCACCAAACACTTATACCTTTCAAGACAGCTGGCTGAAGAAAAATGAATTCGGTCTTTGGGAAATGTATATAACCGGCGATGATTTTGAGATGGGGTACAAAAATGGAATTCTTGCTGATAGCTTAATTGAACTTCAGGAGCATTATTTTGTAAACAACATCCGAAAATTGGTGCCATCAAAATCGTACCTAAACATCTTGAAGTATTTTGTGGCTTTCTACAACCGGAACCTGGATACCTATGTGCCGGAAGAATATTTAAAGGAAATTTATGGTGTTTCGCTATTTGCATCCCATGAATACAACTTTATTGGGACTCCTTATCGACGCATTTTAAACTACCATGCAGCCCACGATTTGGGACATGCTCTTCAAAATATGAATTTGGTGGCTTGTACCGCTTTTATGGTTAAGAATGAGAAATCGGCCGACAGCACCATGATCATTGGTAGAAACATGGATTTTACCTCGGGTGATGATTTTGCCGAAAACAAAATAATTGCTTTTTACAAACCTAACCTAGGTCATAGTTTGTGTTTCATTACCTGGGCCGGCTTGGTTGGCGTGGTTTCAGGTATGAATGACCAAGGCCTGGTTGTAACGCTAAATGCAGCAAATTCCGACATCCCAACATCGGCTAAAACCCCAGTGTCGCTTTTGGCCCGAAATATTTTGCAGCATGCCTCCAACATTGAGGAAGCCTTAGCCATTATTGAAAAAACCGATGTTTTTGTCGCTGAGTCATTTCTGATAGGTTCAGCTAAGGACAATCAAACGGTTGTCATCGAAAAAGCCATTGATAAAACCGGCCTTTATAAAACCACCACCAACCAACTCATTCTGACCAACCATTTCCAGAGCGATTCGCTAAAAAACACCGATCTTAACAAAGAGAGTATCATCGATGGCCTGTCACCCTATAGATGGAACAGAGTAGATGAACTGTTGGCCAAAACTGACAAACATACTGCTGAATCTTTCGCAAAGATTCTGCGTGATCAAAAAGGCATGAATGATGCAAATATTGGCATGGGCAATGAGAAAGCTATTAATCAACTAATAGCCCATCACTCGGTGATTTTTAAGCCTGAGAAACTACAAATCTGGATTTCTGTCAATCCATATCAATTGGGACGCTATCTTTGCTACGATTTAAATACAATTTTTAACCTTGAAACCGACATTAGTAAAGATGTTTTTGTTTCGGAATACACCATTGCCGAAGACGAGTTTATATACACCAAAGCTTTTGCTAATTTTAACCATTACAAAGAAATGACCGCTCAATTTAAGGAATACATTAAGCATGATAAAGCTCACGAAATTAAGGTTTCGGATGTTGAGGGCTATGAAAAACTGAACCCTGAAAACTTCTACACCTATGTTGTAATTGGCGAGTACTATAGCAGCCTAAAGGAAAACACCAAAGCAATTGCCTACTACAGGAAAGCATTGGAAAAAGAAGTTGCCAGGAAGTCTGAAAGGGAAATGATTGAAAACCGAATAAAGGCCTTAACGAAATAAAAATATTGCACAAACAAGTTGAAAAACAGAAAGATGACTAGAAGAATGTATAATATAGCAATGAGGGAACAAACATTACTATCCATCTAAAATCCCGATCTTCTTTTTAAATTAACAACACTAAACCTAATATCCATTTTGAACTATTCGATAACTCACCGTACCAAATCATTTTTGAATGTTCATCAAATTGCTTTCCTTATGTTTGGACTGTTTTCAGCCATTGGCGTTGTGGTTGGAATGATTAGGGGAATCAACTATTTTTTCCTGTTTTTCAGCATTGGCATGTTTGAGATGAATACCCGCATTCTAATAGCATTTTATCCCAAATTAAGGCAGGCGCTTCGCATTGCTGTTCAAGGTTTAATAGGGTTGTTTTTTATTTTTTGGCTGGGAATGGCCAAGGGCGTAAATTTTCAGTTTCCACAAATTGTGTTCGATTTTTACAATGGAATAATCACTGGAGCAGTTATTCAGGTGGTGGTTTCACGTTTGCTCCTGCCATTTGTATTTGGAAACGCTTTTTGTTCGCGGGCATGCTGGGCAGGCTTTTTTTTCGAGCTAACCAATAAAAAGCAACCTGACTTAAAGCCATTAAAACGCAATGACACAATAGCTTACGCTTATATGTTGTTTTTAGTTGCGTTGGCAGCATATGTTGTTTTTATCTGGAAACCACTTCAAAATGATGATTTTCGAAAGAATTGGATAATAGTAGAGAATATTTTAATTTTAGCCGCTGGTTTTTTCATGACATATGTGGTTGGAAGCAGGGCGTATTGCAGATTGTTATGCCCCTTTCTGACCTTATCAAGTACCATTGCTCCATATTCGTTTTTTAAAATAACACCGGTTAACGCCGCTAATTGTGTTAATTGTATGAAATGTAACGATGGATGCCCAATGCTTATTGATGTTCACAGTTATGTGTTGAAAAATCAAAGCGTAAATCATAAAATCTGTATAGTGTGTGAGCGGTGCGTCTCCAATTGTGACAGAAATGTTTTAAAGTTATCTAGTAAATTTTCTAAAAAATGATGAAGAAAGTTATAGGGCTGATAGTTCTTTTTAGCATTAGCCCAATGTTTTTATCAGCTCAAAAGGATAGCATTTACACTTTCATACCTAAACCAACAGGTAGCTACAGTATTGGTACCCAAAAAATGTTTCTTGTTGACAGCAGCCGCCATGAAACCGTGTCGCGTAAAGTTGATTTTCGCGAAATCTATGTAAAAATTTGGTATCCCGTAAGCCATCAAAACGATCGTCAAATTTCAAAATACCTAAATGATTACCCTGATGATGTTGTCTCTGATATTTTTTCAGAAATAGGCGTAAGTCATGAGTTAATTACCCAAATTAAGCAAAATCACACCCATTCATTTTCAGGTTCTCCCATCATATTGAACCAAAATAAATACCCTGTTATTATATTCAATCCAGGATATTATTTCGGCATGCCCGATTTTTACACATCCATTCTTGAAAACCTCGCAAGCAATGGCTTCATAGTTTGCTGTGTCAACCATCCTTTCGATCAGCCGTTTGTGGAATCAGGCAATGGCGAAGGCTCTCGTCTGGTAAAAAAGAAAGCACGCTTGGGCTATTTGCAATTGTTCATAACCAATTCATTTCAGTTTAGGAAATTGGAAACTCAGGAACAAATGGAAAAAACAACCAATTATTATTTAAGACGTCTTTCACGTTTCGACAAAATAACAAGACGATGGGCCGATGACACCAATTTTTTCATCGATTATATAAATAAAACTGAAAATAGCCATCGTGAAAATAGCATCTTGTCCATGATGGATTTAAACAACATTGGAACCATGGGGCATTCAATAGGTGGAGCTGTGGCCGGCCAGTTAAGCATTACCAATAAAAGCATTAAGGCAGGCATTAACATCGATTGCTTTCAGTTTGGCGACATGATTGATAAACCTCTGGAAATCCCATTTATGCTACTGCAAAGCGAGTACAATGCAAAATGGAACCTGGGCAATACAATAATTTTCAGCAATTCTAAATCCGATTTTTATAAGTTTACCCTAAAAAACGCCACGCATTTTGCCTTTAGCGATGTTGCTTCATACGATTTGGAAAAAACAAAAAAAGAAAGTATGATTGGTAAAATTAATGGGCCTACAGCAATTCAACTGGTGAATGAATATATTTTGCAATTTTTCAGCCATTACCTCCTCAATATGGATTCACCGCTTTTACAGACTGAGATTAACAATGACACCATCAATTTCATAAAACCATTGTAATAATGCATATAGAGATTTCAAAAAAATCGATAGCAGAAATTAAACAATATCAGAACGAAAGAATACCTGAAATTCTTGACTATGTGGTGAAGGCCTCTCCATTTTACAAGGAGCGTTTCGCCGATATCGACCTTTCTAAAATTAAAACCACGGATGATTTAAAGCTTTTACCAGTAACGACCAAGGCCGATTTGCAAACACGAAATTTGGATTTCTACTGTGTAGATCATGAAAAAATTGTGGATTATATCACCACTTCCGGAACACTTGGAAATCCGGTAACATTTATAACCACCGAAAACGATTTAAACCGTCTGGCACTCAATGAATACCTCTCTTTTATTTGCGCCAACGGATCGAGCAGCGACATTTACCATTTAATGGTGACCCTCGACAGACGATTCATGGCAGGCTTGGCCTACTTCCTGGGCCTGAGAAAACTTGGCGCCGGCATTGTTCGCGTTGGCCCGGGAAATCCCGAATTGCAGTTCGACACCATAAAAAGGGTGTCACCAACCACTTTGGTTACCATTCCTTCATTTTTGCTTAACCTGATTGAATACGCCGAAAAAAACAACATCGACTATAAAAACACAAATATCAAATCTGCAATTTGTATTGGTGAGCCTATTCGCGATAAAGATTTGAATCTGAATAAACTGGGCAATAAAATCAAAAGCAAATGGGACATAAAGCTATACTCCACCTATGCTTCAACTGAAATGGCTGCTGCTTTTACCGAGTGCGAAGCAGGAGCCGGCGGCCATTTAATCCCCGAAATGCTTATTGTTGAATTTCTTGATGATGATAACAATCCAGTTAAAGAGGGCGAATTGGGTGAAATCACTATCACCAATATTGGTGTTGAAGGTATGCCTCTGATTCGATTTAAAACAGGCGATATTTGTTACCATTTTGAGGAGAGTTGCACATGTGGCAGAAACTCCTTGCGGATTGGCCCCATCATTGGCCGAAAAAACCAAATGATTAAATACAAAGGAACTACGCTTTTCCCTCAGTCGCTTTACGATATTTTAAACGACATCCAAGGTGTTAAAAATTACTTGGTTGAAGTATCAACAAACAGCATTGATACCGATGACATCATTGTTAAAATTGGATGCGATTCCTATGATGATGAATTTATGAAAAGTATAAAGGACCATTTCAGGGCCAAACTTAGAGTTGCTCCATCTATTGAGTTTTTAAGTCCTGCTGATTTGGCAAAAATGCAAATAACTGAAACTAGCCGAAAACCAATAACTTTCATCGATAGAAGAGTAAATAATGGATAATTTCAAAGATCAGTTTGAAGTCATAAGGCCTTATAATGATGAAGAAGTAAACCCAGCTATTCAGCGTGTAATTGCCAATCCACTTTTTAAAGGAGTGGTAAATTACCTTTACGAAGGTGAGAATTACGAAGAGGTTATTGAAAGATTTAGACACATTAATACAGTTGATGGTTTCCAGAAAGCTTTTTCGGACCATGCCGTGAAGCGAACGCTTGAGAAAACAGCGAACGGGCTTACAACTACCGGAGCTGATAAACTTGATACAAGCAAAGGCTTTCTATTTGTGTCCAATCACCGCGATATTGTACTCGATTCGGCCATCATGCAGATCTTACTTTTACAAAACGGCCATCATACATCCCAAATCACGTTTGGAAGCAACCTAATGTCGAGCGAATTTATTATTGACCTTGGCAAACTCAATAAAATGTTCACATTGTATAGGGGTGGTAGTCGCATCGAGCAATATCAAAATGCCATGTTGCACTCGGTATATATTAAGCATACCATTAAAAACAAAAATGAATCAATTTGGATTGCCCAACGTGATGGCCGCACAAAAAATGGTGATGACCAAACTCAAACCGGCCTGTTGAAAATGTTTTCGCTTGGGAATAAAGACATTTGCGAAGCGCTGGCAGAACTTAACATTGTTCCACTTACCGTTTCGTATGAATATGAACCATGCGATGTGTTTAAAGTTAAGGAAGCCTATTTTTCTGAAAGCGGAAAATATGTAAAGGCGCCAAATGAAGATTTTGAGAGCGTGATGTATGGCATCACTATGTTTAAAGGAAAAATTCATATGGCATTTGGAACCCCTCTGAATGAATTTATTCGCAACCTATCAAAAACACCGGTTGACCAAAACGAAAAGGCATTACTAATTGCACAGGAAATTGACCGTCAAATACATTTGAACTATAAATTAAACGGGGTTAATTACATCGCGTACGATTTATTAAATGCCAGCAATAATTACCTCAACATTCAATACAGCTTAGATGAGATCATACAATTTGAAAACTACATCGCCCAAAAACTGTTAATGATTGATGGAGATAAAGCCAAACTCCGAGATTATTTCATTAAAATGTATGCAAACCCGGTGACTAATTACTTGTCGAAAAAATAGCTTTTTTTGACTTGGGCTAATCAGCAGATTATAATAAGAGTCACAAAATAAACCGACACTAAAAAACAGAGTGCATAAGGTTACTTTTGCCAGAGCTTGAGGCTCTGCTCATATTGTTACTCCCGCGCATTTTATACTTCATAATGTTTATAAATTGAGTAATTAACACTATTTTTGCTCTATTCAGGTTCCCTTTTTAAGGAGGATTACGTATACC
>JAFGEV010000335.1 GCA_016931385.1 Prolixibacteraceae bacterium
TCAATGGCAATATCCGAGCCAAAATGGTCACAGTCTTCTGGCTCGGGTGATTCTATTCTTTGGATTAAATCCCAGCTGCTTTCAACGTTTTTTTCGTAATAATTTACATAACCTGCCCCACAACCTGCAGAGCAATCGGGGATAGAATAAATCGCACCAACCATTAATATATCTCCATGAAAACAAGGCGAACCAAACCAATCGTAAGCTTCCCTGCTGGTTGGGGCAAAAATTGACTCTTCAAAATAGGTAAATGTCCCTTCAGTTTGTGCTAAAACATTAATAACAAAAATGAAAGAGATAAAAGTGAGGAAAAAACATTTCATCCGACACTATTCTAAAACACACTTTTCAAAAACAATATATTGATTAAAAATCAGGTTTTTAATCCATTAAAATTATTAAAAAAAATCCATTCAACTTATTTTTGATGAATTTTAGTTTTCGGATTAGCGTATAAAAAAGTTTTCATTTTTTTCTAGCCTTCAAAATGAAAATCATTTGACAATTAGCCTTTCACATTTGCCTAAAGGATTGTATATTGTTCAAACAATTATTGAGGGCAAGCAATGTAGTGAAAGGATTGTAAAAGAATAACTTCTCAAAATTTCTTTTTTGTTTTAATTGCAAAAATTAACTGTTATGAAGCGAATCGTATTATTTTCATTTCTGATTGCATTCTTTTTTTCTTGTAATATAAGTAAAAATGCAACTTACAGGGAAAGTGAGTTTCAGATAAGGTTTGGCCATCTGGGAGGATTTGCAGCATTGCCTGTTGAATACCTGATTAACGGTGACAGGAACGTTTTTAAAGTTGACCTTGATTCAATGGTTTTTATCAACAAAATAACGAAAAAAGAGTTCGAAGGGTTACATTGTTCTTTGCAGGAATTGGGTTTTGAAACCATGCAATTAAACATTCCCGGGAACATGACCTATTTTATAAAAGTGAAAACCCCCGAGTATATTAATGAAGTAAAATGGTATGAATACTCGGGAAACAGTGATGTTGAAGAATTGTACAATATTTTGCTAACAACCCTTGAGTAATGTGTTGAAAGCGGGTAAAATATTACTCCGTGGTTAATCATTTGAAATGGGGTGGTTTGTGATTTATAGCCTCGGTGAGGTTATAATCAGGGATGTAATGATTGATTAACAGTAAATGAAAGACCATGAAAAGTTTTGTTTTTGTTTTATCCGCAATTTTTTTGTCTGTTGTAGTTCATGCACAGGTAAATACCTTTAAGAACAAACAGAAGAAACAACCTGGCACAACACAGGTTACTTTTACGGCCGGGCAAATTAATGGGAACACCAACCTTAAATCAGCTAATACCCCGAAGTATTCAACTATCAATAGGCTTCAAATGCCAGCGACAGGAAACCCCGGTAGGGTTACAGGTAAAATTTTGATCAACAACCTGCCTGTTTTTATTGAGAAGGAAAATACGAACCTGAAATCGACCAGCATCATTTCGGATGACGATCGTTTTTTTTCGTTCTTTAATTCGGTTAAGAACATTACACTGATCGAAAACCCTGAGTCGGATTTAAAAATTGAGAAAGCTGAAACCGACCAGTTGGGAATGATGCATTTCAAATCGGTACAATTGTACAAGGGTATTGAAATATACGGAAGTCAATCAACCCTGCATATCGATACAAAAAAAGAACGCTTCACGGGTACGGTTAAAAAAATTTCAAATAATGTTGATGTTATACCTGAATTGAATAAAGATGAAGCCATTGAAAAAACAATCGACCATCTGAAACAGATAACAGTATATAACGATCTTTCAAAAAAGGCAAAAGAATATTTAAAATACGATGTCCCTGAATCGAAACTGGTTGTTTATCAAAAACCCGGTAAGGAATTTACCCTGGCCTATGAAATTGAGATCAGGCCGAATGTGATCGAGGTATGGAAATATTTTATTGATGCCCACACTGGCGAAGTGCTTCTTCACTTTAACGCTACAAAAACCGATGGGCCAGCCACGGCCAATGCCTATGACCTGAACAACCAATTGCGTGTCATCAACACTTATCTGGAGAATGGCAGTTATCTGCTGGCCGATCTTTCCCAACCTATGTACAATCCCAATAACGGGGATGGGATGATCCTTACCTTTGATGCGAACAATACTTCAACACGTCAACTCGACTACTCGTGGATATCTTCGCCAAATAATACCTGGAGCGATGCCAAGGCCGTTTCTGCTCATGCCAATATGATTGCCACTTACAAATACTTCTTGAATACGTTTGGGCGGAATTCGGTTAACGGCGACGGGGGAACACTCATCGCTTTTATCAATGTTGCCGATGACGATGGCAGTTCAATGGCCAATGCATTCTGGAACGGCGAAGCAGCTTTCTTTGGCAATGGTGGCGGTTATTTCAAACCCCTATCGGGAGCGCAGGATGTAATATCACATGAACTTGGACATGGAGTAGTTGGCAACACGGCTATACTTGAATACTACGCGCAATCGGGGGCTATAAATGAAACATATGCCGATGTTTTTGGAAGCATGGTCGATCGTGAAGACTGGCTTATCGGTGAGGATATTGTTAACACTCAATATTTCCCTTCAGGTGCTTTGCGAAATATGTCGAACCCACACAATGGTGCGGTTTATCAGGACTGGAACGGAGGCTGGCAACCAGCACATGTCTCCGAAATGTACATCGGGGAAGATGATAATGCCGGGGTACATCGAAACAGCAGTATTGGGAATTTCGCCTATTATCAAATTGCATCAAATATTTCAAAAGAAAAAGCCGAACAGATATTTTACCGGGCACTGGTATTTTACCTGACCAAAAACTCCCAGTTTATCGATTTCAGAATAGCTGTTGTTCAGGCTGCAAAAGACCTGTACGGTGAAAATTCAGCAGAAGCACGCGAGGCGGCTAAAGCTTTCGATCAGGTTGGTATTTATGACGAAGGCACAGTTGAAAAAGAAGTTGATTACGAAGTGAACTCAGGCGAAGACTTCCTGATGAGCTACGACACCGATATTTTATCGGATGCCACCCTTTACAAATCAACGGTTAATGCCGAGAATTTTGTACAGATAACCGCTACCGACATGAAGGGCAAGGTAAGCATAACCGACGATGGGTCGGCGCTTGTGTTTGCAGCAACCGATGATTATATGAAGTACATTATTATGGACGGCGATTACATTGAGGAAGGAAATCTTTCGAACGATGCTTTCTGGGACAATGTGGCCATTTCGAAGGACGGGAACAGGGTTGCCGGAATCTCAACCGAAGTGGATACGACCATTTATGTATTTAACCTGGCTTCTGATCCTGTAACCGGCATGAAATTCAAATTGTACAATCCTACTACCAGCCATTACAATACCAATGCCGGTGGTGTGCTTTATGCCGATGTAATTGAATTTGACCACACCGGAGAATACTTACTCTATGACGCATGTAATGTGTTCTCATCAACATCGGCTGAAGATATCTATTACTGGGATATTGGTTTCATGAAAGTATGGGATAACCAAACCAATGATTTTGGCGACGGGCGAATTGAAAAGCTGTTTGGCTCGCTGCCTGAAAAAATCAGTGTTGGCAATCCTGTGTTTTCAAAAAATTCACCCTACATTATCGCATTCGATTATTTCGACAATGAGAATGAAAACTATGCCATTCTGGGCGCTAATACCCAAACAGGCGACATTGGCATTATTTTCAATAACTCAACTTTAGGATACCCTTCATTTTCAAAATACGACGATAAAATTGCTTTTTCGTATGAAGATGCCTGGGGGGCAGAAAAGGTAGCTGTTATAAATCTGGCCAATGACAAAATAAATGCCTCAGGCGAAGATGCAACCGCTCTGATCAATGATGCCAAATGGCCTGTTTATTACACTACCGGCGAAAGGGCTCTTGGGTTAATGCCCATGTCGAATTTTACAGTTGATTATAAATCAGGTTCAGCGCCAATGGAAATCCAGTTTATCGATTTGTCGATGTATGAGCCTGCAGGCTGGCAATGGTCATTTGAAGGAGGTACACCGGCAACATCTTCAGAACAAAATCCGCTGGTTACCTACAATACACCTGGAAGCTATCAGGTAGCGCTAAAAGTATGGAACGATTTTGGTGAAAACACGAAGATAAAACAGGGTTATATCAATATATTCCCAACTGCTGTTGATGATTTTGCCGGGAATCGGATATCTTTTTACCCAAACCCGGCTAACGATGAACTTTTCGTTAATTGCCAGCAAAATTTCGAGGTGCGAATATACGACCTTAACGGACGGTTGTTGCTTTCCGGTGTTAACGAAAAACGGGTCGGGCTGTCAGGTATTCAGCCAGGAATTTATATGGTTGAGATTAATTCGGGCGATAACATTTTAAGGGAAAGGTTTGTAAAGCAATAACCCTGTTATTCAAATGGATCCTGGGGAAGCTTTATAAGATTTTTGACATACCTGTCGTTATCATAAGGCTTTCCGTGTTTTAGTACACCAAATATTTCAATTGCCAGGCACTGGCCAATCAGTTGCATGGTTGTGAAATCATCAAAACCCTGTTTTCTTAACCGGTCGTAAGTGATTTTTGTTTCCGGCGGATTGTTGCTTCTGATCTGATTTTTAATTGTAAGAAAAATCTGATCTCTTATGACTTTGTTTGCTTTCATATTTATATTTTTTCTTTCATCAATAATCCAGCTACCCCTCCAATGATACAAATCGGTATCATGAACAGTGCAGTTGTTTCCCAATTGGAAGTTTTGTCAACGATTTCACCAAAGTAGAGTGGGCCGGTAAATTCGCCCAGGTGGTGCCAGAACATCAGCAACGACATCAGTAA
>JAFGEV010000045.1 GCA_016931385.1 Prolixibacteraceae bacterium
AAAAAATCGAGGTCTCCTGTCCAGCGAAAATGTGATAGCAACTGGGCAATGAAAACCAGGTTCATGTCGTAATGGTGGGGTTTGTTGATTTTCCCTGGATTCCGGCTGATATAGCCCTCGGTAAAAAGTGCTGTGCCAACCTCTTCAGTCTGCCTTGCCAGATGGGTTTTCGGATCGGGTACACTTGGCCCCAAGGCCGGTTCGGTATATTGTGCGGCAAAATAGCCCCTGAAGTGGGTTTTTGCCCTGTCGTGCCAGCCCAGCCAGTCGGCGGCATAAGCTCCCCTCCAGCCGTTTAATGGCATGCGCCAGGCAATGGCCCCGTGCATGAACGAAGAGCCGTCCCAGACTGCATCGGCGGCTGTTGAAAGCTGTGCGCAGGCAGCATTAAGGTATTCATCGGGCGTATCAATAACAATGCGGTTTTTAAGTTGAAGCCTTGCTGAATCGGCTTTGTCAAAAATTCCCCGAAGCTGCTTATTATACGGTCTTTCCCCGGTATCAGGATTCAGTATCAGAATAAAGTCTTTTTTTAATCCCCTTAACGGGAATGTGCCGGCTATGGCAGGGTGGCCATCGGGTTTTGAGCTTAAAAATTTCAGTGGGGAAGCTTGTTGCATCGCATCGCAAATGCCCGCTTGCGAATTTTCAGGGACTATTCCAAATAAACGTTTTTTTGTTTTCAAACGGGTTTTTTCAAGTTCTTCGGGTGTTGGTTGATAATTGTTTTCGTACAGTTCATTATCGCTCAGGTTTCGGCCTGAACC
Organism: Prolixibacteraceae bacterium; assembly: GCA_016931385.1. GTDB lineage: Bacteria > Bacteroidota > Bacteroidia > Bacteroidales > Prolixibacteraceae > DAIMEA01. Next base: position 768 of record JAFGEV010000045.1, read on the forward strand.
ATAGTACAGATTGAAGCTGTTATCGTTTATGAAATATTCATTATCGGTACAATTCTCAGGTTTAAGGTAAAAACTTGATTCGGGGTCGGCGCCCAGGTCGCCGTCGCGTGAGAAACGTTTCCCGGTTGCCCCGCCAAAAGCCCAAAACAAAGAAACATCAGCGGGTATTTTTTCTTGTGTTAATTGTAATATCATTCCATCGGCATCGTGCAATGCAAGCAACTGTAATTGCAGTGTGCCATTTTTCAGAAGGGGGTCGTTAATTTTATAGCTCATTTTACCTGCACAGTAACGGGCTTCGATATTTTTTGCATCAATAAGCCATTTAGAAGAATCACCTACTATAATTCCAAGGCGGAGTGTTCCCCCCATTCGTGGCATATACAAGGCAAACTCGGGCAGGTCGCCCGCTTCAACGCGGAAGCCTGTATTGGAACCGTACAATGCGCGGTTAAAACGTTTTGTGCCGTTGGTGATTACGAAATCATGCCCATCAGGACGATAGCGCAGTTCACGCTGCTGGTTGTGCCAGAGTTGGTCGGGGGTTGATGTCCCGGTTTGCTGATCACAGGCTGAGAAGCTTATAATTAAAAACAAAGCAATTGATATTTGCCAATTTTTTTTTTGAAATATCATTGACCTTCCTTCTTTTAACGCAAGGAAATCAATTTTTTCGATTAGGTTTCTTTTTTGTGTGTACGGCCTCAAATTTCTTTCTTTTATCAGTTGTTTTCTTCGTAATAATATGAGTAATCAATTCCTTTCATAAACATCTCGCGGTCATTTATTTTATTTGTAAGTGCTTTTTCCAAAAGCGTTTTTAAAACACTACTTTTAGTTGGGCTTAACATCATAGCGTTCATATAATCTGACTTGTTTATTTTACTCCAGTTAACACATTTTTTTAAGCGTTTTTTCAATAATAAATCAAGCCATATTCTTGTGCTTCTGCCATTGCCTTCCATAAAGGGATGCGCAATGTTCATTTCTACATATTTTTCAATTATCTCATCAAAAGTTGATTCGGGCATTTCTTCAATTTGTTTTAATGTCTCATCCAAGAATTGCGAAACTGCAAATTGAAATCCTCCTTTTGAAATATTTTTTTGTCTGATTTGACCTGCAAAATCATATAGACCACCAAATAAATAGGCATGTATTTGTTTTAAACCTTTGGCTGTACCTACATCAATACTATTAATAAAAGAACTTTCAAATAGTGCATAAGCCTTTGCCTTGCTTTTCCCGTCAATACTTTCATCGCTAAATGTAAACCATTCAAAAAAGCGATTAGCTTTTTTACTTGGAAATTGTTTACCTAATTTAATTATCCCGTTATAGTCCAGCACATCAGCTAATCTCTTTTTGCCATCGGGTGCTAAAAGTTTCAACTGGGTAGTGACACTAACCAGTTCACTGTTTTCTTTCTTTAGCTTTGCTTTAAGATATTTCCAATAGTTGCGGGTTTTGGCATAATCATTTTGGTCAGTAAGTACTGCAACAATATCCAATACTGAAAACCACCATTTGGTATTTTCTTCGTCCCAAATAGCACGTACTTCACGGTCGTCAAAAAAACGTATCGATATTTTAGCATTACTCATACTAATAGCTTCCTACTCTCTCAGTTTTAAAATTCCTTTTCAAAGTTAAGATAATTTCTCTCAAGTAATAACTGCCAGTGTCTTAGCCGCAATTTTAAGTATATGGCAAGCAGGCGATTGTGGGCTCCAAAATTATCAAACCGTTACAATGTTGACGCGGGCTTAAACACATGTATTTTCGAGATCGTGCATAATCAGGTTATTAACCAAATATTTCTATATATTTTTTTCAGAATTTTTACCGGACAACAATGTTTCAAAATAATGAAACATCAAGCATAAATTGCAATAAAAGCCATCAGCAAAAAACCAATCAGCAAAAAACCAAATTTCTGATACCTGAACTTTCCGTTCGCAAAAACATCGTTAATAATTTCCAGAACGGCAATGTATAGGAACGTGCCTGCTGCCAGCGAGTCGAAAATGGCTTCGAACCAAAGCGAGGTGCTGCTGCTTTCGATATTGTCGAGCACAGTGCCGATAACGATCCCAACAGGTGTCATTATTGAAAAGAACAAAATGGTTTTGATGATGAGCTTTTTGTTGATATTGTCGTTCACCAGATTTACCCCAAGGGCAAATGAGGCTGAACCTTTGTGCGCGATTATTGCAATAAAAATAACCGTACCCGAAAGGATTGTTGTTTCAAGCCCCAGCGACATGCCTGCTATGATACTGTGAATGGATAGCACGATCAGCAGGATTAGCGGAAACTTATTTTTACTGCTGCTAAGAATTTCAGCACTCTCTTTCCGGGCAATGACACGCTCAAGTGCGAGGATGAATATAAAACCAAGTCCGCAAATTAATGCCGCAAAAGGGAAGTCGGAATTTAATTTAAGCGATGAAAAGTTTTCCATGGCATCGGGCAGCAGGTGCATGAGTCCTGCTCCCAGGAAAACGCCACCGGCAAAGGCATTGCCGAATGTAAGCCTGTTGCCGCCTTTGGCAACCTTTTTCCCCATGGGGATTATTCCGCCTGTTATTCCGGCGGTAATTATTAGTACAACACTTATTATTTTAAACCAGATAATGCTCATGATTTGAAATTTTTAACTTCAAATGTACTTGTTTTCTACTGCAATTTAAAGGCAATTGGCATTGTGTATTTATACTTTACGGGGCGGCCTTTATACATTGCCGGTTTCCATTTCCCGGAAGTGCTTAAAACAACCCTTAATGCTTCCTTATTCAAATCGGGATCCGCGCCCCTGGCAACTTTTGCGGATTGCACCTCGCCATGTTCATTCACTATGAATTGAATAAACACTTTTCCCTGGATACCCCTGAAAGCTGCACTTTCAGGATATTTCAATTTTTTACTCACATAATATCTCAGGTTGTCGGGGCCCTTACCCTCGAACAATGGCATGATGTCGGCATCGAAGAAAATTGTATCCCCATTCTTATATTCAACCGGGCCATAAAGCGAAATGCCGTAATCATATATGGCTTCACCAATGATTTCCCCGTTTTTTGAGTATCTCAGAAGTTGACCATCCATGGGGAGTTGATTCTTTCTGATCAGCTTTTCCATATTTTTAGGCTCAACATCTGTTGCTTTTTTTGTCTTGTAACTGAATGTTGTGCAGAGGATATCATTCCGGTCATATTCTTTGACATCAAACGTCACAGAGTCGGTTTTCGATACAATCCGGTAAAAATCATATTCTTTATTTTTGGTTTTTAAAACCTTCCCGTTTTTGTAATACAGGGTATCGGTAACCTGCGAACTGTCATAAATCGCAAACAAAATGAATAATGAAATGAAGAAAGTAAATTTCATGTTGTTTCTATTTGGTTTAAAATTAATTTTCTATGATGAGTATACGTTTATGCTATTGGGTTTTAACGTTTCACAATTTAGTGCAAATTATGATAATTGCAAAAATAATTTAATTTCTTGCAAAATTTTGTTATTCATTTAATAAGCAGAAAAGCAGCAAATATGAAATAAGATCAATAGAACGATTTCGGGAAATAATTTTTTTCTATTATTGCAAAAATTAATAAAAAATAGAAGAAAATTTTTTTAAACCTGAATTTATGAAAATTAGATTTTTTTTGATATTGATATTCTCAATTCTTACTTTGAGTTTATTTGCTCAAAGCAGAGAAATTAAAGAAACATCTTCGAAGGAAACCGAAAAAGGACTTAACAATACCATTTTATATTCTGCAGCAATACCCATTGCACCTTTTGGAATCAAATATATTTATTGCAAAACTTTTGGGTATTACGTTTCATTAAAATCTGATCTCGGTTTACTTTTTGATGATACCATTTTATCAACAGGTGGAATGTATTCAATATCAAAAAAAGTAAATTGCTATTTAGGCTCAGGTTATGATTTTTCATGGGATACAGTAGAATTTGAGGCTGGGATCATTTATAGAAGAGGCAGATTTGCTTTGGACTTAGGTGTTGGAATCATTCCAGAAATTGAGGAGTTTTATGCAACGGTAGGTGTCGGTTTCAATTTCTAACTTCATAAATCACTCAATTTTTTCCGATTTTATTATAAACATTTCCTGTAAATATGCGATCCCCGTGAGGTGTTTTGTTATAATTTTCGGAATAAATTGCAAATTCCAAAAGGTAAGCGTAAAATTCTCAATCCCAATCCCGAAATTTTGGAATGGCATTTGTTCTTTGCTCATTGGAATTTGAGAATTGTTTTGCTATTTGTCCCCATTCAAAGTTTGATATTCCACCTGTTTATTCATGTAAAACTTAATTTTGAAAACTTTTTAAGGGAGAATTATCATGCAATACTTAAATTTCATTATTAAGGGAATAGAGAATTTTAACAGGATGTCAATCTTTGCTTTGCCTTTGTTCTTTGTAATTATTTCGGCAACTGCCATACAAGCACAGCCACCTGCACACGATCCTTCAGCTATGATTAAAAACACCGATGGGCGCTACTGGGTTTTTACAACTGGCAATGGTGTTGCAGCTATTTCGGGTGAGAATACAAATTTCGACAACTGGCGGTTTGAAACTCCTGTTTTCCCGGGAGCATACCCATCGTGGATTGACACATACGTGACCGGTTTCGGCGGAAATTTCTGGGCGCCCGACGTTATTTTCATGAATGGATATTACTACCTGTACTATTCTGCCTCATCGTGGGGTACTACCAAATCGGCAATTGGCGTGGCACGGACCGAAAAACTGGGAACCGTATGGACAGACCTGGGAATGGTGGTTTCTTCAAACGGCAGCTCTTCGGCCCGAAATGCCATTGACCCATCGTTGTTCAGAGATACCGATGGCAGGATATGGATGACGTACGGGTCTTTTTTCGCGGGGATAGGGCTCGTCGAGATTGATTCAATCACCGGCAAAACCATCGGAGGTGTATATCAACTGGCTGGCGGCAACCATCAGGACATTGAAGCGCCCTGCATTACCAAACACGACAATTACTATTACCTTTTTGTAAACCGCGGTGCATGTTGCAATGGCTTACAAAGCACATATTACATGCGTGTTGCCCGTTCGGAAAATGTGAAAGGCCCTTATGGGGAATGGCGCACTTTTCTTTCGAGCGAAGGGCGTTTTCACGGCCCCGGTCATGTGGGTTTGGGCGAAGGGACGTTTACCTATCATTTTTACGACACTCAAAGCAACGGAACTGCACGCCTTTCAATCAGCTCAATATCCTGGGGAAATGGCTGGCCTGTACCCGGTACACCCTTAAGCTGGAGCAATGAAGAAGGTGAATTTATAGAAAACGGTGAATATTGTATAAATGCAGTTCATAGCGGAATGGCTGTTGAAGTGGCAAACAACAGGCCTGCTGTGGGCGCAAATGTGCAACAGGGAATAGTGGCCGAAGAAAATGGACAGATATGGAAATTAACCAAAGTTGATGATAACTGGTATAAAATTTCTCCTAAAGAAAATGCAGATCTCGCTCTTGATGTTTACAATATTTCTTCAGCCGATGGTGCCAATATTTGTCTCTGGACATACTGGGGAGGCGATGGCCAGCAATATAAGTTCGAACAGGTGCGCGATAGTATGTATCATATTGTTGCCCGTAACAGCCGGAAATGTCTACAGGTTGTAAATGCTTCAAAAAACGACTTCGCAAATATTGAACAGTCGCAATGCGACGATGAGGCCGAAAATCAGCTTTTTACGTTGAGCCTTGCTGCAGAATATAATGGAATTGAAAAACCTGCTTCGGCAAAATTCAGCATTTTCCCAAACCCGGCAAAAGAATATATTTCAGTGGAAATACCTGATGGTTTCAGTGAAGACTTTACACTAACGTTTTTCAACCAAACCGGCCAGGAGGTTTTATATGCGCCCTTGATGAAAAACTCAAAAAATCAACTGAGAATAAATGAATTGCCAGAGGGAACATATATAATTATAATTGAAGCAGGAGAGTATATTTTTTCTGAGACTTTTTTAAAGCAGTAAATAAACCAGTAATAATTTTTCAGATTATTCCGTTTGATCAATCGTTTATTTGTCAGTGTATTTGAATAAAAAAACCAATAGTCATTAATGTGTGTTGATTAATGGCTATTGGTTTTTGCAAAATACTTCCATATAATGGAGTAAATCCTACTGAAATCAGTACTCGTTCCAGCTTTTTATTGCCAGGTTTTCAACATCATATTTGCAGAACGCGTAAATAAATGCGCTTGCAACACGCGCGTTGGTGATAAGCGGTATGTTATAATCGATGGCATTTCGCCGGATAAGGTACCCGTTGCTCAACTCCCTGCGAGTGTAATCCTTGGGGATATTGATTACAAGATCGAGCTTTTTCTCCTTGATATAATCTATGGTATTCGGCTTGCGGTCTTCCTCGTCGGGCCAGTGCAGGCGTGTGCACTCGATATTGTTGTCGCGGAAGTAACGGTATGTCCCTTCGGTGGCAAAAAGGTTGTAGCCCTTATTAACAAGCATTTGTGCTGATTTCAGCAATTCAAGTTTTGAACGGGCCGGGCCCGATGAAATCAGGATGTTCTTTTTCGGCACACGGTATCCAACCGAGAGCATCGATTTCAGGATCGCCTCATAATAAGTGTCGCCAATGCAGGCTACCTCGCCGGTCGAGCTCATGTCGACACCCAATACCGGATCGGCATTCAGCAGGCGGTGGAACGAAAACTGCGGGGCTTTCACGCCAATATGGTCAAGTTCGAACAACGATTTGTCAGGCTTAACGTAGGGGATTCCCAGCATTACTTTCGTGGCCAGTTCAATCATGTTCATTTTCATTACTTTCGAAACGAAGGGAAAGCTCCGTGATGCACGCAGGTTGCATTCAATTACCTTTATATCGTTATCTTTTGCCAGCAATTGCATATTAAATGGCCCAGTAATTTCGAGCCCTTTGGCAACTTCCCTCGAAATTCGTTTGATCCTTCGGATGGTTTCGATATACAGTTTTTGAGGCGGGAAAACCATGGTGGCATCGCCAGAGTGTACCCCTGCAAACTCAACATGTTCCGATATGGCATAGGCTACAATTTCTCCCTTATCGGCTACTGCATCAATTTCAATTTCCTTGGCCTGTTCAATAAATTCGGTCACAACCACCGGGTGTTCTTTTGAAACGTCGGCGGCAAGGGTCAGGAAGTGTTCCAGCTGGTCAGCGTTTGAGACCACGTTCATGGCAGCTCCTGAAAGCACATATGAGGGGCGTATCAATACGGGGAAGCCCACTTCTTCGACGAAGTTGTGGATCTCGTCTATGGTCGAAAGCTCTTTCCAGCGGGGCTGGTCAACATCAATTTTATCAAGTAGTGTAGAGAATTTCTGACGGTCTTCGGCATTGTCGATCTTAACCGGCGATGTTCCAAGAACAGGCAGGTTCTGACGGTATAGCTTTATGGCAAGGTTGTTGGGTATCTGTCCACCCATCGAAACAATGGTTCCCCGTGGTTGTTCCAGGTCAATAATGTCCATTACCCGTTCAAACGAAAGTTCGTCGAAGTAAAGTCGGTCGCAGTTGTCGTAGTCGGTGCTGACCGTTTCCGGGTTGTAGTTGATCATAACAGAGCGCAATCCCTCTTTACGGATAGTGTTCACGGCATTCACACTGCACCAGTCGAACTCAACCGATGAGCCTATGCGGTAGGCACCCGACCCCAGAACGATGACCGATTGTCCGTCGTGCTGGAATTCAACATCGTTTTCAGTCGCGTTATATGTTATGTAAAGATAGTTTGTCAGTGCCGGGTATTCCCCCGCAAGTGTGTCGATTTGTTTTACGAAAGGTACTATCCCCTTCGATGCACGGTGTTTTCTTACCGCAAGCATTTTTTCTTCCATTTCCCTTGCCGAAGGTTTCAGCACCATTCGGGCAATCTGGAAGTCGGAGAAACCATATTTCTTTGCCTGAAGCAGCGTTTCGTCGGGCAGCTCGTTAAGGGTATTGTTTTTGAGGAGTTCAATTTTCAGGTTGAAAATATTCTGAAGTTTCTGTAAAAACCAACGGTCAATCTTTGTTTTCTGGTAAATGTCTTCAACCGAATACCCTTTGTTAAAAGCTTCGGCAATGGCGAATATTCGCCGGTCGGTTGGGTTTGTCAGTTCTTCTTCAATGGCATCGATGGTAATCTCTTCGGTGTTGCCTACGAAACCGTGCATGCCCAGTCCGATCATCCTGATCCCTTTTTGAATAGCTTCTTCAAAGTTGCGGCCAATTGACATGATTTCACCAACCGATTTCATCGAACTGCCAATTTGTTTCGATACGCCTGAAAATTTATTAAGGTCCCAGCGGGGTATTTTACATACCACGTAATCGAGGGCCGGTTCGAAACAGGCAGTGGTCACTTTGGTAACCGTATTTTTTAATTCATGCAATCCGTAACCCAGGCCAAGTTTTGCAGCAATGAATGCAAGCGGATAGCCTGTTGCTTTCGATGCCAAAGCAGATGAACGGCTCAGCCTGGCATTAACTTCAATAACCCTATAATCTTCGCTCGAAGTGTCAAGAGCAAACTGAACGTTACATTCACCCACCACGCCAATACGGCGTATGATGCGGATGGAAAGTTCGCGCAGTTTGTGATATTCTTTATTGGTAAGGGTTTGCGAGGGAGCAACCACGATACTTTCCCCGGTGTGGATGCCAAGCGGATCGAAGTTTTCCATGTTACAAACGGTGATGCAGTTGTCGTACTGGTCGCGGACCACTTCGTATTCAACCTCTTTCCAGCCTTTAATCGATTCTTCGATGAGTATCTGAGGAGAAAATGAAAAAGCGTTGGAAGCCCTTATTTCAAGTTCTTTCATGTTCGAGCAGAATCCGCTACCCAGTCCGCCAAGTGTATATGCAGCGCGGATAATGATTGGAAAACCAATTTTTTCAACGGCAACTTTTGCTTCTTCCATGTTTTTGCAGGCAATGCTCAGTGGTGTTTTTACATCGATGCTTTTCAGGATGTTGGCAAAGATGTCGCGGTCCTCGGTGTCAATTATCGATTGGACGGGTGTTCCGAGTACTTCAATGTTGTACTTTTCGAGTATGCCTGTTTCGAAGAGAGCAACTCCGCAATTCAAAGCAGTTTGCCCGCCAAATGCCAGCAGTATGCCCTCGGGCTTTTCTTTTTTAATTACTTCTTCAACAAAATACGGGGTAACCGGGAGAAAATAAATTTTGTCGGCTATTTCTTCCGAGGTTTGTATAGTGGCAATATTGGGGTTGATGAGTATGGTTTCGATCCCTTCTTCCTTAAGCGCTTTCAGCGCCTGTGAACCAGAATAGTCAAATTCACCGGCCTCGCCGATTTTTAAAGCCCCTGAACCCAGTACAATTGCTTTCTTGATGTGCGATTTGAAATTTTTCATTTTATGACAGATTCAATAATCGGTTAAGCTTTGTGTTTTTTAATATTGCTGATGAAGTCATCGAACAAAAATTCTGTATCGACCGGTCCGCTCGAAGCTTCGGGGTGAAACTGTGTCGAAAAGAACGGTTTTGATTTATGTCTGATGCCTTCATTGGTATCGTCGTTCACGTTAATGAAAAGCGCTTCCCAGTCTCCGGGAATGGTTTCGTTGGCAATGGCAAATCCGTGATTCTGTGAAGTAATGAAGCAACGGTTAGTGCCATTGAGCAATACCGGCTGATTATGGCTTCGGTGCCCGTATTTCAGTTTATAAGTATCGGCACCTGCAGCTCGGGCAAGCAGCTGGTTGCCCAGGCAAATTCCCATGATTGGAATATCAAGACTGAGGGTTTTTGCCAGGTTGCCCACTGTTTTGTCGCACATGGCCGGATCGCCCGGTCCGTTTGAAATGAACAGGCCGTCGTAGTCTTCGTTTGTGAAGTCATAATCCCAGGGAACACGTTTTACACGAACCCCTCTGTTAAGCAGGCAGCGGATAATGTTATTTTTCACGCCGCAATCAACAAGGATAACCTTGAACTCACCTTCACCGTATTCTTCAATTATTTTTGTGCTTGCTTTTGCTACGAGGTTTTCGAGGTTTGGGTTGTAAAATCCGATAGGCTGGTCTTCGAATTCAATCTTGCCGAGCATCGATCCTTTTTCGCGCAGTATTTTGGTAAGCGCCCTCGTATCAATGTCGTAAATTCCGGGCACGTCATTTTCTTTCAGCCAGTCGCCGAGGCTTTTTACTGCATTCCAATGCGAATATTCAACCGAGTAGTCGGAAATCACAAAGCCCGATACATGGATTTTATCCGATTCAAAATGGTCAGGGACATTATGGGTTCTTGTTTGTGCGGGCACACCGTAATTTCCGATCATCGGAAAGGTTGAAACCAGAATTTGTCCGGTATACGAAGGGTCGGTAAGGCTTTCGGGATAACCCACCATTGCCGTGTAAAATACAACTTCACCGGCAACCGATTTTTCACTTCCGAACGATTTGCCGTTAAACACCGTTCCGTCTTCCAAAATTAACTTCACTTTTTTCAAGGCCTTAGTTGTTTACAGGTTATTATACAGAAAAAATGCGCTTATCTGCTTTTGCAGCTAAACGCATTTTCAGGCTATATGCCCTATTTCCTTTTTTATGAATTTTCACTCTTCTATAATAAGTCAATCTTAATTGCCCTGCAAAAATATAAAATCTTTCATGAAAAAAGTTGGATTGTTAAATTAAACGAATAAATTTGCACTCTATATGAATAAATATGCGCAACGCAGATGAAAGCACGATTAATTCGGCATAAAGCAATACAAAAGATTTTAAGCAATAACAAGGTAAAAAACCAGGAAGAATTGCTAATGTTATTAAAACATGAAGGTTTTAATCTTACCCAGGCAACCCTTTCGCGTGATATGAAAACCCTGCAAATTGCAAAAACCCCTGCGCCTGATGGTGGCTATACTTACATGTTGCCGCGAGCTGCAGGTATTGGTGTTGCAAAATCACCTTCGCGGGAGTTTAAATACCTTGCTGATGGTTTTTTGTCGATTGATTTTTCGGGGAACATTGCCGTTGTGAAAACCAAACCCGCCTATGCCAGCAGCATTGCCGCAGTAATTGACAGTATGAACTCATTTGAAGTTTTGGGGACTATTGCAGGCGACGACACAATTTTTGTTGTGTTAAGGGAAGGTGTGGAAAAACCCGATGTTATTGTGCTATTGGAAAATACAATGCCAGGTTTAAAGGGAAAATTGATTTAAGAGGAGATGGCAGATATAGATAAAGTAAAAGTATTTATTGCTGATGAAAAGCATTTGAAGTACGTTGATGAGATAAACAATACAATTCAGGCGGCCTCTGAAGAAAGAGGTACCGGTATTGCACGGCGTACTTATGATTACATCGCAACAAAAATGAACGAGGGCAAAGCAGTTATTGCCCTCGACGGGGAAAAATTTGCAGGTTTTTGTTATATCGAATCATGGGGGCACAACAAACATGTGGCCAATTCGGGTTTGATTGTTGTTCCGGAATACCGGGGACAGGGATTGGCAAAACGCATTAAAAAGAAAGCCTTCGAATTGTCGAGGTTAAGGTTTCCCGATGCAAAAATATTTGGCCTGACTACAGGGTTGGCCGTTATGAAAATAAATTCGGAACTCGGGTATAAGCCGGTAACGTTTTCAGAGCTGACCGAAGACCAGGATTTCTGGAAAGGCTGTCAGAGTTGTGTAAATTATGACATCCTGATGCGGACACAGCGAACAAAGTGCCTTTGTACAGCCATGCTTTTCGACCCGGCATGGGAAAAAAAGAAAAACGGCTTTGCTCAAAAAGAACGTGGAAAGATTATCCCGTTCAGGAAATGGTTAAACAGCGGACAAACATCAGGGTATGCTTCTCCGTTAAAAACAAAATTGAAATTATTTAAACGACAATAATAAAGAAATGAATGGTGCCGCGGTTCCAATGGCTGGTAATTCGCAATTTCATAAATCGGCAATGTATTGTTTTATAGCAACTGAAGTCGTGTAATTGGTTTTTTTTTATTATGCAAAACAATACATCATTGGTAATTTGGGTTAGTAAAGATTATCGGCGGCGCCATTTTTTATCTCATCTGTTTTTAAAATATTCACAGAAAATTGATTTAATTAAAGTGGTTTGATTAGGGATGTTCTAAATTGTTGATAAAATTGATTCGTTAATATGGGCATACTTGCGCCCCGATAAATATTCAGAATATGGAAAATAAAAAGGTGGTTTTAGCTTTCAGCGGTGGTCTCGACACTTCGTTTTGTGCCATGTACCTTTCTAAGGAGAAGGGATTGGAGGTATATACGGCAATTGCCAACACTGGAGGTTTTACCCATGAAGAATTGAAAACGATTGAAGAAAAGGCTTATCGGCTTGGAGCAAAAAAACACGTTACAATCGATGTTACCGAAAAATACTACAGGCAGAGTATAAGGTACATGGTTTTTGGCAATGTGCTCAGGAACAACACGTACCCTATCTCGGTAAGTTCCGAACGAATTTTTCAGGCAATAGCCATTATTCAGTATGCCAAGGAAATTAACGCTGCATATGTAGCTCATGGCAGTACGGGTGCGGGTAACGACCAGGTTCGCTTCGACCTGACTTTTGAAGTGCTTGCGCCCACCATAAAAATATTAACCCCAACCCGCGACCTGGAACTTTCGCGTGATGCTGAAATAAATTATTTGAAAGAAAACGGTTACGAAGCCGATTTCAAAAGGATGGAATACTCAATTAATGCCGGCCTGTGGGGAACAAGTGTGGGGGGCAAAGAAACCCTCAATTCGGCAAAAACACTGCCTGAAGATGCTTATCCAAGCCAGCTGGCTGAAAATGGAGAACGCCAGATTTCAATCGAATTTCTGAAAGGTGAAATCATTGGCGTTGAAAATAAACGGTACAAAAAACCGGTGGATGCGATTCGTGCCCTTGATGGCATAGCAAAAAAATATGCCATCGGGCGCGATATGCATATTGGCGATACTATAATCGGTATTAAGGGCCGTGTGGGTTTTGAAGCTGCAGCTCCGCTTATCATTATCAAAGCCCATCAGATGCTCGAAAAACATACCTTGACAAAGTGGCAACAATACTGGAAAGAACAACTGGGCAACTGGTACGGGATGTTCCTTCACGAAGCATTGTACCTTGAACCCGTTATGCGCGATATTGAAAAATTCCTTGAAAATTCGCAGCAAAATGTTTCAGGAAAAGTCTTCATTAAACTTAAACCTTACCATTTCCAGCTTGTTGGCGTTGAATCGGAAAACGATTTAATGAAATCGGACTTTGGTGAATATGGCGAAATGAACAAGGGTTGGTCTGCCGATGATGTGAAAGGATTTACCAAAATTCTTGGCACACAGTTGAAAATATACAATGCCGTGAATAAGGATTTTGAAAAGATGTAAGATGATTAAAGTTGGAATAATAGGAGGGGCCGGATATACGGCTGGTGAGCTTTTACGGATTCTGCTGAACCATTCCCGGGCCGAAGTCACATACGTTCACAGCAGCAGTAAGGCCGGGAACATGGTAACAGATGTCCATAAAGACCTTCTGGGGGATACAGGCCTGGTGTTCAGTGGGGAATACGATTTTTCAAACCTCGATGTGATCTTCCTGTGCATGGGGCATGGAAAATCAAAAGAGTTTATCGAAAGCCAGACGTTGCCAGAATCTTTAAAGGTAATCGACCTGAGCCACGATTACAGGCTAGAACGTGAAGGGAATAATTTTGTGTACGGTTTGCCCGAGTTAAACCGCGATGAAATCAGAAAGGCTCAGTATATTGCCAATCCGGGTTGTTTTGCCACAGGTATCGAGTTGGCATTACTGCCCCTGGCATTGGTTTCATTCTTAAACGATGAGATTCATGTGAACGCAATTACCGGTTCGACAGGGGCAGGGCAAAAACCCTCTGATACAACTCATTTTAGCTGGCGAAACAACAACATCTCGGCATATAAGGTATTCAAACATCAACATCTGGCTGAGATAAACCAGAGCCTTAAACATTTGCAGGCAAGCTATAATCCGTTGATAAATTTAGTGCCTGTAAGGGGTAATTTTTCCAGGGGAATTTATCTTACTGCCTATACACGTTTTCAGGGATCGCTTGACGATGCACTGAAACTATACAGGGATTATTACGAAAGTCACCCTTTTGTTCACATTGCCAATGATGCACCTGACCTGAAACAGGTGGTGAATACAAACAAATGTTTTTTATATCTTGAGAAGCACTCCGATAAACTATTTATTGTAAGTGTTACAGATAATCTCGTTAAGGGCGCCTCGGGGCAGGCTGTTCAAAACATGAACCTGATGTTCGGCTTTGACGAAAAAGAAGGGCTTATGTTGAAACCTTCAGGGTTTTAGAGTAAACTTTTCAGATTTCGCCTTACGAGGGGGATTAGTAGCTTGTTGAGGGAGGAAAAAATAGTATTCTCGAAATATTGCAATAAAAAAAATAAATAAAAGCAAACAAATAGAATAGAAGAAGTCCCCCTTGGGGGGATTTAGGGGGTTTAATTATGGACTTATTTGATGTATACCCATTATTCGATATAGAACCTGTGAAAGGTGAAGGTTCTTTTATTATTGATAAGGATGGACGCCGTTATCTCGATTTGTATGGCGGCCATGCCGTGATTTCAATCGGGCACAGCCATCCCCATTATGTGTCGATGATTTCGTCGCAGATAGAAAAACTGGGATTTTATTCCAATTCGGTTCAGAATTCGCTTCAGAAAGAACTGGCACGAAAACTTGGTGAACTTTCGGGGATGCCTGAGTTCAGCCTTTTCCTCTGCAACAGCGGAGCCGAAGCCAACGAAAATGCTATAAAACTGGCTTCTTTCAAGACCGGAAAATCGAAGTTGCTTACATTCCGAAAAGCTTTTCACGGCAGGACTTCAGGGGCCGTGGCCATTACCGATAATCCATCAATTATTGCCCCCTTCAATGTACGTGAAAATATCGTTTTTTTGGAAATGAATAATATTCAGCTTGTTGAAGATGAGCTGAAAAAGGGTGATGTTGCTGCACTTTTTATCGAAGGCATCCAGGGCATTGGGGGCATACGTGTTCCCGAAACCGCCTTTATGCAAAAGTTGAGGGAATTGTGCACTTTCTACAATGTTGTTTTTATTCTCGACGAAGTTCAGTCGGGGTATGGGCGCACCGGCGAATTTTTTGCATTTCAGCATTATGGGATAACACCCGATATCATTACGGTTGCCAAAGGAATGGGCAACGGTTTTCCCATTGGAGGTGTATTGATAAGCCCTGCATTTGAGCCAAAACATGGGATGTTGGGGACAACTTTCGGAGGAAACCACCTGGCTTGTGCCGCAGGTATTGCCGTTCTCGATGTGATCAAGTCACAGAAATTAATTTCAAATGCCGAAAAAACAGGAAATTATCTTTTGTCAGAATTAACTAAATTTGAACAGGTTAAAGAAGTCAGGGGTAAAGGGCTGATGATTGGGATTGAATTTGAAGATGATGTAGCAGAAATCAGGCGTAAACTTTTGTTCGAAAAATATATTTTTACAGGTGTTTCAGGGAAAAATGTGATAAGGCTGCTTCCACCCCTGAACCTGAAAAAAGAGAATGCAGCTATGTTTATTGAAAAATTTAAAGAGGTGCTTGGCGGGTAGCAAGGCCTTAAAAGATAGGTTTTTAAATTTAAATACTAACTAAAATGATTTTCAAGCGTATTGCAATATTGGGCGCCGGAAACCTGGGCTATTCAATTGCCAAAGGGTTGGTTGTATCGGGAGTGATCGATAAGCAAAACCTTTTGTTGACCGAAAAAAACCCAAAGCGTTTAGAGGCGCTGATTGAAGAAGGTTTCATGGCAACCGAAAACAACCCCGAGGCTGTTAAAAATGCCGATCTGGTAATGCTTGTGGTTAAACCCTGGCAAATAGATGAAATACTCGTTGATATTAAAGATGTAGTTGATGTTGACAGTCATGTTTTGGTTTCTTATGTTACCGGCATCCAATCAAGTCACATTTATTCTGCTCTTGGTAAGCAACCTGCCCTTTTCAGGGTAATGCCCAATACTGGTATTGCCATTCAGGAATCGATGTCGTGTGTGTCAGCTTTTAATCATACGCCCGAGCAAAAAGAGGCTATGAAAGAACTTTTCAGCAAACTTGGGCAGGTGCTCTTTGTGCCAGAAGAACAAATGCCTGCAGCCACTGCCCTTGCAGGGTGCGGCATCGCTTTTGCCCTTAGGTTTATAAGGGCCGCCATTCAGGGTGGTGTCGAAATAGGGTTTAGCGCCGAAGATGCAAAACTGATTGCTGCGCAAATAACCAAAGGCGCTGCCGAACTTATACTTACAAACAATACACATCCCGAATCGGAAATTGATAAGGTTACCACACCAAAGGGGATAACCATTACCGGACTTAACGAAATGGAACATTCGGGTTTTAGTTCTTCCATTATAAAAGGTTTGCTTGCTTCATTCAATAAAATTGAGAAGAAGGAGTAACCCTGAATATACTAACATAGATTTGACGCAAGAATGAAATTCATGTTGATGCAATTCTACTTCCTTTCCAATGCAATTGAAAACACAGGAAGCAATAGAATACAATTGATTTCTTCTATTAAATTGTTCTATCGTGCTCTATCGAATTATATTGCATTCAATTGATTTTTTAATTCAAGGTTCAATCTCGTTTAGTTAAGGCCAACGGCCTTTTATCATTAGCACAGGGTGAAGCCCTGTGTGAACGATATACAAAATACCGGAAGCCCCAACGGGGCGAAAGATTCATTAACTAAACGGTATTAATTCCTGTTTTCTTAAAAATAAAAACAGAATCTTTTTTGATGTCACGGTTAATTTTATGACATTTGTCATGTTTTATAAAATGACAAAATGAACAGCCTGAAATATAAACGTATTGCAGTAAAAATTGGAAGCAATGTACTTGCAGCCAATAATGGCAGTCTTAACGAGGAAAGGATTGCTCATCTTGTTGAACAAATTGCCTTTTTAAAAGAACTGGGCGCCGAGGTTATCCTTATTTCATCGGGAGCCGTTGCATCAGGGCAGGCTGTTTTCAATCCAGTGAGCCGCATCGATACTGTTTCGGCCAGGCAATTATGGTCGGCTATTGGTCAGGTAAAGCTGATGAATACCTACTCGAGGTTTTTCGAAAAGCACCTTTTGCATTGCGCACAGGTGCTCACGACCAAGGAAAATTTCAGCGACAGGCGGCATTACCTAAACATGAAGAACTGTATTTCGACCATGCTTGAAAACGGCGTTGTTCCCATTGTGAATGAAAACGATACCATTTCGGTTACCGAACTCATGTTTACCGATAACGATGAATTGTCGGGATTAATTTCATCGATGATGGCCTGCGAAGCTTTGATAATCCTGTCGAATGTCGATGGTATTTATAACGGGCATCCGGCTGAAGGTCATAGCGAGGTGATAAAGGATATTGCTGCCAGCGATAACAGCCTTGAAGATTGTATTTCAACCCAGAAATCAGGTTTTGGAAGGGGAGGCATGCACACCAAGTACAGTGTTGCACGGAAAATTGCACTCGAAGGCATACCCGTTTATATTGCTAACGGAATGCGCCTGAATATCCTTAAGGATATCATGGCAGGCAACGAAACCGTTTATACGCGGTTTAACCCTAATGGCAAGAAACTAACGGCCAGTAAAAAATGGCTTGCCCATTCCAACAGTTTTGCCAAAGGGCTTATTGTTGTGAACGAAGGTGCCCGAAAGGCACTGTTTGATGTTAATGCCAATAGTTTGCTACTCATTGGCGTTGTGGATGTAAGAGGTTTTTTTGAAAAGGGTGATGTTGTTCAGATACTCGACCAGGAAGGGAAGCAGTTGGGCGTTGGAAAATCGCAATATAATTCCGACGATGCCAAAAAACTGATTGGGAAAAAAGCCCGCAAGCCGATGATTTATTACGATTATATGTTTTTGGAGGCCCATCCCTAACCCTTCCCCAGGGGAAGGGAATAAAGTCCCCCTATTCTCCGAAATTTGGTGGTGGAAGATGAAGTATTTATTGTTTAATTATAAAGAATGTGTTCTTGAAGAAGAATTTCGATTTTAAATATAGCCCGAAAGTTTTCCCGCCGGCTGGCGGAAGATTTTAAAAAGGTATTAAGTAGTATTATTATGGACTGTACGCATATTTTTGAGCAAGTATTGAAAGCAAGCCGCTCGTTAAACCTGCTTGATGTTGAAACGATTAACCGTGTACTTAACGAGGTTGCCGATGAGGCTGTTGCCGAAACAGGTTTTATTCTGAAAGAGAACGAAAAGGATCTTTCAAGAATGGATAGAAATGATCCGAAGTACGATCGCTTGCAATTAACTGCAGCCCGCCTTGAAGGCATCGCGGCCGATATGCGAAGTGTTGCAGCATTGCCTTCGCCTGTTGGCAGGGTTTTGTCGGAAACAACCCGGCCAAACGGTTTAAAAATATCGAAAGTTGCCGTACCCTTCGGAGTAATCGGGATTATATATGAAGCAAGGCCCAATGTTACATTCGATGTGTTTTCGCTTTGCCTCAAATCGGGCAATGCCTGTATCCTGAAAGGGGGCAGCGATGCGATCGATTCAAACACGGCCATCGTGAACATCATAAGGAAGGTTTTAAGAAAAAACAACATCGATGAAAATGTGCTGACCCTTTTGCCAGCCGGAAGGGAAGAAACAGCCCAGTTGCTGAACGCACACGGGTATGTCGACCTGATTATCCCGCGCGGCAGCCAGAACCTGATAAATTTTGTGCGCGAAAATGCAAGCATACCGGTAATTGAGACCGGCGCCGGCATTTGCCATACCTATTTCGATGAGTTTGGAGACAAAGAAAAAGGAAGGCTGATCATCAACAATGCAAAAACACGCCGGGTAAGCGTTTGCAATGCCCTCGACTGCCTGGTGATTGATGAGAAAAGGCTGGCCGACCTGCCTTATCTGGTGGAGATGATGGCTGATTCAAACGTTATCCTTTATGCCGATGAAAAATCGTATTCCGTTTTAACGGGGAAATACCCGGCTGAATTGCTTGAAAAGGCAAGCGAAGAATCGTATGGTACCGAGTTTTTATCGTACAAGGCATCAATCAAAACCGTTTCATCGTTTGAAGAGGCTATTAATCATATTACAAAATACAGTTCTAAACACAGCGAAGCCATCATTTCTGAAAGCAGGGAGCATGTGGTTCTATTTCAAAAAATGGTCGATGCGGCTTCGGTTTACAGCAACACATCAACGGCATATACAGATGGTGCACAGTTTGGCCTGGGTGCCGAAATTGGCATATCTACCCAGAAACTTCATGCACGTGGCCCCATGGCGCTCGAAGAACTGACTTCGTATAAATACATTGTTGAAGGTGAGGGGCAGATACGGCCTTGATACCCCCCAGCCCCCTGAAGGGGGAGTTTATGCTCTGATTTTGTTTTCTGATTTAGGCATAATTTGATAAAAGTCTGTACTAAAAAAGATTGGATTTAATTAAATCATGATACTTTTGCACAGAAGAGACTAGTATCTAGTAACAAGAAACAAGAAATGAAACATTTTACATCGGTATATGATTTACCCAGTCTTGAAATGGGTTTGCAGGAAGCATTTGAAGTGAAAAAACACCCTTACGATTTTCAACATCTGGGGAAAAATAAAACCATGATATTGTTGTTTTTCAACTCCAGTTTACGTACACGCCTCAGCACCCAAAAGGCTGCCGAAAACATGGGAATGAAAGTGATGGTGCTGGATGTAAACCAGGGCGCCTGGAAGCTCGAAACCGAACGGGGAGTAATAATGGACGGCGATAAGGCTGAACACCTGTTGGAAGCAGTTCCTGTAATTGGATCCTATGCCGATGTGATTGGTGTACGCTCATTTGCGCAGTTTGAAAGCAGGGATGATGATTACAACGAAATAATTTTAAACCAGTTTGTGCAGTATGCAGGCGTGCCGGTTGTTAGCATGGAAGCGGCCACCCGACATCCCCTGCAAAGCTTTGCCGACCACATTACCATTGAAGAGTACAAAAAGAAACCTAATCCGAAAGTTGTACTTACATGGGCCCCTCACCCGCGTGCACTTCCACAGGCCGTACCAAATTCGTTTGTTGAATGGATGCGTCAGACTGATTATGAACTGGTGGTTACCCACCCCGAAGGGTATGAACTTGCACCCGAATTTATGGGTGAAGTAAAACCTGAATACGACCAGATGAAAGCTTTTGAAGGCGCTGATTTTATTTATGCCAAAAACTGGGCATCGTATACCCACTACGGAAAAATCCTGTCGAAAGACATGAACTGGACCGTTAGCGACAGGCAAATGGCTGTTACCCGTGAGGCAAAATTTATGCATTGCCTTCCTGTACGTCGTAACATGGTTGTTTCCGATTCGGTTATCGAAAGCCCGAATTCCATTGTTATACCCGAAGCTGCAAATAGGGTGGTATCAGCCCAGGCCGTGCTGAAGATGATTTTAGAGAGTTTGTAAATACATTTATCAGTTTGTATTAATTCTTTGAATAGTTAACATCCGAAATCTTTTTAATTATTGTAAATTTATGAAGTTAACTTCACAAATTATTGTAAATTTGTGAAGATTGATTCATGAATTTTAAAATATGCATTATTCAAGGAAGCATATCCTGAGTCTTCTTTTAAAGTTATAAGCCCCGATAACTTTTATCTATTGTTGGAGTAAGCTCCGGTACATGCAAATGTTACGTCTTCCGTGATACAAAGCTTATTTTCCTTTACTATTCCTGAAGCTGCAAACGGGTAGTTTAGGCAGAGGCCGTGCTGAAAATAATCTGTATAAACATGCAATCCGGTTATTATTGTCCGGTTTTATTTTTACTCCTTCACAACCAGTCTTGAAAATGATTCCCCGTTTTGCAAAGTGACCTTTAGCAGGTAAGGCCCGTTCCGGAGCGTGCCGCAATAAATTGTCCCTGTGGGGCAGGTTTTTTCCATTAGTTTTTTCCCGTTGGTGTCGAATACCTGTACCAAAGCGTCATTGCCACAGGCTGCATTCAGGCATATCTCGTCGCTGAAAGGGTTGGGGTAACAAAGCGGCCCGTACGCAATTGGCCAGCCAATCCCCGATGCGCCGACGACCAATAACCGGGTTACTCCTTCAGCGGGCAGGTAATTCCCGTTACCATCCTGCTGTGCTATGATAATGGTTTCACCATTGCCAACTATTAAAGCTCTTGTTCCTTCAATATATGCAACGCTTTCATCAGAGCTTTCAAAGTAAACATCAAGACCTGAAGAAGCGCTAGCCGATAATAAAACAGGGCTATCTCCGATATTTATTTCGGGCAGTTCGTTGAAAGTGATAGCTTGACCAGCTTTATTAATAGTTAAAGTCCCGTTAATATAAATGAAATAATAATTGTTATCATTTCCATCGTTTACAGTTATTGTGTAAATACCAGCATCGCTTGTATAAGTTGCTGTAGTGAAGGCAATAGGGCTTGTGTCAAGAACCGATTCATTGTCGCTGTTTACAAACCCAGAATAGGAGAGGGTAAATTCCGGATTTTCTTTATTATAGGTTTTTTCAACATCATTTGCAGTAACCTGAAGTTTAGCTTTTTCAACTGTAAGTTCCCGGGTTATTTCAACAGCGGGTTCATAGATTTCATTTCCGGGTTGTGAGGCCGTAGCCGTAACTGTACCCGCACCTGTAATAGTCAACATGTCTCCTGAAATAGTAGCTACCGAAGGATTGCTCGATGAATAATTTACATCAAGCCCCGATGTTGTGCTCCCGCTGAGGTTGAAAGGGGCATCTCCATAAGTTGCCCCGGCAAGTTCACCGAATGTTATTGCCTGGTCTTGATTGATGATGATAAGTGTGTCGGAATATGAGATGCCTTCAACGGCATTGCTTATATTGCCCAGAATTGCTATTAGTTGCCCGTCTGGCCCTACAAGATTGTCGCTTAAAGAAGTTAGCAGAACACTGTCAGCTGTTTCCCCGGCAGGGATAACAATATCCCCCGGGGTGTCAACTATGAAATCTTCGTTTTCAACGGCGCTGCCCGACAGGGCGTATCCCACGGCAACGTCAGCCCCTGCCGGTTTGTCGAGCATGATTTTCAGGTAGGCCTGCCCACTGTTTTCAAGGATGCTTTCCAAAGTGAACTGGAGGGTGGCCACCGGCAGTTCCAAATCATTGTCGGAGATTACACCAGGAGCCGTGCCCGTGACTATTGTGGCATTTACCTGATCGTGTATTGTTAAATTGAACGTTTCATCGTTTTCGAAAAGCAGGTCGTCAATAATTATTACTTCAACTGTTTTTTTGGTTTCTCCAGGCAGGAATTCAATGCTGCCACTGGTTTCAATGTAATCGATACCTGGAGTGGCGGTGCCGGTATCCGATGTTTCATAGCCAATGGTAACGGTTTTCCCGCTGGGCGCTGAAAGCTCTATGGAGAACGCGAGCGTCCCGGCTCCCTCGGATGCACTTGCGCTGTGAACAGATATTCCGGGCTGCGGGTCATCATCAATAATGGTCATTGTTGCCATGTTTCCGGGTGCATCGGCAATAATAACGTTACTGTTTGTCGCTGAAAAAAGTTCCATGGTAACATTTTCGTTTTCCTCGTTAACAAAGTCTGAAATTGAATTTAACTGTACCCCGACGTGTAACAAGCCAGCCGGAATATTTACTTCCCTTCTGATCGGACTAAAATCTACTCCTTCGTTAGCAGTGCCCGACAAACCTGTTGTTACCGTAAAGGGGTGTTCTGTTGCTTTGTCGAGGGTAATGTTAAAGAATCCCTGTTCACCTTCATCGATTTCACCGGTAGCGGTTAACGAAATGGTGGCAAAGTCGTTGTCGATAATTTCCAGTGTTGCTTCGGAAGCAAGTGTGTCTATTTCTCCCGATCCTGTTATTATCCTGTTAAGCGTCACTATTATTGTTTCTGTCCCTTCGACGAGCCCGTCTTCAATGGCAGTGATTTCCAATGGTGCGCTAAACGCGTAGGACGGGAGGACGAACTGCCTGTCCAGGGCCGCGTAGTCGTCCGTTTCGATTGCCGTTCCCGAGACATTGATCTCTACGATCAAGGGCTCTATGAACATTTTCGAGCTAGAAACAGTAATGTTTCCCTGCCCGCCTTCTTCGGGCGCTGTCCCAGGGGCAATGCTGATCAGGACATTGTTGTCATTATCGGTAATGGTCAGTGTTTGGGAACGTATGGTTCCGGCTACGGCATTGACCGGTATCCCCATGTCGACAGTAACGGTTTCATCGTCTTCGACTAAGTCGTCGTCAACAATAGTTACGGTAATGTCAACCATTGTATCCCCGGCAGGTATGGTTACCGGGCTTGCCGTAATGGTGTAGTCAATTCCGTTGCCATTGGCGGTACCCGACGCATTTACAGAAAACGGTACCATAACGTTCTTGCCACTGATATCCGAAAGTCGTGCTGTGATGGTATATATCCCGTTTTCACTGTTACTGGTTTGGCTTGCCGAAACAAATTCAACGGTTGGGTCGGTAGTTGTGAAACTTACCTCTTCACCATAAGCGGTACCCGTATTGTTCCTGGCATAAGCCCTTACATAATAAGTTGTACTAGCGGTGAGGCCTGTTATGTCCGATGTGAAAACCCCTGTAATAAAAATTGTCCCTTTATTGGTTATCGAATCGGCAGTCGTGGGCGCACCCGTGATATTCCAGCATACGCCGTAAGCTGTCGGGTTTGGGACGCCCAAACTGGTGATGTTCCCGTTGCCCGTAGCCGAGTTTGTGCTAATGTTGGTAACTGACTGAGTGGTAACGGTTGGCTCCATGCAAGGATCGGTGCCTTCCTGGTATTCATAAGCGCCCATGTCTATGGTCCCGGATTGGGTGTGGTCGTTTTTCGAGAGTTTGCGGCCGTAACCTGCACCACGGATATCGTACAGTTGGCTGTTGTAATTGTCGTTACCGGTATCGGCACAGGGCGAGGTCCCTTTTATGCGCAAATCGCCATTGGCCGCATCCACAAACTGAGGGTTGGAGGTAATGCAATTGGCATCAGCATTTAATGTACTCTTGTGATTGTAAATATCGTTGGTATTGTTGCAATAGCAGGTGTAGTTTAGTGATGTGGCCCCTTCGTCATATATATAAATTTCGTTACCGCCAGATGTTGCCGTGTTGCCCCATATTATGCAGTTGTTCAGGGTGGGGGATGATGAAAAATTGCACATCCCGCCGCCACTAATAAAGGCCGAATTACTGCTGAGGGTTACGTTGTTCATGGGGGGAGATGAATAGTCATTGTACATCCCGCCGCCAAAATAGGCTGAATTACTGCTAAAGATTATATTGTTCAGGGTGGGGGAAGATAAACTAATATTGCACATTCCACCGCCTTGTCCGGCCGAATTTCCGCTGAAGGTTACATTGTTAAGGTTGGGAGATGATGAATAATTGCACATACCTCCGCCTGTGCCACAATAGGCCAAATTCCCGCTAACGGTTACGTTGTCCAGGGTGGGGGAAGATGATCTATTGAACATCCCGCCGCCAGTACTGGCCAAATTTCTAATGAAGGATACGTTGTTTAGGGTAGGGGATGATAATATATTGGCCATCCCGCCACCAGTGCCATCAACGGCCGAATTCCCGCTGAAGGTTACATTGTTCAGGGTGGGAGATGATGAATAATTGCACATTCCGCCGCCATTATTTTCAGATAGGTCTAGGATATAAGTATTACCTCCTGAAATAGTCACCCCGTCGAGCAGGGCAGCGTTGGTCAGGCCATTGTTGTTATTAAAGATTACATGGTAACAATTTTCTTCGTTATTGATTATACTCAGTGTAGCTCCTGAGCCAGTGATTACATCGTCGTTGTTTAGGTCACCGCTGAGGATGGTTTCGTTGGTTCCTCCTACACTAAAATTGGTACGCTGGTCAATGGAGGTTTCAGCTCCGACAAAACCCCCGTATATTTTCACGCCTTCTATCATTGCAAAGTAGCTGTAGATTGTAGCGCCGGGCTTGTAGGTGCCTGCTGCTATCCATATCTCTGCACCGCTTGAAGCAACGTTCAGCGCCATTTGTAACGAGGTATAGGCACTGGCCCACGATGTGCCGCTTTTCGTACCTGTTACATCGTCGTTTACATAGATCCTGCCGGTTGTTTTTGTTGTGAAAGTGACCTCGCTCCCATACGTAGTGCCGTTGCTGTTGGTGGCATAAGCCCTAACATAGTATGTAGTCCATTCAGTTAGTCCATTCATTAATGAAGAGAATGCCCCGGTAACAAAAGTAGCCCCTATATCGGTTTTTGAATCGCCGGTTGTGGGCGTACCTGTAGTATTCCAGCATACGCCAAAAGCTGTAGGTTTTGGGACACCTAAACTGGTGATGTTGCCGTTGCCCGTAGCCGAGGTTATACTAATATCAGTAACTGCCTGCGTGGTAACGATTGGTGCTGATGGGTCGGTGCCTTCCTGGTATTCATAAGCCCCTATATCGATAGTGCCTGTTACGGTGTGATCGGTTTTCGATAGTTTGCGGGCATAACCTACACCTCGTATATCGTAAGGCTGGTTATTGTATCTGTCTTTACCGCTATCGGCACAGGGCGAGGTCCCTTTTATGCGTAAATCGCCATTGTCCGCATCTACAAACTGAGGGTCGGAAGTGATGCAGTTGTATGGGATAAAAGTACCTCCGGCATTGAGAATATCGTTGGTGTCGTTGCTATAGCAGGTATAGTTTAGTGTTGTGGCCCCACCATCAATAAAAATTTCGTTACCGCCAGATGTTGCCGAATTGCCCCAAACAATACAGTTGTTCAAGGTAGGTGAATATGATTGAATGCACATCCCGCCGCCATATGCACCGGCTGAATTCCCGCTTATTGTTACATTATTCAGGATGGGTGATGATGATTCATTATATATCCCGCCGCCATTTGTATGGGACAAATTCCCGCTGAAGATTACGTTGTTCAGGGCGGGAGAAGAAACCCAACTATTTCCCATCCCGCCGCCATAATAGGCCGAATTTCCACTGAAGGTTACATTGTTTAGTGTGGGAGATGATGAGACATTATACATTCCTCCCCCTGCACTTTCATATCCGGTTCCTGGAATATTTGCATTACCCCTAGTAATGGTAACACCATCGAGCAACGCAGCACTGGTAAGGCCATTGTCATTATTGCAAATAACATGGTAACAGTTTTCTTCATTATTAGTTATACTCAGTGTAGCGCCCGAGCCAGTGATTAAATCATCGCCGTTAAGGTCACCGCTTAAGATGGTTTCGTTTGCTCTTCCAACGTTAAAATCGGTACGCTGGTTAACAGCGGTTTCCGTACCGGCAAAACCCCCGTATATTTTTACTCCTTCAATCATTGAAAAATAGCTGTCGCGCGTAGTGCCGGGTTTGTATGTTCCTGCGGCTATCCAAACCTGGTCGCCGGTAGTTGCTGTTCCAAGCGCTGTTTGTAAGTTTGTATAAGCATTAGCCCACGATGTGCCATTGTTCGCTCCGGTGGCATTGCAATCGACAAAAATGGTGGAAGCTGATGCTATTTTCAGGAATGTAAGAAGTATTATCGAAATTAAGGTAATAAACTTTTTCATGTAAATGGAATAATTTCAAACGATCAACCGAAAATTACATCATAAATTTATATTATTGAAAAAATACCCCTGGGATTTTTGAAGTTTTATGAACAAAGGAATCAACTATTTGTATGTTCATCCGGTTCAGACGGAATTGCAAATTCCGCCTAGCAGGATTTTCTGTATTAAAATATTTCTTTACCGGTATTTATAATTTCAAAAGCTAAGGGATTTTCAGGTGTAAAATCATCTGAACTCATTGGATGTGGTTCAATCCTTGTATCAATGTCACTGGCTAATGTCAGCATTTGAACCTGCAAATCAAAATAGTCTATCTGTTTTCGATTATCGAAAATGAAAGCTAAGTCAATATCACTATAGGCTGATTGTTTATTCCTGGCATAGGAACCAAAAAGATAAACTTTCTCAAATTGCAGATTCGATTTCTTTAAATAAAGAATATAGTTTTTTATGACCTGATAAACTTCTTTATCCATATTCTATAGCTTTCTATTTTTTCAATCCATATTTTAGTAAACCCCGGTGTGCATTTTTTATAAAAGTTCTGTTTGTAATCATCGTATCTTGCTGAAATATTAAAAGTTGTAATCATTGCAAAATCAGATTTTTGCTCTTTTGTTAATTCTATTTCAGCCAATTCAGCAATCCTTGCCAAATTATGCAAATTCATTGAGTGTTTATGGTGAATTTTAATATAGTATGCTTTTAATAACTTTTCAATACATAAGTGCCCGATAAATAGTGCCCAATTATTTCGTCCAATTTTATAAAAATCAAGCATTTCATCGAAATTGTTGTCGGATGATTTAATCCAGGACTCAATAATATTATCTACATTATTTATAGGATTTTGTTCCATTTTTATCAATCAACTCTCAAATATAGTGAATTTTTCATATAGACAGTGAGTTGCCTGAGATTGCCATAAGTGTAACAGAAAGTTTGTGATTGAGACTTCTTCATTCTTCAATAAAAGGGAACTGTTTAAGATATCCTTTAATCGTGTAATTAATGTTAAAAATAATAAATAATTGAATGTATAAATCGTTGTATGTTCAGAATGAATTTCAAATTACGGCCCGCAAAACGAAAATATAATGATTGACTTAAATCAAATAAAAAGTATTATTGAAAAAAGTTGTACTTTGGCAGCTATCAAAAACATAAACCAACCACAATGAAAACAAGAATCACTTTTTTGCTGATGTTATTATTTTTTTCTATTTCAATGTTGGCTCAGGATTATAAAGAATCCGTTAACCAGCAGCCCGACATGAATAAATTACAATCCATTGTGATGGCAGAAACATTTTGCAGCAATATCGGAACGATAGTTGCATCGATGCCTGATAATTTCTGGGATATCAAGGGCGTTTCTTCCGGTGGTGGATCAGGTGGATTAGGGGGAGGGATATCGATGTCATCGAGCCCCATTACCTGGGAGCCAACTGTTCAATTTGAGGGTGTTGAAACGGAAGGGGTTATTGGCAATGAAACAATACCTGAAGTTGTAGAAACTGAATTTGCTGGTGTGAAAAGTAAAGAAACCATCTATCATGATTTCCCGTATTGTGAATATTTGCTTCTTGAAGGATCTTCTTCTTCCGATTGGAATGCCGCATTTTATGGAACACTGGAAGTTTTGCAGCAATGCATGCCACAGGTGGATGCAAGTAGTTGGCAAAACGATGACGAAGGGTTAAGATCAAGTATTACCATGAATCATGAGGATAAAAGGTATACCATATCCCTCAGTGTGAATTATTCAATACATCTGGCAGCATACGGACTAATTCTGGAATTTAAAAGTAATTAACAGGTATTTAAAAAACCCATCGGTTTGTATCCAAATCTTTGGGTTTAAAACAATCTGAATTTTGCGCTTCAAAATAATGAATAACAAGGGGCTGCCTTTAAAAGACAACCCCTGTTTGTTGTTTGTCAATATTTTATATCCTTACAAACTGTCGCCAAAATCTTTCATGAATTTTTCAACCAGTTTTTGCGGCCAGTCGCTGGTAGCTTCGAGCCTGCCGTTAAAGAAGCGGAGTACTTCGGGTTCTTCAACAAAGCGCAATCCGCCAACGAGGTCACGGTTTTCGAATAACCAGTTCACCCTGTCGACAACGAACATGGTTTGAGAAAGTGTGAAGACCCTGCGAGGGAAAGCCAGCCTGAGCAGTTCAACATCGGCCAGCAGGTCGGTGCCGTCTTCAAGCCTTACACTTGAGATGGTTCCACGTTCCATACCCCTGACACCAGAGATAATGAATAAGGCTGCCGCAAGCGCTCCCGCGGGGTATTCCTCCTGCGGAACATGGGGCAGGAATCCCATACAATCGATATGGGCGCCTAAAGCTCCCGGAGGTGTAATGACCGGGATGCCAAGTTTCTCCATTTCCCTTACGGCATATTCAATAAACGAGGGCGATTGCGATATCACCGTTTCATCGAGGGTTTCGTAAAGGCCAACGGCCATGGCTTCAATTTCGCGGACTGACATGCCGCCGTATGTTAAAAAACCCTCATAAAGTGGGATCAGGTCGCGCATCTTCATGTAAAGGTCATAGTCGTTGGTGCAAATGCCGCCCCCGCGTGTTGAGCTTACCTTACGGCTCGAGAAGTAAACAACTTCTGCAAAGCTACACATCAGTAATAGGATATCGTGGATGGATGAATTTTTAAATTCTTCTTCGCGTTGTTTAATGAAATATGCATTTTCTCCAATCAAACTGGCATCAAGAATTACCATTATCCCATGTTCATCAGCTACCTTTTTAACATCGCGCATGTTTTGAATCGAGAAAGGCTGGCCTCCAATAAGGTTGGTTGAAGCTTCGAAGCGAATGAATGGGATATTTTCAGCCCCGTATTCGGATATTAAGGCCTTAAATTTTTCAACATCGATGTTCCCCTTGAATGGGTTCTCACTTTTTATTTCAAGCGCTTTATCAGTGAAAATTTCAAAAATTTTGCCACCGTTCAGCTCCATGTGCGCTTTGGTTGTAGTGAAATGGTAATTCATTGGAATGGCATCGCCTTTTTTGATGAAAGTCTGGGAAATGACATTTTCGGCAGCACGGCCCTGGTGGACTGGCAGCAGATATTTTTTCCCAAACACCTTTTGAAGCGCTTCTTCCATGCGATAAAAGCTTTGTGAACCGGCATAAGCATCGTCGGCCTGTAGCATCGACGATACCTGGTTGTCGCTCATGGCATTGGTGCCGCTGTCGGTTAGCATGTCAAGAAAAATATCTTTGGTGTTCAGCAAAAAGGTGTTATACCCTGCTTCTTTCATCGCATTTAAGCGTTCGTCGATTGGTTTAAGGTAAAGTTTCTGCACTACTCTTACTTTGTGTAATTCCAAAGGAATTTTCGCCCCGCTGTGAAACTTAACGGTCGTTTGGTTTGTCATCTCCATTGTTTAATTATTTATTGTGAATATTTGAAAAACTTATGATAAATTAT
>JAFGEV010000336.1 GCA_016931385.1 Prolixibacteraceae bacterium
CCATTGTAGCCATAATTTTGAGGGCAACGATTTTCAGCAATTCTGAACCACCCGTCTCCAATCGAATCAAGTTTGCAGCTATGCTGGTTTCGGTAAGGCCTGGCCACTTCCTGAATGCGTTTCATATCCCAGGTCATAAACTTCTGAGCCGCTTTAAAAATATTATCGTTAAATGTTTCCTGATCAATACCTGTAAGGCGCTTGTACCCCATAACGGCATCTTCGCCATCTTCAACTTCACGCCAAAGTTTTCCGATAAACTCTTTTCCATGTTTATCGGACCAGTATTCCAGCATATAAGGTGAATGGTACATGTTTATTTCGTGCAAAAAGGAATAATGGGTCTGTTTCATAAAATCGACAAGGTGGTAATTCTCAAAAGTCATCCATTCGGGATAAACCTGCCACAGGCAATATTGCGCGGTCATTTCATATATTGCATGCCCCGCTGTAAATGTGGTTGCACCGTCGGCTTTTAGCAAATATTGAAACGAGTGTGTAAGTTCGTGGGCCAATGCTCCGAAAGGCTTCTTTTGCATGCGAGAGGGCGGTGCCCAGAATATGCCGACTTTATCACCTTCGCCACCGCCAAAGGCCGTACCTCCATCGCCATCAATTATAAAAATTAAGGCCTTGTATTTGTCGGTAATTGAAGATCCTTTCTGGACAAATTTCAGTTCATCAGTGTAGTAATTGTATATCCTGTCCCCTTCTTTCAACAATTCTTCAGGGTTAAAATGTTGGGAAGAATCTGGGTTTGCTATCGGGTCAGCGCCAAATTCCTTTGCCCAGAAAATGGCAAAATTATCCGACTCCCTCATCCGTGAATAGCAATATTTGCTGGTATCTGATTCAAAATTGTTATCCGGGGGAACATGCCAGATTGTATCGGGCAGAAATATCTCCTTAGAAGTTGTTTCTGTAGTTTTCTTTTGAGGTTTTCGGGAAATGCATGACGACAGTAAAAATCCGGTCATACAAACAACAATGCAGTAAAGGGTAAAGGATTTCATAAGTTGGAAAAATTAAATTAACAAACTGTTGACCATATTATGTGAAACGGAAAAGCATGACATTCAAACAAGGAATTAGCAAATCCTATTCTTTCATAAAGAAATTCAGAATCAGCCCAATCAAATCGAAGATATGTTCTTATTTCAGGCACAAATGTTTTATACCAATCTTGAGATACGAATTAAAACGAATTTTCGTTTTAGTAATAAACCGATGAAAATATATAATATGCCCCACTTAAATGAAACCTTATTCAAAGCGCTTAAAGCTGCAGGAAAAATTCAAATGCTGGTTTTTGGCTGTCAAAATTCATTTGAACAAAAGGAGTCGATAAGCAGCATAGTCACACCTGTTGACCATATCTCTGAAAAAAGCATTTTCGAAATCATCAGTAATGCCTGTCCAGGCCACAACATTTTGTCGGAAGAATGTGGGTTCATCAATAAAGGATCAGATTTCACCTGGGTTATCGACCCGCTCGACGGCACATCGAACTATGCTGCCGGCCTGCCCTGGTTTGGCGTGCTTATAGCCCTTCTCGAAGGAAACATACCATTCATGGGTGGGGCATACATTCCCTCACAAAAAAGCCTGTATTTTGCTGAAAGTAAAAGAGGCGCATTCCTCAACAACCGCAAAATAAGTGTTTGTAACGAACCACTTGAAAACCAGTTAACGGCCTTTTCAACCGATGCAAGCCCCGATGAAGCATACCTCGACAAAGGATTGAGTATTTTCAGATTTCTTGTCAACAACAGCCGGAATGTCCGTTCAACAAACTCTCTTGTCGATTTCATGTACACTGCCGAAGGGAAACTTGGAGCTACTGTTAACCTCTTTTGTAAAATTTGGGACATCGCTTTCCCATGCCTGCTGATTGAAGAAGCCGGTGGAAAAATTACCGACATTAAAGGCAATCCGATTAATTTCGACATCTCACCTGGTAGTTTCAACAAGGATTATTCAATCATTTCCGGAGCTGAAAATTGTGTGGATGACATCATTAATAAATAAAAAACAGTTAATTTTCAAAACCAAAATCCATCTTAAAATGAAGTACTTTTTTACAATCATCATTATTTGTATTACTGCATTTAGCGTAAATGCACAGTGTTACAATTACCAGTCTTCGATGCAGGATGTTGATTCATACACATCGTCGGCTGTAAAATATTTCAAAAAGGCGCTAAAAGAAAAAGATGCTGAAAAGTCGAAGAAACTAATCGATCAGGCCATTGTCCAGATTGATGATGCAAAATACTCGGCTTCGCTTGCACAAAGCTATTCATCGGAGTGTTCGTGTATGTTAGGGCGCGAATATGCCGATAATGTTTACAATTCGTTATTCGATTCAGGTAATTTCGCAAATAAGGCTTATACGACTGAAAAAGCTGACAGTATTGCTATATACCTGAAAAAAGCCCTTGAGAATGCACAGTCCTCACAAAACATGACAAACGACGGCCTCTTTGTTTGTGAGTAATTCTTCCCAAGGAAATAACACTGGCAGCCTGCTGATACATTCATATTTACATTGGCTCGTTTTTTTAACTGAAAACCAAACATTGAAATCACGTGCAGATACAAATTCTGTCACCAGGCTTAAAACGACGAAAGTTTATTGAATCTCTACATGTAATCCATAACCTTTCCTGAAATTTGTTTCAAAGATATCTCGGCCAGCTTAGTCTGAAATTTCACTGAAATGAGGCGTTCCTCGGCATCGAGCAGGCTTTTTTGCACTTCCCTCAGTTCAAGGCCGGCCAGGCTGCCAAGCTTATAACGTTCCAGTGCTATTTCGAGGTTCTCGCGGGCTACGCCAAGGTTTTGCTCTTCGAGCCTTAACAGGTTCAGATTGTTCTGGTAGGCATAAAAAATGGAAAGCAAATCGGCCATAATGGCTTGCTCAACTTCCTGATACTCAATTTTACGGTTTTCTACTTCGATCAATGCATTGCTTTTTTCGCGCTTTCGGTTAAACCCGTCGAATATATCTATGCCCAGTGTCAAACCGTAATTCAAGCCATGCGAATGTTGATTGTACGAACTGCTTTGCATATATCCATAATAATTGTAACCGTAACCCGCATTGGCTGAAAGGTATGGGTAAGCACGCGATTCGATTATTTTTAAATCGAGCCCGGTTATTACCTGGTTCTTTGAAGCGATTTGCAAACTTGTGTTCAGGTCGAGTGTACTTGAAAGAAGATATTCATACGTCAACTTGTCATCAATTTTGATTAACGAATCAGCTAAAACAATATCCTGACCCAGGTTCTGGTTGGCCATTAATTCATTAAGCCTGATTTGTGAGGTACGTAAAACCTCCTTTTGTCGTGCATATCTCGAACTGTCGGAGTTAAGGTAAACCATCGACTGAAGGTATTCTACCCTTGATGCACCTCCAAGGTTGTAGCGTTGTTCGTCAATCCTGAGCCTTTCGCGTGAAAGGGAAACCGCGTAAGCCAGGTTTTGATAAAGGATAAGCTGCTCGATGTAATAATTGTATTCAACCACAATTTGTGCCACGAGGTTCTCAACTTCCATTTGTGTTTTAAGCAATTCAATCTCACTTAACTCTCCCAGTTTTTCATAGGTACGTTGTACCTGAAATCCTCTGAAAATGGTTAATCCCATATTAATCGCTACCGAAGCTGTCGAGCTGTAAATACCATTTCTGACCGACGAAGTGCCATCGTCAAAAATCTGGGAAGTGTTGTTAACCGTACCTCCGTAACGGTTAGCCGATGTAACAGTTGGCAGCATACCGGCATTTCCCAAAGTATGGTTATTTGATGCAATGTTGGTTTTATTTCGTGCCACTTTAAGCGAGAAATTATTTTCAAGGCCTTTTTGAATACACTGCTCAAGGTTGTACACCTCTTGTGCATAAATAAAATTTGAAAAAACCATCCAGATTAAAAGGAATGAAATTCTTCTAAATGCTTTGGTCAATTTCAATATTTTCAGAATGTTTTGGTTCATTGTTGTTGTTTTTTAATTCACTTGAGATGAACAGGTAAATGGCAGGCACCACATATAAGGTCAGGAAAGTTGAAAGTGTTAAACCCCCAACAACGGCAATCCCCATAGCCACACGGCTTTGAGCCCCCTCGCCCCAGCCCAGGGCCAGCGGCATTACACCCAGAACAGTTGACAAACTGGTCATCAGGATAGGCCTGAACCTGGCTGCAGCAGCATATTTGATGGCTTCAAATTTATTCATGCCGGCTTTTTTACGCTGGTTGGCAAATTCAACAATCAGGATACCATTTTTCGATACCAGGCCAATAAGCATGATGATCCCGATCTGGCTGAAAATGTTCATAGTAATATTGAAATACCACATAAAAACAAGGGCACCGGTCAATGCCAGTGGCACGGTCATCATCACAATAATCGGGTCTTTAAAGCTCTCGAACTGGGCCGACAAAACGAGGAATATCAATACGATAGCAAGCAAAAAGGCAAACATCAAACTCGAAGAACTTTCGGTAAAATCTTTTGAATCGCCTGCCAATGCTGTACGAAATGTATCATCGAGCACATTTTTGGCAATTTTGTCCATCTCTTCAAGCCCCTGGCTAATGGTTTTTCCTTCGGCCAAACCTGCTGAAACAGTGGCAGCCACAAACCTGTTGTAGCGGTATAGCTGTGGAGGAGCAGTCGATTCCTTCAGTTCAACAAAGTTATCAAGCTGGACCATCTTTCCCGTGTTGTTACGTACATACAGTGATTTCAGATCAAGAGGCTTGTTTCTATCTTCACGGGCCATTTCACCAAGAATCTGGTACTGTTTACCGTTCATTATGAAATATCCGAAGCGCTGCCCGCTAAGCGCCAATTGAAGGGTTTGACCTATGTTTTGTGTTGAAACACCTAATAGGTTTGCCTTGTCTCTGTTAATTTCAATCTGCAACTCAGGCTTTGTAAATTTGAGGTTAACATCAGCCATTACAAAAGTCGGATTATCATCAACCTGTGCCATGAACTCAGGCAATATTTCACGCAACTTTTCGATATTGGGTGCCTGTAAAACGTATTGAATGGGCAATCCGGCACGGCGGCCGCCGAATGTCGACTGCTGAATCACATTGGCACGGGCCTGGGTTTTCTTTCTCAACTCGGCCGTAAGCCTGGCTGCTATTTCCTGCTGGGTACGGTCCCGTTCCGAGGGCTCAACAAGCAATATCCTTACAAAGGCCCAGCTTCCCCTCACGAGTGAGGTAATTTTATCGTACTCGGGGATTAACTGTTCCGATAAATCGGAAACTTCTTCAACGTACGCCAGGTTGTATTCGTATGTAGCTCCCTCTTGCGGGGTAATGCTCACATTCATCTGTGAACGGTCTTCCAAAGGAGCCATTTCGGCCGGGATCGATTTCCAAAGAATAAATATCAGCACGAACGAAATCACCAGAATAGCCAATGCCAGGTATTTCCTGTTTAAAAAAGATTCAAGTGACTTCCGGTAGGTATTGTTTAATGCAACAAAGAATTTTTCGGTAAAACGGTAAGCCTTTCCCCGTGTATGCCTTGTTTTTAAAAGTTTCGTTGAAAGCATCGGGGTAAGCGTAAGGGCCACAAACGATGAGATGGTTACTGCGCCGGCAATCACAATACTGAATTCACGAAATAACCGACCGGTCATACCTTGTAAAAATACAATCGGGAAAAATACAGCAACAAGTGTGATTGTTGTTGATATAATTGCAAAAAATATTTCATTTGCCCCTTTTAAGCCGGCCTCCAAAGGAGTCATGCCCTGCTCTATTTTTACATAAATGTTTTCCATCATCACAATGGCATCGTCAACCACCAGGCCTATTGAAAGTACAATAGCCAGCAAGGTTAGCACGTTAATGGTAAACCCGGCAACATACATGATAAAGAATGATCCGATCAACGATACAGGGATCACCAGTATGGGAATAACGGTGGTACGCCAGTCACGAAGGAAAGCAAAGATGATTACCACCACTAAAAAGAAAGCCAGGTAAATGGTTGACATCACCTCTTTAATTGATGAGCGAATGTATTTGGTATTATCGAAACCTACGTCATAATCAACATCGTTGGGTAAATCTTTCTTAATAAACTTAAGCCTGTCATATACTTCATCAACAATTTCGATGTGGTTGGCTCCTGGTTGGGGAATTATGGCCAACGCGATCATTGGCACACCATTCATTTTTACGATTCCCCGCAAATCCTCGGGGCCAAGTTCAGCACGCCCTATATCGCGAACACGTACAGTCTGATTGCCGGTTTGTTTCAATATCAGGTTATTAAATTCAGCAGGAGTGGTCATTAACCCCAGGGTTCTAATAGTTAGCTCGGTATTGGTTCCTTCAATGCTTCCTGCAGGCAATTCAACATTTTCACGTTGTATAGCATTCCTGATATCAATAGGAGTTAGCTGATAACCGGCCATTTTTGCCGGATCGAGCCATATACGCATGGCATAACGCTTTTCTCCCCAAATCATCACAGCGCTTACTCCTGAAATGGTCTGCAGTTGTTCCTTAAAAGTAAGGTCGGCAATTTCTGATATTTCGAGCAACGAGCGCTGAGGGCTTTTCACGGCAATCATCATTATTGGGCTCGCGTCGGCATCGGCTTTCGAAACGATTGGCGGATCACAATCGCGAGGCAGGAAACGCTGTGCCTGTGAAACTTTGTCGCGAACATCGTTGGCCGCAGTTTCCATATCAACGCTCAATTCAAATTCAACAGAGATATTGCTTCGCCCCTGGCTGCTTCGGCTGGTAAGCGTTCTGATACCGGGAATCCCGTTTATGGATTGTTCAAGCGGTTCGGTAATCTGGGTTTCAATTACATCGGAATTTGCTCCCGGATAAGAAGTGCTCACAGAAATTATTGGCGGATCGACACTGGGAAATTCCCTGATACCCAAAAAAGTCATCCCTATCAATCCAAACAGCAGGATTATAAGCGAAAAAACCGTAGCCAGTACCGGCCTTTTGATACTTATTGACGACAGGCTCATAGTTCGTTCTTTTCAGCGGGTTGTGGAATAACCAAAGTATCGAGATGAACAGGAATTCCCTGCCTCAACTGTAAAATGGCCGTGGTTAGCAATGTGTCGCCGAAATTAAGGCCCGAACGAACCTGAACGTGCGATTCGGTCCGAAGCCCCAGCTCAACTTTAACTTCACGGGCTTTTCCATTATTGTAGACAAATACTTTCTCCCCTTCCATTTCAGGAATAATTGCTTCAGAAGGTACCGATACTGCATTATCAATTTGGGAAAGCCGGCCTCTTAATTGTGTAAAACGCCCGGGTTTTAATTCTTCGTTTGTATTTGGATATAAAGCTCTGACAACAATTGTACGGGTATCGATATCAACCATTGGTTCTACTGCATATACTTCGGCATGAAAATTCTTATGAATGTCATCAATTACAAAGGTTATTGGGTAACCGGGCTTAATCTCGCCGGCATAACGTTCGGGGATTGAAAATTCAATTTTCAAAGGTATGTTTTTAACCAAACGGACAATTTTGGTCTGGGTTGATGCAAAAGCTCCTTCGCTGATCATCCTCAGGCCAACCATACCATCGAATGGAGCCCGGAGCTCAGTTTCGGATATCCTGGCTTCAATAAGCTTAATATCAGCCTCGATCGACTGAAGTTCGGTTGCTACCTGATCGTAACTCTCCTGGCTTATTGCATCCCGCTCGAGCAATTGTCGCTGGCGAAATTCACGTTCTTTGGTCAGCTTTTCCTGGGCTTGTAATTTTAATAACTGAGCCTGCAAAGGCCTGTCGTTTATCTTCGCCAGCAGATCGCCTTTTTTTACCCGCGTGCCTTCCGAAAAAAATATGCCAACAACCTTGCCCGATGTTTCAAATGAAAGGTCAACCTCTTCATCCGGTAACAACGAACCAGTTGTGGTAAATAGATTGTTCATTTCGGTTGGCAGAATTAAATACCCACTGGCATAAAGCGGTTGTCCTCCCCCTCGCATTGATGCACCGCGCATCAGGCCAGAAACCTGATCATCCCCTTTAGAAAATATGGATTTTAGTTTTGGGTAAAACACAATCCCCAATAATACCAGCACCAGAATAACATTTATGGTTATTCTGAAAATTTTTTTGTTTGTTAATGCCATCGATTTATTTTTAAATCAACATCCTAATGATAAATAAATTTTAAACTGAAAGTTAGACAAATATTGAACAAAAAGGTTGAAAGCAGGGGCAAAAATATAAACAAAAACTTATATTGCCCCATTACTGGCTGCTACTTTAAACCATCAAGGTTTCGGAAAGCTTGAAGGTTTTTGTTGCAAAAACAGGAGGGTGTATCAAAAGACAGTCTCTTTTTTTCTTTACTAACAATTTGTAAGTTACTAAAAATTTTATCGGGCTGAATTGAAAATCGGCGAAGCCAAAACCAATTTATTTCAGCCCAATGCAATCCTGGTAAAACCGGGAGTCGCATTGGGTTCTGAGAGAAAGAATAATTTTGCGCCCTGAAAGGGCATCAGATTTATTATGAATTGATTAAGCTGGGCCTTCAGCCCGCTATGCTATTTGGCTCTCAATTACCCAAGGCGATGCCTTGGGCTGAAATGACTAAGCCCTTTAGGCTTAAACTTTCAAATTGTTTAAGTAATATATTTAAGATCAGCTTTTGAGACAACCCCTGTTTCATATCGTGTTTAAACAAAAGTTTGCTTGTTATCAGGATTATAATTCAAGTGCCCGGTAGTCGGAGGTTGCAAATCGACACCAGCCGCTGAATTTGCAAAATCGTTGCAGTAGCCTAAAGAATGCCATTTTTTTTAATTCCACATTTATTTAATTTTGTATTGTTTATTAAAGTTTTCAATTAGAACTAAAATTGGGATTATGAACTTACAATACATATCAGATAGCAATGGGCAAACAACCGGGGTTTTCATCCCTATTAATGAATGGGAAGGGCTTAAAGAAAAATTCAAAGGATTGGAAGATGAAGAACTTGGTGAACAATCAAAAAAAGAAATTCTTTCAGGATTGAAACAAGCCGTTGAAGAAATGAACCTGGTTAAACAAGGTAAATTAAAAGCCCGCAATGCTAAGGACCTTTTAAATGAGCTATAAAGTAAAAACCATCCCTTATTTTGACAGGCAGGCCAAACGTCTTACCCGTAAATATGCATCATTCAAAAATGAACTTGAGGAACTTTTTAATTCGCTGGAAGATGATCCCACACAAGGAACTGCATTAGGCAATGACTGTTTTAAAATTCGAGTTAAGATAAAATCAAAGGGAAAAGGAAAATCAGGTGGTGCAAGAACGATTACACATGTTATTGCAGTACGTGAACATGTTTATTTACTTACTGTTTATGATAAATCCGAAAAAGATTACATTTCGGATAAAGAACTTCAGGAACTATTGAAAATGATAAAATAACAAAAACCGGTGTTTAACAGGGTGCGGATTACTTACAGGTGCGTATAAATGGGATTCAACTCCGGTTAGTGAACCAAGATGGTCGCGGAAGATTTGGGATTGGATATTCATAAACGTTTATTTCACGATAAATGTAAACATAGTTTTTTAAACAAGCCATTCCTGGCTGCTGCCCCAAACCTTCAAGGTTTTGGAAACCTTGAAGGTTTTTGTTGATAAATCAATCCCGGGAAACAACGATTTAAATTATTTTGCTTTTATTACTACCCGCGATGGTTCCAGTCCCTCTGAACCTGCTGTTAAAATGATTTTCCCGTTTTCACCTGCATTCGACCTCACAATTGCCAGCGCCATACCACTAAAGGCTTTGCGTTCGGATGAAGGAAATTCAACCATGTCCGATGGGTCGCCATTATCGGTAGCCACAAGTTCACCCGGCCCTTCAATACTGAATTGAATATGATTGCTTGCATCTGGCACAGGGTAGCCATCAATATCAACCACTTTTACGGTGATAAATGCAAGGTCTTTCCCATCTGCCATAATTGTATTCCGGTCGACAGTTGCTGAAAGCGCAGCAGGTTTGCCGGTTGTTTTTGTTTCCGCTTCAGCCCATTTTTTATCGTTTTTATAGGCAATGGCTTTCAATTCGCCAGGTTCATACACAACATCGTCCCAGCGCAAACGGTACTGATAAGCCTCTTTCTTTTTTATTCCCTGAGATTTTCCATTCAGGAACAATTCAACCTCGTCGCCCGAAGTAAACACGTGAACAGGGGTAACTTCCCCTACCCTTTCAGGCCAGTTCCAATGGGGCAGGATATGAACCATTGGTAAATCGGGCCGCCATCGGCTCTGGTACAAATAAAACCTGTCCTTGGGGAAACCAGCAAGGTCTATAATCCCGTTGTACGAACTTCGACACTCATAGTACGGAGTAGGCTCTCCCAGGTAATCAAAGCCGGTCCATACAAATTCACCTGCCGAATACAGATGTTTGTCGAGCGAGGCAAAAACCTTATCGGCCGATGAACCAAAATCAACAGCGTAAAGTTCGTATGAACTCACCTGAAGAAGCTTTGAGTCTCCCCCCATTCCATCTCTTGTGGGAGAACTGATGTTTTCAGTAACGGGAAACAAGTAAACACCACGGCTACTGAAAGCCGATGCAGTTTCGCTGCTTAAAATTACCTTATCGGGAAATTTTGCATGAAAAATGTCGTATTGTGGTTTTGTTTTAATGCGGTCTTTAACATCGTCAAAAATTGGATCCTGGCGAATACCTTCCCCCTGGTAATTAAAGCTGATGATATCCATTACCTCAGGAAAGGGCATATCCGATTTTGCCCAGTTCATCGCGCTTGTTGTGGGACGTGTTGCATCTTCTTCCTTTATAATGTTGTGCAATTTCCTTCCAATTTCTGCACCTTCAATATCGGTATACTGTTCGCCCACTTCATTACCATAACTCCAGATGATTATTGACGGGTGATTCCTGTCGCGCCGGAGCATCGAGCGCAAGTCCTGCTCATGCCAGTCGGGGAAGATCAGGTGAAAATCGAGGGGTGTTTTTTTACGTTCCCAGCAATCGAACACTTCATCCATTACCAAAAAGCCCATTTTATCAGTCAGTTCGAGCAATTCGGGGGCAGGTGGGTTATGCGCCATACGTATGGCATTGCAACCCATTTCTTTGAGAATTTCCAATTGCCGTTCGGCAGCACGGGTATTAAAGGCAGCCCCAAGCGCACCTAGGTCATGATGGTTATTTACACCCTGGATTTTTATCAATTCACCGTTTACCTGAATTCCATTATCGGGATCGAATTCAAGCTTACGTATTCCAAACTCAGTCTCATATTTATCAACAGGATTTCCTTGCTGGAAAACTGTTGTTACAGCAATATATAAATTTGGTTGCTGTGTTGGTTGCGGCCCCCAGAGTTTGGGCCCTTCTATCGGGGTATTGCCTTCAACTTTGATGTAATTTCCTTTGCCGATTTGAATATCGGGTGTTTGAATTGTCGCAACCACTCCATTTTTTCTGTTGCCATTTTTATCTAATTCATAAACTTCGGTTACAGTATTTACTGTTACTTCATTTTCAGAATCGTTATCGATGGTTACTTCAAGATTTATTGTTGCTGAATTTTCGCTTACATCACTGCTCGTGATAAATGTTCCCCATTGGGCAACATGAACAGGGTTGGTTTTGGTCAGCCATACATTCCGGTAAATACCTGCACCCGGATACCAACGCGATGAATTTGCCGGGTTATCAAGACGGATAGCAAGTTGATTCTCTTTGCCATGAACAATATAAGGAGTTAAATCTACACGCCATGAGTTATAACCATAGGGCCAGCCCCCAACCAGTTTCCCGTTTAGCCAAACCATTGCATACGACATTGCCCCGTCGACATCAAGAAAAACCGATTTTCCTTTATCATCTTCAGGAATATCGATTTTTTTACGGTACCAGGCAACACCGTTTACCGGAAGCCTTCCCATACCACCTCCAATTTCTGTATTCCATCCTTCCTGAAAAGGCCCTTCAATTGCCCAGTCGTGAGGAAGATCAACAACCTCCCATGAACTTTCATCAAATTCAGACTGCACAAATGGGAAATCGCTGCCAGGAGATCCTTCCGGTCGGGTATAGTGTTTTGTTGAATCGGAAATAAAACGGTTACCCGATGGCATAATCCAGGGTTTGAGTACATTTTCGGTAGTTTCAATTTCATCAGCCTCGGTTGGTTTCGAATCGGCAACCAGGAAATCGATTCGTTTCTTCAGTTCAAGACGGGTGTCATAAATCAGTTTATCAGCTTCATTGGCCGAGTCGTATTTAAAAAAATTCCACCCTTCATTTATGGAAACCCTCTGGCGCATTTCATCAGCCAGCATTTCTTTGCTCTTGTTTTCAGGCTTGCAGGCAAAAAAACAAAGTGTTGCAGTTATAAATACGATAAGAAAAGTTCTGATTTTAAAAACCGGTTGATACGTAATCCGTTTCATTTTATAATTTTTTTATTTCGATTTCCAAACTTAATAATTATTGGAAAAAGTCAGTAAACCGATTTCAAAAAAATATAAATCATAAAACCTGTTTTTCCCAATCAACAGTTCATCTTTTAAAATTATTATGCCCCTGAATTATTTATCGCATAGTTAGATTACAATTGCTGTATTGCTTCAATATTAACATTCATTGACTGATAAATACAAAAACAATTTTAACGTTTAAAATTATATTTGAAAAATCTGCAACCGATTGCATATATTCTCATTTTTTTTGAGATATTTATTTTTATAGTGATAGAATAAAAAATGATTTGGAGGATTTAGGATGAAAGCAAAAACAAATTTAAAAACAGGCATATTGGTGTGTTTAATAAACACGTTCATTTTTGGAGGCATGTCGGCACAGGAAGTTCCATTTGTGTATAATATTGAAAACACAGGGGCTGTTTGCCCAACACCTGTATTGCCTAACATCAACGAACTGCCCGTGATTGAGCCGCTTACCGATCCGTTTGAATGGTCGGACAGAAGTGGCAGGGATACAACATTTGAAAGCTGGAGTTGCAGGCGAGCAGAAATCAAAGCCGAAGTTGAAAACTATGAGATTGGCATCAAACCTGACCGGCCTGATTCAATTACGGCCAGCTATGAAAATGGCGTTCTAACCGTAAATGTAACAGTTGGTGAAAATACCCTTACACTAACATCAGCTATTACCTTACCCGAGGGAGAAGGGCCTTTTCCGGCCATTATAGGTGCAGGATTTGGTTTTGGTTCAGGCAGTCTTCCTTCCGATATTTTTACAAGCAGAAACATAGCAATCATTCCGTATACACACAACCAGGTAGCTACTTATGGGTCGAAACTTCAAAGCGATCCGTATTACAAACTTTATCCCGACCTTTTTTATGCAGGGCAATATTCTTCGTGGGCATGGGGTGTAAGCCGTATAATTGACGGGCTGGAGCTGGTTCAGGATTCTTTACCCATCGATTTAAGCCACCTTGCTGTAACCGGATGTTCGTATGCCGGAAAGCTGGCACTTTTTGCAGGAGCCCTGGACGAAAGGATAGCGCTTACAATTGCTCAGGAATCAGGTGGAGGAGGTGCAGCAGCATGGCGGGTGTCTGAAACGCTTACAGGCGTTGAAACACTGGGCAATACCGATCGTA
The DNA here is from genome assembly GCA_016931385.1 of Prolixibacteraceae bacterium. GTDB lineage: Bacteria > Bacteroidota > Bacteroidia > Bacteroidales > Prolixibacteraceae > DAIMEA01. The sequence goes on from JAFGEV010000336.1 coordinate 13,643, forward strand.
AATGGTTTATAAGCAACATGTTTCAGTTTGCCGGGAAAAATGTATCCAAACTTCCACACGACCATCATGAATTAATGTCAATGGTAGCCCCCCGGGCGTTGCTCGTGTTTGGCAACCCCGATTATGTATGGCTGGCCGATGAATCGGGATATGTTTCGTGCCGGGCAGCCCAAAGAGTATGGGAAAACTTTGGCATTCCCGAAAGGTTTGGTTTCGTTATTGAAGGAGGGCATTCACACTGCGCCCTTTCAAGCAACCAACGTGTTGCAACGGAAGCATTTGTTGACAGGTTTTTACTTGACGACAAAACAGCAAACACCGATATCCATATTAATACATACCCCGATGTTGATTTCGCGCGTTGGACATATTGGTGGGGAAAGGATGAGGCTGCTTTTCCATCACGCGACTGGCAGGGCACCGAGTCAATATGGTTTGAGGCCGAATGTGGAACTGTAGGTGAAAACTGGATTGTTATGGATTACCCCATTGCCTCAAACGCCAGCGTGGTGGCTGTTAAAACAGGCCTTAGCAACAATTCAGCTGAAACAATTGACGAAGCAAGCTCTATCAATCTACCTTTCACAACAACAAAAGATACGGCCTTCCATTTTTTTGCAAGGCTCTATTGTCCAAAAACAAACGGTTCAGCTTTTTGGATAAAACTCGACGATGGTTCATTCAAAAAATATGCTGGTTTAACAACCTCTGGCATGCAATGGAAGAAGCTATTCACTACTAATCAGTTAAGCCCCGGCGACCATACATTAACAATTGCTTTTACTGCCGAAGGTGCAAAGCTTGATAAAATATGCATTTCAAGTTTAAAAAACATTCCGGCTGAGGAAGGTGAAACAGCTGCCAACAAATGTGAGCCACCAATAACCCCCGTGGGTATTAATGAAATGACTGAAAAAGATGGTTTTAAGTTATGGCAAAATTACCCTAATCCTGTTAACGGTAAAACAACCATATCGTTTATAATACCAAAACAAACACATGTTTCACTAAAAGTTTTCAACTTACAAGGTGCTGAAATAGCTGAGCTGGCAGGAAAAAAATATCAACAGGGCAACCATGAAATTGTTTTTGATTCAGTCAAGTTCCCTGATGGTATCTACTTTTATACCTTCAGTGCCGATGCTTTTTCGGCTACCCGCAAAATGATATTAAAAAATAAATAACCCTTTATCATACTCCAATATTTTTCAAAACAGGATTCTCAAATAAATGAAAGATGGCATTAAAAACAACTCGGTGCTGTCTTTCATTGTTTTTTTCATACCTCCTTAAAACAATGGTCAATAATAATGTTTATAAAATTTAAACCGTACAAATTATTGAACAACTTATTTTGACAATTTACTTATATGTCGTAATTTGTATGCTGTTTTAAACCTTTCATATGAAACAATACACCCATGCCTGGCTGGCTATGATGGCCATGAAAAGGCTTCAGAAAACGCAAACTTCAAAGAAAAACCAGCTCGTAATTTCAAGCCTGTTGAAATGGTTCATGAACAACCGCGACTCGGTAATAAAAGGAGCCTGGTACCCCGATGCAGTGATTAAAGATATGGCCACAAGCCATGTGCTAAAATACAAACCTTCGGGTGGAAACCAACAAGTTACTTTTCGTAAGCTTTCGGGAACTTACCATATCTTCCAGATTGGCAAAAAGAGCAGCCTTTATATGAAACCCTACACAGTTGAAGGCGGAAACCTTCCCGACAGGTGTGAATCTCTCACACACAGCATCATCGACAATCTAAAGATGCAGGAAAGCGAGGAAAAGGGATCACCTATAAGCCCCAACGACCACCACATTGCTACAATCTTTTTCATGCTCAGCCATTACATTGCCGATGCACATATGCCGCTTCACTGCGACGACAGGCCATTTTCATCATTTGACGACATACATGCCCATATCGAAAAAGAATGGGACGATAAAGTGCGTGATTGCTATGCGATTGATCTTGACAACGAGCGATTCTTCTACGACAAAGAAGGATTTCCTCTAAAAATGAAAGACGACCTGCTATTTACTTGGATAGAAAACGAAATGTCGAACCGCTCTTTTTATACATCATACGGTTCGGGCAATAACAATACCTGGGATTTTATGTCAGCAATTACTCAATACTCATATCTCACAGCCTATGAAATGATCCCTCAGCAATATACGCCCGAAAACCTCGAGTGGGATGAATTTCTCAATATCAACAACAAATACAGCTTTGATGATTACAGCCGGTTTATTTTAATCGATGCAATTGATTCGATCGCCAGGGTATGGTTCAGGGCATGGAGAAGATATCTGGAATGGATGAAGGGTTGAGGTTAAGGTTAAGGTTAAGGTTAAGGTTAAGGTTAAGGTTGAGAGGTGACAGGTTTTGGTATCCTTTTCAAACCATGTTGGTTATAATATCATCAAACTATAAATTATCATGGCAATCGGTACAGGTTACGGAGTGAATGTTATTCGGGCTGTTAATATCAAGATATGTAGTGTTCATCTGGGTTACATCGAGCCCACAATTGCTGATTATGTGATGGCAGTTGCAGCATGATTTGCTTACATCATTTGAATGCGTTTCGTGGCAGGCAACACATGAAATTCCCTCGTGAACGCCTGTTGGCGTGCGGTCATCCTCTGAATTTACCTCCCGTTTAAAATTGGGCGAATGGCATTGTATGCAAAGCTTATGTGCCGGATCGTTACTTACATCTACCTTATTCCCGCTTTTATCGACCATTGCAACCGGCAACAACCTGTCGGCTCGTTGATACCTCTTATCAGAACGAATATAAAAATGAACAGCCTTATTCCGCTTTACAATCCCTTTTTCTTTTACTTCCCCAATTGGAATATTTTCTGCATGCATTTTATGACAAGCCATACACGGTATGGTTGGCAAATTTGCCTGTTCAGTGTTTTTTAAAGCCCAACCGCCGAGCTTTTCTTGGTCATCATATACCAAAGTTTTTATGTTTCCATCATAAAACATTCCATGGCACCTCAAACAATCCCAGTAGGGTGTTTCCATTGCATTGTGGGCGCTGTCTTCAAACACTTCTGAATAGGTAACTGAATGCCCACCTGCCTTCCAACGTGCAAATTCCGACTGGTGACAACCTACACATCGCTCCATGGTTTCAAGCAACTGCATTTCATTCAAATGAATGTTTTCATGTTCTACTTTTCGGTTAACATGCTGAAAAACCATGCCTGCTTTTTCTTTCAGGCTGTGAATACCGTTGCTAAAAGCCGTGCCGTGGCATTCTGCACAACGAATATCACGATGCGCCGAGGCATACCATTTTTCAGCCGATGGAACAATCTCATGACACTGCATGCATGTTTTTTCAGGCATGGCGTTATTCCACCAGCTATAGCCGACTCCAGTGACAATAACCAGCACAATCACAACCGAAACAAAAATCAGAATTATTTTTCGTAAAGCTTTTGAAGCCATATCTTTTCAAGTTTATTAACCCGTACGAAATTTCGTGCTGCTAAAATTATTTGCAATGTAACCACCAACCCAATAGCCAAGTGCCATAATTGTAAGTGCAGGGTTAAAGCCTCCATTGTTAACCATCAAACTTCCATCGGCAATAAAAAGGTTGTCAATTTCATGCATCTGCCCGAAACGGTTCACCACCGATGTTTTTTTATCGTTGCCCATGCGGGCTGTTCCCGCCTGGTGTTGCCCCCCGCTCAACCCTCTTCCACCAACACTTTGCCAAGTATGATACGCGCCGGCTTCTTTCAGAATTTCTTCTGCTTTTGCAGAAAGAAACCTGCAATTTTCGTAATCGAGCGGATGCCTGGAGCCAGAAAGTCGTGCAACGGGCAATCCCCAAAAATCTTTTACATTATCATCAACTGTTACACGCGAGTCAAAAGCAGGCATTTCCTGTATTGGCCCTACAACCTGGGAAGTGCGCCGGTACATTTCGTACTGGAATTTTTTATGGTCTATCCCCCACCGTGCCGAACCGGGTGGCCTGATGTTGGTATACAAATATGGCAGACGGTTGAATTCATTGGCAAGCAACCCGCCACCTACCATGCCGGGATTATGGTGGTTAAAATCACACAATGCAACAGTTGCCCCCGGACCTGTTAAATCAAGTATATCGTAGTCGAACAGACCAAAAGCGCCTGTGTAGGCATGTCCCTGTAAATTTCGGCCAACCCAGTCGTAGTTGTTGCCTGCGCCACGGGGAAACAATTTCGATTTGGAATTGAGCAGCAACCGGGCTGTTTCGATGGCTCCACCTGAAACGACAACAATGTCGGCGGGCTGAAAATGACCTTTGTTTTTTTCGTCGAAATAATTTACCCCTTCGGCCTTTCCTTTTTCGTTTATCACTATTTCGGCAATCATACATTGCGTGCGTACTTCGCAATTTCCGGTTTTCAACGCGATGGGGATCACCGTATTTTGTGTTCCGTTTTTTGCATCAACCGGACAGGCAAAGCCGCAACACATGCGATTTCGGATACAAGCAGGCCTTTGGTTATAACGTACCGAGTTCCGCAACATGGGAATTGGAAAGGGGTGCAAACCAAGCCGTTTTGCAGCGTTGTAAATTACCGTTCCTTCGTGATTATATTCAAAGGGTGGCATAGGTTGCTTCTTCCTTCGGTGTGGTGCAAAGGGATTAGATGCATCATCGCCCGAAACGCCTATCTCCCACTCAGCCTTTTCGTAAAATGGCTCCAGATCATCATATGTTATTGGCCAGTCTTCAAGTGTCGATCCTTCAACCGGCCCATATATCGTTTTAAGCTGAAAATCTTCCTTCATAAAACGCCAGGCCATAGCGCCATAGCTCACTGTACCCGATCCTACGCAAGCTGCGTTATTACTGTATCCTCCGGCAATGGGAGTAACGATATGCCGCCGGCCATCAGCTTCAACAACAACACGTGGGTTTTTTTCATGGTCGGGGCCAAAAGGCGAACCCAAAACTTCTGTTCGCTGCGAGATCAACTCATCATTTGGATGTTCATCATAAACCGGCCATTTGCCCCTTTCAAACAAAACAACACTCAGGCCATTAACAGCAAGTTCTTTTGCAACAATGCCCCCACCGGCACCGGCACCAATAACTACTGCATTAACCCTTTTCTTATTCATGCTCCTGATTTATGAATTGTAACGGTTTTGCCCGATTACGAGTGGATAATCAATTTGTAACATTTCAAAACTCATATAATCCTTGTTGCCTCCGTGAATTGGCGATCCGTAAAAGGCCTGCATGGTATGCTTCAATACAAGGTTAAAGAACGATGACAAATTGCCTCCGGGCCAGTTGTATTTGTTTAAATTTCCCGCTTCCATTTCTTCCATAACCATTATCTGAGCCGAAACGGGTAAATCCTGAAAAAGCTTTTTGTGCATATCATTACAGGCTAATTGCATAGATTCAATTCCCAGGCGATAAGTTTGCTGGTCGTAATGAAATACCGATGACAACTGCCGGTCGATATAATAAATCACACCGGCATCGGTAGCCCCGGGATATTTATCGTGGGGAATGATCTGTTCTGATAAGGCTATAATGCAATCAGCCTCTTCGGGACTGAAAAAACGATAAGGTTGCTCAGTGTACCTGCAACAAGGCAAAAGCAACAAACCACCGGCAACAATACCTGAAGTTTTTATAAAATCGCGGCGACTAAACTTATCCATTGAATCACTCGTTTTCAACATGTTTTTTTATCCATCCCGGCCTTTTGATCGTAATGGTTTTTACCCCTAAAACTAAAGAATTCTTACTTTTTTAAGCAACTTTTTTTCATTTTATCATTAAAACAATGAATATTTTTTTAAATAGCTTCTATTGACTTGTATTTCATTTTATGCTAAATTGACCCAGCAAAACGAAAAAAGAAAAATGATGAGGAAACCTGAAAAAATTCTTTACAAAGGAAAAGAAATCACTTATGTTGATTATTCAAATTTAAAAACAAAAGATGAGATTATCCAACTTCTACAAGATGGTTCAGAATACATCCGGTCGAAACCACGAGATTCGGTTTTATCGCTCGTTAATGTCGAAAACATGTTTTTCAACAATGACATCAGGGTCATAATGACTGAAAATGTAAAATACAACAGTCCGCACATCAAGAAAAGCGCCGTGTTTGGCCTTACAGGGCTCATTACAATCATGTTCAAGAGTTTTTTGATGATATCGGGCCGGAACATGAAAGCCTTCAACACAAAAGAGGCTGCCATGGATTACCTTGTTTCTGATTAATTTTCAACAAAAAATAACAAAACAAAAAAAAACCGCTTATCGTTGCTCCGATAAGCGGTTTTTTAGAATGTTTTTAACAAACATTACTTTTTCAGCACTTTTTTCAACACCTGATCTTTGTCGAGTTTCTTGGTGCAGAAGAACCAGTCTTTGCATTCGAGGCCTTCTTCTTTGCCATCCATCCGGCTTTGTGCAGTCCCACACGAACCGGCAGGTGAAATAATTACATCGTCACCCGGACGCCAGTCGGCCGGTGTGGCAACACTAAACTCATCGGCGGTTTTTAAGGCTATCAAAGCCCTGTATAGCTCGTCGAAGTTACGTCCCAGGCTAAGCGGGTAATAAATGATGGTACGGATTACCCCGTGTGGATCGATAAAGAACACAGCCCTAACAGCTTTGGTATTGCTTTCTCCCGGTTGGATCATGCCATATTTTTTAGCTACTTCCATGGTAATATCTTCAATAAGGGGAAATTTAACTTCAACGTTTTTCATACCCTTATATTCGATCTTTTCTTTGATTGTACGAAGCCAGGCAATGTGGCTGTACAACCCATCGACTGAAAGACCTACCAGTTTACAATTGGCTTCAGCAAACTTATCTTCCATGCTGGCAAAAGTCATGAATTCCGAAGTACAAACCGGAGTAAAATCGGCCGGGTGGCTGAAAAGAATGACCCAACTACCTTTATAATCAGCAGGAAAGTTTATATCACCCTGCGTTGTTACTGCCTTAAATTCAGGCGCTTTTTCACCGATGCGAGGCATCGATACTTGTTTTTGAACGTTTTCTTCCATTTTCAATAATTTTAATTTTTATAATTGATTATTTGTATAAACATTTTAACACTTCTAAAACAAATACCATTTTTTTTTGTTCAGTAAAAGCTTTTAATTCATACAATGATTTCACGACAGGTGTGGTTGTAAAAAACATTCGCATCACAATCCTTCTTCAAAATGAAAAATTTATCAACGCCGGTACAATGGCATGTGAATATTTCTTCAATTTCTTTTGAATTGAAATATTCCACGATGTGTTTTACTACTTCACTGCTCGTATTTCTTATATGAAACCCTCCGATAACCCGTTTTACAGGCATATTAAAATAAAGGCTGGCAGTTTCAACAATATTCGTAATCCCGGTGTGTGAGCAACTGCTGATAATGCTTAACCCATCATCAGAAACAATTACCACAAACATTTCATCGTTGAAAGTATCAGGTTTAAGCACACCATTTTCTTCAATGAAAAATCCATCGAAGTGCTGGTCGATTGGAAAAAAAGTTTTCACAAAAGGAAAAATATAAATATTCCCGGCCAACATAAAAACATCATCTACAAAGCGAAACCTTTTGTTTCCCGAGTTGATGACCGGGTTTATTCCGATATACCGGTCAACACTTGTTTTTCGGGCAAAAGCTTCCTTTTTGATATAAACCGGGGCCGTTTCGTTTGTTTCGATGAAATGAGCCAGGCCGCCAGTATGGTCGTAATGGCCATGGCTTATGACGGCCAAATCGACCGATGATATTTCATATCCAAGTTCTTGGGCATTTTGAGCAAATAAGCGGGTTTGTCCGGTATCGAATAAAATTTTTGTATGTCCGGTATCGATCATGAATGAGAGGCCATGTTCGGCTACCAGCCCGGCATTCACAACCATGTTTTCAATAAGGGTAACAATCTTCATTTTGTCTATTATTTATACCGTTGCCATTACAGCAAGTTAAAAAGTGCCATCGACGGGTTGAACCCTGATGGCACTTTAAAAATAACAATCTCAACGTTAACCATTAACGTTCTCGTTTATAGTACCAGGCCATCAGGCCTCCTTCGAGCACTTTAATATTTTTGTAACCGTAAGCTTGCAGTAAAACCGCTGCCTCATAGCCTCTTAATGAAATCTTGCAATAAGCAATAATTTCCTTGTTTTTATCATCGGGAAGTTCATTGAGCCTGTTTCTGAGTAGGCCAAGAGGAATGAGTGTTTCGCCTCTTCCAAGCCGCATTTCTTCGTATTCGTCAAAACCGCGTACATCGAGCAGGAAGATATCTTCATTGTTATCGATTTTATTTTTGAGTTGTTTTGCATTAATGCCGGTAAAACGCCCTTTGCGCTTGTTTTGCATAATATGTGCGGTTGCAATGGAGTGATCAATGGCCAGCGAGAATGGTGGTGCATAGGGGAGATCGGCATTAACCATGTCCTCGACGCACATTTTTGCCCTGATGGCCATGGCCCATATTGCAATTTGTTTCGACACATCGCCGGGGCCAACACACTGTGCACCCAATACCTGGCAAGTGTCCTTATCAACAATTAACTTCGACACCAATAATTTTCCACTCATAAAACCAGGTTTGTCAGGGCTTGCATTGATTACTGTATCAACTGCTATACCGAGTTTTTCGGCCATTGTTTCCGACAAACCGGTTGTCCCAACATGATAGTCGAATACTTTACAGATACCCGTTTGAATTGTCCCAGGGAATGTAACCGTATTGCCCATAACTGCATTTTCGCCCGCTACCCTTCCTTCAAGGTTGGCCAGGTCGCCATAGGGCGCCAGCACGTTTTTGCCTGTAATCATGTTGGGAATTTCAACACAGTCACCAGCAGCATAAATACCTTCAACTGAAGTTTGCATGTATTTATCGACAACAATGCCGCCAAGTTCGCCAATTTTAATTCCCTCATCGGCTGCAAGTTTCACGTTGGGTTTTACGCCAATGGCAACAACAGCCAGTTCGCAGGGTATTTCGGTGCCGTTTTGCAGTTTTACCGCGCACAGTTTTCCATTGCTTCCCAGGAATTTTGCCACACCATTTCCGGTAATTACATTGGTTTTCGGCCTGAGGTAATTTTCAACCAGTTTGGCCATGTCCATATCGAGAAATGTAAGCAACTGCGGAAGCAGCTCGATTATCGTTATTTCAATGCCCGCAAGGTTTAATGCCTCAGCTGTTTCAATGCCAATCAAACCACCGCCTATCACAACTGCTTTTTTAATCTTGCCTTCATCACGTACTTTTCGCAGGAAATCGGCATCCCGCATCGACTGTAGTGTTGTAATCCCTTCAAGCTCTACACCTTCAATGGGGGGCATATTTGGTTTTGCACCTGTTGTTAGAATTAATTTATCGTAAGGCACAGCAATTCTTTCACCCGTTAACAGGTTTTCGGCTTCAACCACTTTGTTCTTTGTATCAATGCGTTTGGCTTCAGTACTAACAAGCGCTTTTATACCTTTTGCATTCAGATAGAATTTCGGGTCGCGCACTACCCCGGTTGGCGTACTCAGCAACTGGTTCCGGTTGTCGAAAAAACCACCTACATAGTAGGGGAAGCCACACGATGCCATCGACAAATCGGCATCCTTCTGAATAAGGGTTATGTCGGCAAATTCATCCAACCTGCGTGCTTTTGAAGCTGCTTTTGGCCCGGCAGCCGAACCGCCAATTACTACAATACGTTTTTGTTTATCCATAATATTACTTTTTAATTTGTTCATCATTGGGAAAAATCAACGTCAGCACATGCTTCAACTGTTTCATTTTTCCTGATATAATAATTAACTGCATTTTTTTTCCTGATGCCACCTGCTGAACCTTCAGGCCCAGTTCAAAAGCTACTATTGTATTCACCTTATATTTGTTAAGCAAAAAATCGACAAGCTTCATTCCTGCTCCTTTTGATACACTGGCAAAAGGATTTTCAATTATTTCGCGGGTGCCGGCAAGTTTATCTATAATGGCAAAATGGGTGCTACGTGCAAAATGCCTCGATATTACAGCATTATTATCAGATCCGTTTACTGGTACTACAATCCTCATATCCGATCGTTTATTTGTTGTAAATATACACCCTGGCAAAGCGGGCAATTTTCAACAACTTCGTTCAGCGGGTTGTTAAAATGACTTTCGCAACGCTCACATAAAAACCAATCGCCATCGAAGAAAGCCCTGCCGCCTTCAATAATCAACTGCCTGGCTTCGGTAACTGCCTGGGCAATTTTTTTCCTGGCACGTTCGTAAATTCTGGTTATTGTTGGCCTCGAAACTTTCATTATCAATGCTGCCTCTGCTTGCGTTAAACCCTCGTAATCGAGAAGCCTGAACACTTCATATTCTTCATAATTTAACTGAACCGGATAATCCGGGTCACGATAATATCCCACGGGGATAAAACTCTTTGCTCGCGGAGGCAACTGTATCCTGCTTAATTGACGAAGCCTTGGCATTTATATTGTCTAAATTTCTGTAAATTTATAGAACATATGTTCAATTTACAAATTTATCAACCACAAAATCTTTCATCGCAGAAATCTATTTACAAGCATGATAAATATCATGCAAATACCTATTAAAACTGACAAGTGTCTACTTTAAAGATTCATTTTTTCATACTGCAACAAACATACAAATTAGAATTTGATTTGTTATTTGAGAATATTCTCATTATTTTCGCACTTTATTTATTTATGCCACGAAACAGGACATTAAGAAAAATAAATGCACCTCCCCGTTTTGGAGGTTACAGACCATACGGTTGCCCGTTTGTTAACAACGAGCCTGTAAATTTGCTATACGAGGAGTATGAGGCTATAAAACTTGCCGATTATAAATTAATGAACCATAACGATGCCGCTGTTTTAATGGGTATTTCGAGGGCTACATTTGCACGTATTTATGAAAAAGCACGACGAAAAATTGCCCTGGCCCTGGTTGAAACAAGAGAAATAAGCACAAAATGTGGAAGCAGTTTTACCGAAAAAGAATGGTTTGAATGCAAAGAATGCCATGCCCGGTTTACTATACATTCAAACACGGGGAAAGAAGAGTGCCCGCTATGCAAATCGACTCATACAACACGGGTAATTTGAACATGAAAAATAACGAACGGGCCACCTATGCCCATAAAAAACACATAATATGAAAATTGTAATTACGTCGAAAGGAAACACGCCTGATTCAATAATGGATAGCCGCTTTGGGCGTGCACAATGGTTTTGCCTTTATAACACCGAAACCGGAAAAACTTCATTCCATCAGAACCCAAACATTGAAGCAATGGGCGGAGCCGGAACTAAAACCGCTGAATTGATGGTTGAACTGGAGGCCGAAAGAATCATTTCGGGCCATTTTGGGCCAAAAGCCAAATCGTTACTCGAAAAATTTAACATTCAGCTTATTGAAGTCGACATTGAAGAACCCATCCAAGGGGTAATCGACAAGTTGGACCAGACAATACCATTTCAGGCATAAACCCTTAACTCAGAAATTGCCTTCAAAAGGCGAATTCGAAAAAATAATTTCAGGAAGAACATTGTATTATTTTAAAAAAATTAAAAAATCATGAAACAAAAAATTGCAATCCCTGTAAGTAATGGGATGTTAGATGCGCATTTTGGCCATTGCCGGGCATTTGCCATCTTCGAGATTGAAAACAAACAGGTAGCAAACGAAACAATCATTGATGCACCACCTCATGAACCAGGTCTACTGCCAAAGTTTTTAGCCGATAAAGGGGTTACCGATATCATTGCCGGGGGCATGGGACAACGTGCTATACAGCTTTTTAAGCATGCTGGGGTTAATGTATTTGTAGGGGCACCTGAAATGGATGCAAAATTTTTAATCGACGGATTCATTAATCAAAATATCAATTTTACGGCAAACTATTGCGATCACTAATTTATGGAGGAAGAGTGTTTCAATTGCCATATAAAAACCGTTGAGAAATTAATTGAGAAATTTTCAACACCAAACAAAAAAGCTTCTGTGTTAATCGCTGAAGCGAAATCGTTTCTGGAGAAAAATCAGGGAATGTCCAATCCGTTTCTTGCCACACATGTTCAACGCATTGCCCGCAGGCACCTCAACATGGACGATTTGTACCTTAAGGAAAAACAGCTTACCAATTTAATACTGTTGAAAACCTACGACTACTGGAAAGATTTGATTTATAAAAACACATCTCCGGTACAAGCAGCTGCTAAACTGGCTGTTATAGGTAACATTATCGATTATGGCGCGCATTCGGTACCCGGGGAGCTAGAACCCTTTATTGAAGAAAAGCTGCACCAACCTTTTCATATCGACGATAGCGAACACCTTGAAAGCGACATTAAACAGGCCAAAAACGTGCTTTACCTTGGCGACAATGCAGGTGAGATTGTTTTCGACAAACTTTTTATTGAAACCCTGCAACATCCGGGAATCACATTCGTTGTTCGTGGCCGCCCGGTATTAAACGACATAACCCTTGAAGACGCTAAACAGGTCGGTATCGATAAACTTTGCAAAGTTATTGCCAATGGTTATGATGCACCCTCGACCCTTGTACCTTATTGTTCATTTGAATTCAAACAGGCATGGAATTTATCCGACCTGGTTATCTCAAAAGGCCAGGGAAATTTTGAAGGGCTGATGGACGAGAAAAAGAATATCTATTTTTTGCTCATGGCCAAATGCAACCCCATTGCCGATTTAACCGGCACAAAAAAAGGAGCGATGATCATAAAAAGGCGATGAGCGGAGGGCAGAGAGCGGAGAGCGGAGGGCAGAGGGCTAAGGTTGAGGTTAAGGTTAAGGTTAAGGTTGAGGTTGAGGTTGAGGTTGAGGTTAAGGTTGAGCAATTTAAGATTTAAGATTTGGAATTTGGAATTTGTTTTACCCTCCGAAGCTTAAGCGAAGGAGGGGATTTTGTTTTACCCTCCGAAGCTTAAACGAAGGAGGGGAATTTAAAATATTTATGTCATATAAAATAGCCATAGCGAGCGGAAAAGGGGGAACCGGGAAAACCACGGTTTCAGTAAATTTATTCAAATACCTTTCTGAAAAATACAAGAAAAATGTATTTCTTACCGATTGTGACGTTGAAGAACCAAACTGCCTGATTTTCTTTAATGATGCTGTTTTACTTAATGAATCAACAGCTACAAAGCTGGTTCCATCCATCGAAAAAGAAAAATGCACTTACTGTGGAAAATGTGCAGAATGGTGTGAATTCAACGCCATTTCAATAATCAAAAAAGCAAGATTTACCGAAGTCAATGCCACACTTTGCCATTCATGCGGGGCCTGCAGTGTTGCCTGTAATTTTGATGCCATTACCGAACACTCCGACCCAATTGGCAAAATTTCAAGATACGAATCAGGTTTTGGGTGCGAATTAATGGTTGGCCGGCTTAATATCGGGTCGACCATGCAAACCATGATGATTGAAAAAACGAAGGAAAACATTCCGGAAAACCACAAGGTATTGTTGTTCGATTCCCCGCCTGGAACTAGCTGCCCCGTGGTTGAAACCATTTCCGATGCCGATTATGTTGTGTTGGTTACCGAACCCACGCCATTTGGGTTTCACGACCTTAAACTGATGATTGATCTGGTTACAGAAATGCAACTTCCCTTCGGGATTGTAATTAATAAAGCCGGCCTGGGTAATAACGAGGTTTACAAATTCATTGATGACAACAACTTCGAACTTCTTGGAGAAATCCCCTTTTCGAAAGAATATGCTTCTCTTTATTCAACCGGAAATATTTTAAAAAACATTCCACTTGAAATTGATCTGTTGTTTCGGCAAATAACAGAAAGGCTTATAAAAAAAATTGAAAAGGATGAAGGAAATCACCATACTGAGCGGTAAAGGCGGAACAGGCAAAACCAGTATAACCGCGGCACTTGCCTCACTGGCTGAAAAGGCAGTATTGTGCGACAACGATGTCGATGCGGCCGACCTGCACCTAATACTGAAGCCAGTAATTCAGGAAGAGCATATTTTTGAAGGCGCCTGGGTTGCACAGATCGACCAGAAATCATGCACCCTGTGCGGTATTTGCATCGACCATTGCCGGTTCAATGCAATTCACCGCAACGATGGTTCGTTTCAAATAAATCCTTTTCAGTGCGAGGGCTGCCGCCTGTGTGAAAGGACATGCCCTGCAGGCGCTATTCATTCAAAGAGAAGTGATAAAAATTCATGGTACATTTCGGATACCCGCTTCGGAACATTTGTACACGCACGAATGGCAGCCGGTGAAGAAAACTCGGGCAAACTTGTTTCGCTTGTACGTTCCGAGGCAAAAAAAATCGCGCAAAAAAACAACCTTGATTTTGTGATAAGCGATGGCCCCCCGGGAATAGGCTGCTCGGCCATATCGTCCATCACGGGCAGCGACTTCGTGCTACTGGTTATTGAACCATCAAAATCGGGGTTGCACGACGCAAAAAGGGTTTCAGAACTGGTTGAAAGCTTTAAAATCCCTATGGCAGCAATTATCAATAAATACGACCTGAATGCTGAAATTACAGCAGAAACTGAAACGTTCCTTGAAGAACAAAAGATTCCGTTACTTGCAAAAATACCTTTCGATAAAAAATTTGTTGAAGCCATGATTGAAGGGAAAACCATTGTTGAATTTTCCAATGAATCTGATCCTGCAACTTTAATAAAATCTGTTTGGGAACAATTGGTTAAGCTGCTTGCCGAAATTTCCGGTTGAATTATCAGTTTACTTTTCATTACATTTACAATAAAATTCGAAATCACAATATCAGATTTATGAAGATTTTGCCAGCTATTCTTACGATTCTTCTTTTAACAGGGACCAGCAAAGCAAATGATAACCATAGAAGTTCCGAACAAGAGGATTATTATCTCTATATCGGCACTTATACACATTATAACAGCAAAGGGATTTACCTCTCCCATTTTAATTCCGAAACAGGGTTTATTTCTGAACCCGAACTGGTTACCACTCTCGATAATCCTTCTTTTCAGTGCATTTCGGATGATGGAACAATGCTGTGGACAGTCAGTGAATCGTCAGGAAAAGGTTTGATACGCGGATATGCCATTAACCATGAAAACGGGCAACTTACGCCAAAAACTTCGTTCAGTTCACTGGGCAACGGCCCCTGCTATGTCGATTGCAACTCAGCGACCGGGCACGTGGTTGCTGCAAATTACGGAAGCGGCAATGTTGCCCTTATCCCGGTTTCAAGCGATGGCGCTGCAAACGGCGAACCCTTTTCACACCAACACGAGGGAAGCGGCCCTGACTCTTCCCGACAGGAAGGACCTCATGCCCATTGTGCAATTTTCGACCCTGCCGGCAAATACATGTATTCATGCGACCTTGGAGTCGATAAAATATATGTGTACACCATTAAGGGAGATGAACTTGAAGTTGTAAAAGAAATTATTACCCGGCCGGGTGCCGGCCCACGCCATCTTGCATTTCACCCATCGGGGAAGTTCATGGCCGTAGTGTGTGAACTGAACGGCTCGGTAGAAACTTACCTTCCCGACAAAAATGGAATCTATTCGGTTTTTAAAAACGTATATTCTACCCTCCCCGATTCGTTCAACGGGTTCAACAAATGTGCCGACATCCATTTTACACCCAACGGCCAATACCTTTACGCGTCGAACCGGGGGCACAACAGCATCGTTTCGTACGAAGTTAACAATGAAGCCGGAGAACTTAAACGTGTTGGCTGGCAAACCTCCGACTGTGAATTTACCCGCAATTTTTGCATCGATCCCTCAGGAAAATTTCTCCTGGCTGCAAACAGGGACGGCAATAATATTGTTGTATTTAAAATTGACTATTCTACCGGACTGTTAACAAACAGCGGCAACAGCATTTCCGTTTCGTTGCCGGTTTGTTTAACACTGATTGAAGCTTCCCCTGTAAACGACAGGTAATGAAAACAAAAGAATAAACCAGAGGACTTTTTTAAACCAATAGATATGAAAAAAATACTCGTACACCTTGCAAACGGATTTGAAGAAATGGAAGCCATCATCCCGGTTGATGTGTGGCGACGTGCAGGCTATTCGGTTTATACCGTATCACTTGAGGAAGGGCTTGCCGTAAACGGTTCGCATAATATCTCAATTATTGCCGACGGGCTTTTCAGTGAAGCAAAGTACGACGATGCCGATATGATTTTCCTGCCCGGTGGAATGCCCGGTGCTGCCAACCTTAACGCCCACAAGGGACTAAAGGAAAAAATCAACCAGTTTTACATGCAGGGAAAATTTCTCTCGGCCATTTGCGCTGCACCTTTGGTTTTAGGCCACAGCGGCTTACTTGAAGGGAAAAAAGCTACATGTTACCCAGGTTTTGAAAAGGAACTATTTGGCGCCAAAGTAACCGGAAACCAGGTTGAACAGGATGGGAAAATTATTAC
>JAFGEV010000337.1 GCA_016931385.1 Prolixibacteraceae bacterium
AAGGTATTTTTCAAGATGCTCCCTGCCATTCCAGTTTAATATGACTACAGCTATTTTCAATCTCCTGTTAATTTTTTCCTCGTTTGTATTTCCATCGTTTATGTGTCCACAAATATTGTTCCGGTGATTTTATTACTGATTGTTCCAGGCGTTTCATAAAACGGGTGGTAATATCGAAATTTTCTGATTTTTTTGGATGCTCTTCCAGCAATTCCAAATTTACCTTATAATACCCTCTCTTTATTTTCCTTATTTCTAAAAATAAGATTGCTGAGTTGGTTTTGATCGCGAGCTTTTCAGTTCCAAGTAAAACCGGAGTATCCTGATTCAAAAAACGTACCCAGTGCTTTATTTCATGAGGCAAAGGACGTTGATCGCTGATGAGCAGGGATGCAAATGGGATATTGTTGTTTGTATCATGCATCAGTTGCCTGAAGCTTTCATTCATTTCCAATGGCCTGGCAAATTTTGACCTGAATCTTTTGTAAAACTCATCAAAAGCCTTATTTGAAAGTTTCTTATAGACAAAATATACCTGAATGGACACATTTTTTGCCAGTACAAAAGAATATTCCCAATTGCTAAAGTGCCCGGCCATAAAGATTACACTTCGCTTTTTTTCAATCAATTCATTCAGCGCGGTGTAATCAACATCAATGTGTTTCAATATTTTATCAGAAGGAGCGAAGGAGAAATACAAGGTTTCAACAAAAATCTCGCCCAAACCTCTGTAGAATTTCTTTTCAATATTCCTAAGTTCAGTCTTGCTTTTATCGGGAAATGAGTTATGAAGGTTTTCCCTTACAACATCAACACGATAGGCAAAAACACGATAGATAAAGAAATAGATTAAATCAGCAACAATGTAGTGAAATTCAAGTGGAAAGAATTTCATTGGCCAGGTAAGGGCAAGCAAAACATAATATCCGGCGTTTTTTTTCATTCACGAAATTTATGCTGAAGGCTATGCCTGTTTATTTAGTTCCACAATAATTTTTGATAATATTTTTTCAGTTTTCCCCTCCGGAAGCTCCTTAAGGAAAGATGTGAGATTGTCGGCACTTTCGGGCAATGAGGCTATATGTTCCTGTAAAAAAGCAAATTCCGATCCGGTGAGTTCATCCCTGATATTCTGCATCAAGGCGTTTTCACCTTCTTCAAGTTTTAATTCAACCATGGCTGCTTCAACAATCTCTTTTGCCTTGTCCTTAACCGAGTCGTGGATTTTTCCGCCCGAGTGATCTCGCAAGGCCCAGCTCGAATAGTCGTAATGCAGCCCATCGATTAATGCAGCCTTGGGATCGTTTTCGCCAAAAATCTTTTTAACGATCAGTGTTGCTTTCACTTTCCAGGCATTCAGGTCGAAGTTTTGTTCATCGATTGCTGCCAGGAGTTCATTAAGTATTTCGATTTTTTTCTGATTCATAGCATTTGCCCAATTGGTTATGCACAATTTCGTAAAATTTGTTGAAATATTGCTCATTCGAAGCAATAATATCGCCATTGAAGAGGAAACCCTCGCCACCGTTGAAATCGGTAACAATTCCACCCGCCTGTTTGATGATGAATGACCCGGCAGCAACGTCCCAGGGGTGCAGCGCATATTCCCAGAAAGCTTCAAACCTGCCGCAGGCAACATAGCACAGGTCAACGGCAGCCGATCCGAGCCGCCTTACGCCGCTGGTTTTTTCCATGAATTCCTTCAATACAAGAAAGTATTTTTCCATCAAACCAAAATCATAATAAGGATACCCGGTTGCAATAAGCGCCTGCTGGTGTTCCTTGTGCTTTGATACTTCTATGGGTTTATTGTTCAGGTAGGCTTTACTTCCTTTCCAGGCATAAAAAAGTTCATCGAGAGTGATTTCATATACAACTCCAATAACGAGCTCGTGGCCCTCGGTAAGTGCAACACTTATGGAATGGGGCGGCAAACCATGGATGAAATTGGTTGTGCCATCGAGCGGGTCGATGATCCAGTTGTAACGTTCGCCTTTTACTTCCGATGTGCCTTCTTCGGCAATAAACCCCGAACCGGGAAAGAGTTTTCCCAACGACTCTACCAGCATCTTTTCCGAAGTTTTGTCAACATAGGTTACAAAATTGCTGTGCCCTTTGGTTTCAACATCGGTTGCTGAACGGAACCTGCTGCTTTCATTCCGGATAAATTCACCGCATTCTTTTACTATTGCCTGGACTTTTAAACAGGTTTCCTTGTAATCAATCATTGAAATTAAGTTAGTACCTGGTTACTTTAATGGTTTTCGACTGTTTTTCAGTTTGAACCCTTATCAAATAAAGCCCGCTTTTATATTTCCCTGTTTCGGTAAACAAATCGAGATAATGGGTGCTGTTATTTGTAAACGTTCCGGTGTGCGAAGTTAGTACCTTCCCGCTTATATCAAAAATTGTAACAGTGAAATTGCTTCCCTGGTTTCCCTGGAAGCGTAATGTAGTATAATCGGAAAAATGTGTGGGTGTACATTGGGCCACAATTTTGCTTTGAGTTAATGTAGGTGTGCTTGAGTATGCACTGTTTTTTTCACCCGGAGTTCCCCCAAGTTTGCTGTACCCCCAGTTAGTGGCTTCCTGATTGTCTTTTGCCGGATTCAACAGTTCAAGTGTTGCGCCCGAACCGAACGCTTCATCAGGCCATGGTAATTTTGGCTCGTACAATACCCTGTCGATCAGGTTTCCCGTATCATCAATAAGAAAAATAACGTCGCCATCGCTGCTTAACCCGAAGGTCAGTTCGCCTGTGACGTTTTCAACCTGTGGGTATATTGCATTGAATTTAGAAAGGTTAACACAAACAACAAGGTATTCGCCGGGCATTAAAAATGTGCCCTCGGGAAATGTAAATCCGTTTTCGGCAATATCGTCGTGTAACATCCAGCCGCCGAGGTCAACAGTTTGATTGCCATTGTTGTAAAGTTCTATCCAGTCTTCAGCATCAATTTCAGGTGATGATTTGAAGTTTATCTCATTAATCACAATAAATTCTTCTGTTACAGGAGAACTCTCAAATATCGCGTAAAACTGCTTGTTTGTTGTCAGGTTAATTTCAATGGTACGGTCGGTTGATGCTGAACCGTTTTCCCAACGAACAAACCGGTAACCGGGTTTTGGCAGGGCAGTTAGGGTTATAGGCACCTCGCTGAAATATTTTCCCCGAAATGGAAATTCAAAGGGAATTACAGTATTTACTTTAACCCTGCCCGCGTTATTATCCGATATTGTAACCGTAATTTGTTTTTCAGTGTTAAAGCCAAAGAAATTCCGCACATACCCGCGCAATTGATTGTTGCGGTCTTCCACCCAGCGTTTTAACCGTTCTATTTCGCCCTCCCAATAATTGTAGCTTTGGCCCCACTGGTTTTGATGGTAGTACATCTCTGCATCCATCAGCGAAACAATGGAATCGATCATTGGTAGTACATAACCAGGGTTCAGGTTTGTATTCAGGCAATCGCTTATACGGGTTACAAATTTTTGTTCAAAACTGGGGTTAACAAGCAATTTCCGAAGAAAAAGGGTTGACCATGGGGGGTTGGGCCAGCCATTGTGATAAGCAGTTGTAGCAAACTCCATGGAGTTAGGCTGATCGGGGGGGCCGTAGATGTTCATGCTGAATTCGGCCCCAAAAATAAGCCAGCGCCATTTACTGAGCGGATCGTTTGTTTTCCAGAATTTGATGTTATTTCCCGGCCAGTCGCCGTTGTG
>JAFGEV010000338.1 GCA_016931385.1 Prolixibacteraceae bacterium
GTCCATTGAATGGCATTCAGTTCTTCAATTTCAAGAATGGCATCAAGGTGACGGATTGCATCAACCCCGTCGAGATGATAAAGCGTATAATCAATTTTTTGTGCTTGTTCCCTTATGTAGGGCTGAACAAACAACCTGAAATCCTCTTCGGAAATCATCACAGAAATATCGCTTTGCAGTTTTGAAACTTTGCAAGGTCCCCAAATCGAAAAATAGCAAAAGGCCATTTCATCCCCTTCCCTGATAATCTGATACAATTCATCAAATACTTCGAAATAAATATCGTTGACTTTTTGAAGCTGTTCTTTAAGCCCGTCAGGGTCCATCATCATTTTCAGCAACACATTATCGGAGCCATACAAGCCGGCGAGCGTGTCAAGCCCTTCAATTAAATCGGGCATTCCCACGTAATAATTGCCATTCGATAAGGCTTTGCTTTGTTCTAAAAGCTCTACGTGTGTTTGCCACCATTTATTGGCCTTATTGAAAATGATGTTGTCATCGAAGCTCTCAACTGGTTTAATCCATATCGTATCATCGCCGGCTCCAAGTTCAGCTCCCAGTATTGCCGACAGTGAACCTGGCCCAAGATGGGTATTGGCCACCGGGGGTATATCGGCCATAAAACTGCTTTTTGATAACCGGTAATTCAAGTCATTGGCCCTCCATTGCGGATCGAACCACTTTTGTTCCAGGCTTTCAGGTGCGGGGGGCGCTTGAATAATGGCATGAGACCGGCCATCTGTGTACAAATGTTCCCACATACTGATTACCACCCCTTTTTGGTTCCACCAGTCGAGGTAATGCTTTTTCGATTCTTCCCAATTTTCTTTCCAGGTGTTCATATTAATTACCCCCTAACCCCCTAAAGGGGGGATTTATTTTCGTGTTAAGTTTATAAAAAGCCAATCGTTTCATCTTTTTGCATGATTTAATTTTGCACCGAATTAAGCCCCTTTAGGGGGTTTGGGGGTTTACATCCAACATCCAGTTATAAAAGCTGTCAATCCAGGTGGCTACTGAAATGCCTTTATCGTTTGATATTCCAAAACCATGCCCTCCTGAGTTGTAAATATGTAATTCCGATTTCTCAACATCCAAAATAAGTTTTGTAAAATAATCGAGATCGTTCAATACGCCCAATCTGTAATCATCGCGTGCAACAGCCATGAATATTGGGGGCAGGTCTTTCAGGTTCTTCTTGTTTTTTAAATATTTCGCTTCATTTTTGAAATAGATTAATCCGGCAAAATCGGGCATCCAATCTGGTTTCATATTTCCTATCCCATCAACTTTTTTAACGGTGATTCTTTCGGTAAGCCAACCTCCGGCTGAAAAGCCAATCATTCCAACCTTATCTGGGTCGAAATCCATATTCCCAGCCATTGAGCGCATCAGGGTAACTGCCTGTTTTGCATCCTGATCGGCAACTTCTTTATAATCGTCTGATTTGTATTTGAATTTTCCCTTTTCATCCCGATGATTGACACGATATTTCAATACCATGCACGATATTCCTTTCTGGCTTAACCAAAGTGCAATATCAATACCTTCTTTATCGAGCCATACATTCCGCAAACCACCACCCGGTGCAATGACCAGCCCGATATGTTTGTTTTCAGCTTCACTGGCAGGAAATAACATGTACGTCGGATTTGAAACATAACTATATACCCTGTTTTTACCTGAAAGCGCTCCCGGGGCAACTACTGAATCGACATAAGATTCTTCAACATCGTAAGAAATTGGATTATTTTCTAACCCTTCAGGGTAAAGTGGAAATTCGTCGTATTGTCCATAACTAATGGAAACTACAAATAGAAAAGAAAGTAAAACAAGTAATTTCATCTGTCATTTTTTTACCACAATAGGCACATTAGGTCACAATAGTTCCAATGTGTTCTAAAGTAAGTTTATTTAAGTAAATCATATAAAACGCTATTCTCAATTCCGTTATAATATTCATTAAAAACAATTTTTTTCACTTTTTCCCAGTTAATATCGTCGGTACATTCAACATTGTGAGGATATACAGGGATTACAGCGCCCTCTTCAACCCATACAGGCATTTCGTCCAACGGGACTTCAAAATTTTTCAACCATTTCCCGCCATCGACTTTTTCTCTGGTAAAGAAATTTATCCATTTGCCTTCGGGCAGGTATACATCCCTGCGGTTTTCACTGTTCATTACCGGGGCAACAAGAAAATGGTCGCCAAAATAATACTGGTCGTCGATATGCCAGCAAATTTTATCCTCGGGGTGATGCATTAACAATGCCCTGATCATCGGGAAACCTGTCATGGTCGTTTTTTGGCTTTGTTCCATGATATATGGAATCAACGCGTAGCGCAATTTCAGCCAGCGCCTCACAATCCCTGCGATGGCTGGGTATTCGTACGGTTCACGCTTCGATGTGCCGTGATAGCGCAGATGTGATGAAAATACGCCAAACTGTGTCCAGCGAACATACAGTTCATCAGGTACAATAGAGTTCATAAAGTCGGGCAGACTATGGAAACCAGGCACATCGTGGCTCCAAAACCCAAAACCCGACAGCCCCAGATGTAATCCCCCTTTTAACGAACCGGCCATTCCGTCCCATGTACAGGCAGCATCGCCTCCCCAGTGCAAAGGAAAACGCTGGCATCCGGCCCAGCCTGCACGTGCCCAGATTATTCCTTCGCCAGTAACTTCCCTGGTGATTTCAAAAGCTGCCTTTTGATAAAGCAATGCATAAAGGTTGTTCAGTTTTTCAGGACTCATGCCATGATAATCAGCGTCCATGTGAATTTCTTCACCAAAATCGGTTTTAATACACACCACGCCCATTTCAAGCAATTCTTTAAGCAAACCTTTGTACCATTCCGTAGCTTTGTCGTAAGTAAAATCGATAGTGCCTGCATAATCAAGTGCACTGAAATTAGAGCCGCCCTGTTGACGCGCTTCACGCAATGGTGCGATAAAGTTATTGGCTGAAGCCTCGGGCAATTGTTCAGCTTTTTCAGCAATGTAAGGCATTTGCCATAAGCTCACCTTAAATCCTTTATCCCGGAGTTGTTTTATAAACCCTTTAGGATCGGGAAAACGCTCGGGATTGAATTTCCATTCGCAGAGCCAATCTTTACGAAACCAACCGGTATCGAGATGGATTACATCACAAGGGAAATCCTCACCCCTCAAGCGGTTGCATATATAATTGACTTCATCGGCTGAAAAATAGGTCATGCGGCTCATCCATGTACCAAAGCTCCAAAGGGGTGGAACCGTAGGGAAACCAGTTAACTTACGATATCCAAAGAGGATTTCTTCAATATTCCCACCTCCAATCAGAAAAAGATCAATGGAAGGTTCCTCTACCAGAAATTGAATTGAACGGCTTGAATGATCGGCCAGCGAAATTTTCCCATAAGCCGATGTATGCATGAATATACCGTACATGCGGCTCGATAAAAAGAATGGGATATTCTTGTATGTACGCCTGTTGTTCACGCCCTGTCCGTCCTGATTTTTGAGCTGAACGGTGCGTCCTGACAAATCCATCTTTGTGAACCGTTCTCCTGTGCCCACAAAGCATTCATCAGCTTTTGCCTGAAACGAAAGGGTTGTACGGTTTATGCCTTTTTTATTCTCAACAAAAGCCAGTGCAAAAGCATCGTGGCGGGCCGGAAAAAACTGGTCCCAGGCGCTAATTTCTATTGCCTTTTCGCCATCGGGGTAAAATACCGCTTCCATTGATTCCTGCGGGGCCGGCAACAAGTTGCTCCAATGGTCGATTGGGTGAGGCTTACGGTTGAACCGGGCACGTATGGTTCCTGAAATATCCTTAACCAGCCATTCCGTTTCATTTCTTACAAACTCGAGGGGCATTATTTCAAGCGATTCATCCATCTGAAGCATGATGCTTTCGGGCATTGCTTTTCCTTCAAAAGCAACTGCAATCCTGAGTATTTTATCGCCATAAGCCCGTATACAAAGCTTGAAATATTTTGGAGCTATTTTATTATCTGCTTCAAGGGTGATAGAACATTTTTGTTTCTGAAAAGGGATGGTTAACAAAACATCATTTTCTTCGACTTCAATATCAGTCGGGCGACCAACTTTCCATAAATGCTCTTTCCCGTCCAGTTTCGGATCGAAATCGAGAAAATCTATTTGCTGGTAATTTGTTTGTTTCATTTTAATTGTCAATGGTCATTAGTCACTAGTCATTTGTGTTTCGCAACTATTTGTATTGATGCACTTTCAA
>JAFGEV010000046.1 GCA_016931385.1 Prolixibacteraceae bacterium
CAGCAAAAATGTGTATTCCGTGAAATAGCTGCCGACAAGCTGGCTTATGAAATTGTGAACAACCATTACCAGCTTAACGTGATTGATGTGCGTTCACCTGAAGAATACGAAGAGTTTCACATTCCACTGGCGATAAACATACCCTTTGATGAAATACTTGACCGTAAATGGGAACAGGTTTTTAAACAGAAAGAAAAAACCAATATTTTTTATGCCGACAGCGATACCCTTGTGCGCATGTCGTGCCTGAAAGCAAAGTTTATAGGCAAATCAACCAACTTCATTTTACGCGAAGGGGTTTCCGAATTCAGGGAGATGTATTATAATCCGGCAGAACCGGTGGCAGGTGCAACAAAACAGGAAATCAACACCTACAACTTCCGCATGAAAGCCACCCACGACATGGAAAACCTGAAAGATGCCCTGAAAAACATTGGCAAACCCGTAACCAAAGAGATTAAGATTGCGCAGGGGGGGTGCAGCTAGAATTAATACAGAAAACCAAACAACCAAAGCGGGATATGATTGGCAAATCCTGTTTCAATTTCATCTGAAACCACATAAGGGTGTTCAAAACCTTTGAGCTGCTTCGATGTTTTGCTTTTCCCTCCAATTTCAAACACATATTTATCGTTAACAATAAAATCACCTAACCTGGGATAATCAATTTTACAGATATGTTTTAACTGGTTTAAAAAGAATGTTTCGCGAACAGTTCCCTGGTTTACCCCCTCATTTGATATAACCCACATCAGGTTTGTATTGTTGATATATATTTTTTGAGGTTTTCCCAATATCTTATTCCCTACGGCCTTTGCCCCAAGCGTATTGATCAGCTCGGCTTTTTCAAGCAGATTGATGTACTTGATCAGGGTCCTTTGGTCGGTAACAAAAAGATTGCTTTTCAGGTTACTTAAGTTTGGAACGTAGGGCACCGTTGTACTTATTGCAGCCAGCAACTGTTTCATTTTATGCAAAGTCTCATGTTTTATGTCTGAAATATATGGAATGTCTGCATCGATGATAACATTAACGATCTCGGCAAGGCGGCTAAAAAAAACATCCTCCCCATCAATAAAAAAAGGGTAATATCCTGTTTTGAGATATGCTTTAAAGTGAGGTAATATTTTAATATTAGTTGTTATTTCCCTTGAAATTTCGATGTGCCTTTTAAGGATATCCTGCAACTCAAAAATTGATCCGTTAAATATTCCTTTCATTTCAAGATACTCCCTAAAAGAAAGTCCTTTGAGCAGATAACTGACTTTTCTCCGGCTCAAATCGCCCAAACCTGTGTAAAGTTGAAGTATTGAAGAACCGGAATATACGACCTTCAGATCAGGAATCGAGTCGCTGATGTTTTTTAGTTCCAACGACCAGTCAGCATTTTGATTTTTTCGTGGGTATTTATGAACTTCATCAATAAACAAGCATTCACCTCCATATTTGTAGAATGTTTCTGCTGTTTCAACCAGGCTCTCTTTAAAAAAATAGGGCATATCGGCCGAAACATAAAGCACATTGCTACCCGCCAATAAAAGATCTTTAGCCTTTTGGAGCATCAATGTGGTTTTTCCCACACCCCTTGATCCTTTAATTTCAATCAATTTTAAGTTCCAGTTTATCTTTTCAAACAAACTCCGCCTAAAAGTTACATGTGTATTTGTTATCAGCCGATTGCTTATTTCATATAATTTTTCCATGTTTTTTCTCATTTGACCAAATGCAAAATTAAATTTTATTGTAATATGTCACATTGTTTCAAAGCTATTTTTTGTATTCTATTACATTATTATTATCTTTTTTATTGTTATTAACTACAAATACAAGCAATTTTTCCATTCAAATTTTTAATAATACAGGCAAATGGAAACAGTCGGGAATAAAATTATAAAATTGAAATGAGAACAATTACAGTCGTTTTAGGTCGCACAAAAACAATTATGCTGCTTATGTTGAATGACTTGATGGTTTTGTGTGTACTGCAGCAACATTCGAAGAATTAAAAAAGGAAGTGGCCGATGGTATTGAATTCCATCTTGAAGGATTGCGGGAGGATAATGACCCAATAAAATTTATTGAGCTTTATATACTAAAAAAGAAGATTCCATTTCAAAAATTTTGCATAGAAGTTTAATAAAGCTGGTTAAACAGGTTAATGGTATCACATGCAACATTGATACCGGCAAAAATACCCTGTCCGCCTTCCACATTGGAGAAAATTTTAACAGGCTCGCTGTAGCGCATATCGTTGTTCTTGAAATCGGAGAGGGTCACAAGGTACGTATATGCTTCATCGCTTAGTGTAACCAAATCAATTCCGATCCGCTCGTGATAAATTTTACTTTTGGAAATCGACATGGAAAAGGGATAATTTTCATCTTTCATCAGCTCATTTGAAAATACAAGGTAATCTTCGTTCAATCTTTGCTCTCTTTTCCCGATTGCAGGATTATTTATTTCAAAAGTTAAGCCCCAATCATAATAGCCAACAACCCGATCGTTCTGCAGGCTATCGAATTCCAAAATGGGAGCTAAATTGGTTACGACCAGGCAAAACCACCGTTTTTCATCCGGGTTTTCCATTTCCAGATCGACATTAAGAAACCGGTCATAATCTCTTTCTATCCATGCAGTATCAACGATTTCTATCTTTGTTCGTGGTGGTATTGTACTTTCGGCAGCAACTGGGGCAAAACCCTCAGCCGAAACTTCCAAACGGTAGGTGTGGCCTTCGCGGGGCAATACCTCGCGACCGTAATATAACCACAGCCATATCGAATCCCCGCCCGCTATTTCAGGATCCGGGGCGCCTTGAAGTTCTTCGACCCAAATGTTGTCTTCATACAATTCGACCTGTGCCCCAACAACAGGGTAAAGTTTATTCGTATTGTTCCTTGCCTGGCTGTACGACACACTTACCCGGAAAGGCTCTCCCTCCCTGAAAAAAGAATTCACCACCAGTTTGGGCTCAAAACCGGGCAATTCCAGGTCGTGGTATTTTTCGCTGCAGGAAAAGAAAAATGTAA
>JAFGEV010000339.1 GCA_016931385.1 Prolixibacteraceae bacterium
CCTACTTTTCCTTGGATGAAAAGTAGGCAAAAATCAAGAACAATTTAAGTTGCCCCACGCACATCCTCAATGTTTTCCTTCCTTTAGTCAACATAAGGAACTTGCCAATTCCCTTCAAAAAATGAAATAGGAGGAATACAAACATTTCGTCACGCTCACTCTGCCCACAAATTGTTCGGCCAGCGCACCGCTTTTGCGAAGGTAAGCCTGTAGACTTAATTCAGATATATTTGACGAAAGAAAATCAACATTACCTTTTGCTCGGTTAAAAAATAGAAAAGATAAAAAAGCATTAATGCATGACCCAAAACTATAATTTTCTGATTGTAAAAGTCATATAATAAGATGTGTGTTTTGTAGGCATTGTTGTAGTGCGCAAAACAGGAGGATTGGATAAGCATGCTGGTTATTTGTCAATAGTTAGAAGTCAATTGTCATAAAGTAAGTGGTCATTTTATAGGTCATTCAACTACTTAATAATGACCACTGACTATTGACTTTTTCAGTCTTTATGAAAACGTTTGTGTATTGAAATGAAAAAAGGCCCCATCTGCAGGAGCCTTTTATAGTTAAACTTGTATATTGATTAATTTTCAATCAAAATGAACATGTATGATGCAACTTTCCGGTTTTCCTGGAGTTCTTCTTCTGAGAGTTCTCCCTGTCGTGCAAGTTCTTCTCCAAAAGCTTTGGTACGTATTCGTTTCGGGTCAACACCTTTGGCTTTTAATTGTGAAACAACCGAATTAATACGCCTTTGAGATAAGGCTTTGTTGTATTCATCTGTTCCCCTTGGATCGGCATGTCCGTAAATATTTACATGGTATTCGGGGTATTGGTTCAGGATATCGACAAGGTTGTCAATTTTGAAATTTTGCTCAGTAGTAACGTTGCTTTTATTTGTATCGAAGTAGATAGCATACAATTTTTCATTCAGCATTTCGATAGTTGCAGTGCCATCGGGACAGCCATCTTTATCGACCTTAAATTTTCTGGGTGTATCTGGGCATTTATCTAATTTGTCGGTAACGCCATCGCCATCGGTGTCAACCGGGCATCCCTTTTCATCCACGTCGGTTCCGCGTGGGGTATCTGGGCATTTATCGTTTTCATCAGGCACACCATCGCCATCGCTGTCGATAGGGCATCCTTTTTTGTCAACTTCAATCCCGGCAGGTGTGTCGGGGCATTTATCGTCCTCATCGTAAACACCATCGCCGTCTGAGTCGTACGGGCAACCATTTTCATCAATTTTGTATCTTAAGGGAGTGTCGGGGCATTTATCGAACAGGTCGATCACCCCGTCCTTATCGCTGTCGAGCGGGCAGCCAAATTCATCAACCGGGGCGCCTCGGGGCGTTTCGGCACACTGGTCAATCCCGTCGAATACGCCGTCTTCATCACTGTCCGAAGGACAACCCTTGAGGTTTACAAGTGCGCCAATCGGGGTGTCGGGGCACTCGTCAATGTTGTCGGTTATCCCGTCACCGTCACTGTCGGGTTGTCGTAAAAAGCTGGTTTCAACGCCAATAACAATTTTGAAAAAATTATCATGCACATCGCCAAATGACCCGTCGGTACGTTCGCGGAGTGAATTTATGCCATAAATATAACCGGCTTCGGCATAAAATGAAAACGTTTTGCTAACTGGGTATTTTACCCCAATTGCCGCGTTAAAGTTTACATCCGATTTTGCATTGTCGAACAAATAGCCGGCCCCGGCAGTAATATAAGGTTGAAATTTACTGTCGATAGGCAGCAGGTAGTCGTTGTACAATTTGTAACGCAAATTCAGCGAGGGGTTGAACATGTCGAGTGGCTCATTGATGTTCTGGTTCCCAAAATAACCTAAATTTATTTTGGCCATAAGGTCGAACGAACGTGACAGGTACCGGCTCAGGTATGCATCAATGTCGAGGCCGAAAGTTTTCAGGCCATCGTTGTAATAAGTACCGGCAGCAGCGCCGAATCCCCATTTCTTTTCAAGGGTTTGTGCTCCAGAGCTTAAGATTATCAATATAAAAAACAAAGGGAAGAAAAAATACTTTTTCATAGCAGTGTATATTTAGTTAGATGATATTATACTTCAATACCACTTTTTTTGAGTAATACAATTTAAGAAAAAAACCAATAACCATCTTTCATTTTTAATAAAAGATGACTGCACCATTCTTTTAGGATGTAATTTTATTGTTAAAAAACGATTACCATTTTTTCTTTTTTTAGGACGGAATGATTACCAGACGATTAATTATACATTAAAAAAAAGTTTTGTGCAGCTTATTTAAAATTGTTTTTAATTGAGTATGGTTTTGCTATCTTTGAAGCTTTACAGTGCAATACATTATGCAGACGACAGTAAAGGTATGGAACCTTAAAAAACCGGGTGAAATAAATGATGTAAAGCACTTGTCGGCTCAGCTAAACGTCGATATAGCGATTGCAAACCTGTTAGTACAGCGAAATATCAAAACCTACGAGGAAGCAAAGGCTTTCTTTCGTCCGCGTCTTTCCGATTTGCACGATCCTTTCCTGATGAAGGATATGGATAAAGCAGTTGATCGATTACACAAGGCAATTGAACGGCAAGAGCGTGTGCTCATTTATGGCGATTATGATGTTGACGGGACAACATCAGTTGCTATGATGTACCTTTTTCTGAAGGACCGTATTACCGACCTGCATTATTATATCCCCGACCGCTATTCCGAAGGGTATGGAATATCACCAAAGTCGATTGAATATGCTGCCAACAACAATTTTTCGCTGGTTATTGTGCTCGACTGTGGCATTAAGGCCATTGAAAAAATTGCCTATGCCTGTACCCGGCATGTCGATTTTATAATATGCGACCATCATAACCCCGGTGACCGATTGCCCGATGCAACAGCTGTATTGGATCCCAAACGTCCAGATTGCAATTACCCATACAAGGAATTGTCGGGATGCGGTGTTGGTTTTAAATTTTTGCAGGCATATTGCCAGACTCATAATCAACCATTGTCCAGGTTATACGATCTTCTCGACCTGGTTGTTGTAAGCATTGCATCCGACATTGTGCCGGTAACCGGCGAAAACAGGGTTCTTGCATATTACGGGTTGATAAAACTGAACAGCGCCCCCAGCGTAGGGCTGAAAACCTTAATCAACCACTCGGGCATTAACGGATCGGAAATTTCAATCAATGATATTGTATTCAAAATTGGCCCGCGCCTGAATGCTGCCGGCCGTATAGAGCACGGGAAAAAATCGGTCGAGCTGTTGATATCCGACAACAACGACCTGGCAAATGACATGGGCGATGAAATCAATTCGTTCAATGAAATAAGGAAATCGCTCGACAGGGACATCACCCAGGAAGCCCTCGATATGATTACCGGAAACGAAGCCAACCTTTTAAAAAATACGACTGTTCTTTATAACCGCGACTGGCACAAAGGGGTAGTGGGTATTGTTGCGTCACGATTAACAGACTGGTTTTACCGTCCAACGGTCATACTTACCGAGTCGAACGGGATGGCCACCGGGTCGGCACGTTCGGTAAAGGATTTCGACCTGTACGAGGCTATTGACTATTGCAGCGACCTGCTTGAGTCGTACGGAGGGCACATGTATGCAGCAGGGCTCACCCTTAAACTTGAGAATGTTAAGAAGTTTACCGACCGTTTTGAAGAGTTTGTAAGGAAAAACATAACAGAAAAACAAAAGGTGCAAACCATTGATGTGGATGCAAAAATACAATTGTCGGATATTACACCGAAACTGATGCGCCTGCTCAAGCAATTTGAACCTTTTGGCCCACATAACATGACCCCGGTATTCATGACCGAAGATGTGCTCGATGCAGGCAAAAGCAGGCTTGTTGGGCAAAACAGCGACCATATCAAACTTGAACTGGTTGAACCTAACGGGTCGTATATGAAATATTCAGGGATTGCCTTTTCGCAGGCCGACAAATTTCCGCTTATTGAATCGGGCCTTCCCTTCGATATTTGTTATTCGCTTATCGAAAACGAATTCAGGGGCCGTACGACTATCCAACTGTTTATACGCGACATTAAGAAAAGGTGAAAACCCAATCTTTTTCCTCGGTTTGGGCTTTTCCTGTTTTTCAATTGGTTCATAAAGGTGACTGAAGACCAGTTCGATGTTGCGGTCCTGGTTGGCAAGCTTTTTCTTGATCTTATCGATATCGAGTTTCAGGCTTAATGTGTCGGTAAGCATTTCTCTCAATTTTGTGAATATCCGCATGATTTGGATGTTAACATTAATTGCCCTGTCGCTGTTAAGTATTCCCGACAGCATTGCAACACCTTGTTCAGTAAATGCATAAGGCAAACTCCTTGTTCCACCCCAGCTTGATGTTCCAAATTGGAATATCAAGTTAGCAAATTGGATTCAATTTTTCAATTGTACAGATTATGATGTATGAAAAAATGCAGCTGAAACATTTCACCCATCCCGGCAGGGATGGTATGTTTATAGAAATTGTAAGGTACACAATAGGTTCGACTCCTGCGGAGTCGCATGGTCTTTTGCTGATTTGATTTTTTCTACAAACATATGAATCCGCTGGATTCATTTGGGTGCAGGAAGAGCGGAGTTTTCAACTCGGCGAATCGATTTGAAAAATCGATTTCCTAAAGATGTTGAGTTTGTATTGCTTGATTGTTAGTTTTCGTTAGGATTTGGATTGCAAATCCAAATCAGCGGGGTTCATTCCTGGTAAAGACATCTACCCAGCCTAGCACAGCAAAACTTACGAAGTAAACTCCATCGGGATTTTGAAACTTGTATTTCCTGCTCATGAGGATTTTTTCATAAAAGTAAAAATTGAAGGGCTGTATATCAAATTTTTCCATAAATTATCCAGCCTTATTAGCTGGGACACGGTTCACAGAACCGCGCCAGCACCGAGTACTATTTCAGTATTTAGCTCGTCACAGACGAGTTGTTGTTATAGGAGTTGGGCGAAATTATTAAGCTAAAGTTTCATAATCTCACGAATCAATATTATTAATCCAATAATAAAAAAGGTATATGCACCTAAATACATCCTAGAATGAGCACCATATCCGCCTTTATCTCCTTTGATTCTTTTTCTTGTAACCCAAATAAAAATAAATAGGCCAACATAGACCAAACATAAACCTAAAACACCTTTCCAAAAATTAAACATCGCTATTTATCCTTCTCAATATCTTCGTTCATTTTCTTTACTGCCATATCCGTAATTGCAGTTGTAGTTCTCGCTCCCATATCATTAACAAATTGCAAAATGATTTTATCATTTTTTGCAAATTGCAATGCCTTTATCTTACTTGACAAGATTGATGCACCAATTTGAATAACTGCTGATGGAACGTCATCAAATTTTCCATCAATTGCATCTAATGTAATCTCTGTTCCTATGCCAAATGCTTCAATTGTAGTTCCAATTGGAACCAACTCTAAAGACAATCCAGCAGTTATTGGGATCAAAGCATATCCAGCAGTATTTATTAAAGCCCCTGCAGTTTGAGTATGTCTTGCACCCTCCTTTAGTGTCTCTTTTCCAGCTTCTTTTAAAATCTTTCTAGTTTCAGCCTGCTGTTTATTGTGTTCGACCGTTGCTTCCAATTTTTCATCAGTAGAACTTTCTGGTGATTTTTTATTTAATCCAAGTTGTGTAAGTACTCCACTGAGAATTTCAGACACATTTGGAGATTTAATTTTAGTTTCTTGCTCTTTGTCAGGTTCATCACCATTCATTCCCATATAATCTATAAATCGAATCGGGTTATTGTAGCCATATAAGTACGGAGATTGGAACGGGAACTGTTCTGCCAATGGATCGATAGTCGTGAACCTGCCCAGTGCGGGGTCATAGAACCTAGCCCCGTAATCGTACCACTCAAGCCCCAGTTCGGGGTTATATTCCTTGCTTTTGTAGAGGTAGGGCTGGTAGGGCTCTTCAAGGTCGCCAGCGGGGAAGGTTGAGCCTATGTCGGCCATCACCATGCCGTAGGGGTAGTAGTGGTTTTCTTGGAAATGTTTAACATGTATTTGTGATTGTATGATTGTTTGGAATCGATCCATATTTAGAAAGATTAGCTTCTTGTTTTGGGTTTTCACATATCAAATGTAAAGAAATTATTTAAATAAATTTTGATTGGGTTTCTTGTTTCTTATGTTAATATATCCAGTTTATGCTAAATGAAAATTTTAGATATGGTTTTACGAATACAAAGGAACGACATCTGCTGAATCGTATGGTTTTCTGCTGATTTTTGCTGGCGCGGTTCTGTGAACCGTGCCGTTGTTGTTTAATAACAACAATATCCAACAAACCTTTTCTTGTAAGCACAGATTCAAATCCACACTAGCTTGATTAAGCGTTTTAATTTATATTTATTAGCCTACGGCTAAACCTCAAGATGCAATCTTGCGGTAGCGGTGATATCAGAAATATGTATTTACGGCAAATTCAAACTGATTTATAAAAATTTC
>JAFGEV010000340.1 GCA_016931385.1 Prolixibacteraceae bacterium
CAAATGATACCCTTGCAGTACAGGACGATGACGGGTACTATCATTGTATTGTGAAAAATACCCTGTTTCCCGATTTAGGAATCCATAGTGATACCATTGAATACCGCGGTAATGAATTAGCCGATTCCCTGGCACTGGTGGCCCTGTACGATTCCCTCGACGGAGCGAACTGGACTAATAACAGTAACTGGCTGACAGGCCCTCTGGATACATGGTATGGTATTCAAATGCGTTTTGATGACAGGGTAGGGAGAATTCAATTGGGCATTAATAATTTGGTTGGAGAATTGCCTCCACAAATTGGCGATTTGACCAAATTGGAATGGTTATCTCTTACAGGAAATAACATTGTTGGTGAAATTCCTGCCGAAATTGGTAATATAACAACTTTAGCCAATCTTAATCTTTACAATAATTATTTGGAAGGTGATATTCCTGCCGAAATATATGATCTGGATAGTCTATTCTATCTTTCCCTGGGCTTAAATCGTTTAACTGGTACTATACCTTCAGAAATTGGTAATCTCAGAAAGCTCACCAATTTAAATCTTGGCTATCTTGATTTATCCGGTTCGATACCATCCACTATTGGAAATTTAACCAATTTAACTGAATTGAACTTAGCTGCTAACAATCTTTCAGGGAGTTTACCAACCCAAATGAGTAATCTGAGAATACTTGAAACATTACACCTTGAAGGAAATTCATTTGAGGGACAAGCAGGCATATTAAAAAATAATGACTCTTTAACATACATAAACCTTGGAAATAATAAATTTGTTGGGAGGGTACCCTACAATGAGGACTATCATTTGAATCAGTCACTTTACGTAAACAACAACAAGTTTACTTTTTCTGATTTAGAATGGGCAGGTGCCTACCCCGATAGTCTGAAATTATTGCACTATATTAATCAGGATACAATAATGGGACTTAATTTTACTGAAGATGATTCCATGCTATGCGTATTAAACGGGAAGTCAGACAGTATTACCTATCAATGGTTTATGGACGGGGTTGAAATGGCCGGGGAAACCAATGATACGATTCATGTTGTTACACCCGGAGAATACAATTGTGTTCTGAACAACACCTTATACCCCTTGCTAACCCTTTATTCCGATACAATACAACTCGATCTGATAACCGTTGATGATAATGTGCAAATT
Source organism: Prolixibacteraceae bacterium (assembly GCA_016931385.1). GTDB lineage: Bacteria > Bacteroidota > Bacteroidia > Bacteroidales > Prolixibacteraceae > DAIMEA01. The sequence goes on from JAFGEV010000340.1 coordinate 1,170, forward strand.
TCTGATTTGGTTGTCAGCGATGGAGAATCGGAATGTTTTAACGCGTTTGATACCGTTTTTGTGGCAGGCGACGGAACTGATGTGATTTTTGAAAATGGTTCAACGGTAAACATCATTGCCGGCGGTTCAATTTTTCTGTTACCCGGTTTTCATGCTCAATCAGGGTCATATGTCTATGCCTGGATTACGACTGACGGTTCTTTCTGTGACGCATTACCCGAATCGGCTTCAACTGTTCTTGCTGTAAAAGAATCGGAACCTGAAGGAACAATGCCTCAGATGAAATCGGAAAAAGAACCTGCGGATCCAAAATCTGGAACAGTTACAGTTTGTTCGATGAAGGTATATCCAAATCCCAATTCGGGTATGTTCAATGTTGCCTTTACGGGAGTAGACCATGAAATGCAGATTTTAATTTACAATGCATTTGGACAGAAAGTATTCCAGGGTGAATCATTCGAATCACTGACCCTTGTTCATTTATCGGAAGTAAAAAAAGGATTTTATTTTGTAATCGGGTATGATGATAATCAGCGATTTGTGCAAAAGGTGATTGTCGAGTAGATATTCACTACCTGATACAACTACAGCCTTGTCAGAAGTTAGCTTTTGGTTTTTGACAAACGGAAAAGCTGCGTCTCTTTGAATAATAATGCTATACTTGTTAATCTTTTTTACATCTAAGATTGTTGTACGTTTTAATTTGCTTTGAAACGAACAGTTTTGTAGCGGAAAATAAATACAAATGAAAACTTTTTTGCCTTTTATTATTTTGCTGGTTGTATTGGGGATATTTACAGGGGCCATAATATACCTGTCGAGGCGTATGCAATTTTATTTCTCCACTAATCACACAGGTGGTTGGTATGGATTGTTTTCATTCCTGGCAATTTTTATGATAGCTGGCCTTTTTGCCCTGTCGAACACGACAAACGCTTTCTTCAGTTTGATTTACAAGGCAGCCGCCATAACTATGGGATTCATGCTTTACCTGATAATGGTAATGCTTATATCTGATCTGGTTAACCTGGTTTTCAAAATTTCTCCCAGGGTGCTGGGTGTTACAGCACTTGTTTTAACATTGTTGATCGTGTCAGGCGGCATTATAAATTCATACATTATCCATACGACCAAACAGGAAATTTCCGTTAATGGACTTATGAATGAAATTAAAGCCATTCATCTTTCAGATATTCATGTTGGCCATTTCAGGGGGAAAACCTGGGTGAAACGGATCGTGGAAAAAACAATAGCCGAAAAACCCGATGTGGTTTTTATTACAGGTGATTTTTTCGATGGGACAATCAATCTGAAACAGGAAATCCTTGAGCCGTTTACGAGAATCAAAGTCCCGGTATATTTTGTCGAAGGGAATCACGATGGCTACACAGGAGTGGAAACAATAAAAAAATTCCTTCGCAATGTGGGAGTAATTGTTTTGGAAAATGAAGTGACGAATTGGAATGGTTTACAAATTGTAGGCTTAAATCACCTCTCTCCGAATGCAAAATCCTTCAATATGCATGCTGCGCATCCGCTCACCATTGCTGAAGTATTTCCCAGTCTGAAAATTGATTCTGAAAAACCTTCGATTCTTTTACACCATAGCCCCGGAGGGATCGAAATTGCCAACAGGTATGGCATCGATTTGTATCTTAGCGGGCATACGCACGGCGGGCAACAGTTTCCCATTACCCTTATTAATGAGTTGCTTTTTAAATACAACAGGGGACTTGATGCATACAGGGATACAAAAATATTGGTTTCGGAAGGGCTGGGAACTTTTGGCCCTCCGTTAAGAATCGGAACAAAAAGTGAACTAATTAGCATCACGCTTAAACCTGATCAGAATTGATGACACTTCTTAAGGCATCATTTCTGGTCTGCATTTAGTGCGTTTATTGGAATTTGGTTTTATTTTAAATAAATCAGTGTATGAGTAAAGAATGGACAACAACAAATATTCCCGGTTTGTCGGGGAAAACAATGATTGTAACCGGTGGAAACAGCGGACTTGGTTACGAATCGGTAAAGGCATTTGCGTTAAAAGGGGCAAAGGTTATTTTAGCATGCCGGAACCTTGAAAAAGGAATAAAAGCAAAGAGTGAAATGCTGGATTCTAATCCGGAAGGTGATATTGATGTGATGAAACTCGATTTGGCAGATCTTGCCTCAGTACGCCTTTTTGTCGAAGAGTATAAACAGAACAACTCAAGGCTCGATGTGCTTTTAAACAATGCAGGTATTATGGCTACACCCTACTTTAAAACCAAAGATGGTTTTGAAGCCCAGTTGGGAACGAATCACCTGGGGCATTTTGCATTAACCGGCTTGTTAATGGATATGATAAAAAGCACACCAGGCTCAAGGGTTGTAAATGTGAGCAGCATGGCACACAAATCAGGAAAAATGGATTTCAATGATTTGATGTTTGAAAAAGATAGAAAATTTAAACCCATGCGGGCCTATGGACAGTCAAAGCTGGCCAATCTTTTATTTACGTATGAATTGCAACGATATTTTGAGGCCAACAACATCGATAGTATAGCTGTTGCAGCCCATCCGGGAGGATCGAACACAAGGCTTGCGAGCCATTTGGAAGAGAAACCTGTTATGCGTATGCTTTCTCCCGTTGTGAGGGGCATGATGCAAAGTGCTGCCATGGGGGCACTGCCACAAATACGCGCTGCAGTGGACCCCGATGTTAAAGGTGGGGAATATTATGGTCCCAAAGGTTTTGCTGAAATGTTTGGGTCCCCGGTTTTAGTAAAATCGATTCCGGCAGCGCACAATATCGATGATGCAAAAAGGTTTTGGTCTGTTTCTGAGGAACTGACAGGTGTTTCAATTTGAGTAACCTATAATCCCGATATATTTCGCTGTAGAGGAACTTTTATTACGTTACTCATAACGTAATGCTTCGATTCCGATGCGCTTCGCGATCGAGGAATTCATCACTCATATCTGAGTGACTCAATCCCGATACACTACTTTATCGTGGATCTTCGCTCTCCTCTATTCATATCGGAGAGCTTCGACCGGATTTCGTGTTGCTGCTTTCCACGATTGAAAAGAAACGGTTATTATGGCAACTCCCAGCGCCATTATACCTGCGAATGCAAACAACCACCAGTTCAGGGCGGTTTTGTAGGCAAAATTTTGAAGCCATTTGTGCATAATATACCAGGCAATGGGAATGGCTGCCATGATAGCAAAAAGAATCCATATCAAAATGTCTTTATTCAGGGTTGCCATTACTTCAGTAATTTTGGCACCGTTTACTTTTCGGACGCCAATTTCTTTTGTACGCTGTTTTACCATAAATACCAGCATAGCCCATAATCCCATACATGAAATAAAAATGGCCATTATCGAGAAGAAAACCATTTGGTTACGCAGTTGTTGTTCGCCTTTGTACAAGCGGGCAAAATCGTTGTCGAGAAAGAAATGTTCATAAGGGAAACCGGGATTTAACGAGGTGACGGTCTTTTCAATAAATTTCAGTGTTTTGTCAATATTCCCGGGTGCCAGCTTAATGAAAATGTATTTCATTTCGTCGTATCCCATTTCCGGGATAAACATCAGCGGTGTAATTTCACGGTTTAATGGTTTAAAGTGAATGTCTTTAATAATTCCGCCTACTTGCACCTCAAGCCCGTCTTCAGGGTATAACAAAAGTTTATTTAACGCGCTGCCTCCGGGCGATATCATGTGTGCAAACGTTTCGTTGATTACTACCCTGGGTATTTCCGATTCAAAATAGTTCCCTTCAGCCATTTTAATTTTAAAAGTTTCCTGAAAGTGGTCGTCGGTTTCTATGTACGTAATTTGCGGATCGAATTCGGCTTCCTTGCCTTCCCATTCCCAGCCACCACCATTCCAGTAAATACCTATGGGGGAACGCGATGCACAGGTTGCATTTATTATGGAAGTGTTACGGCATAGTTCTTCCCTTAGAATATCCCTTTTTTCGAGCAATTCGCCTTCGAGATGTACATAAACCACCTGATCTTTATTGAACCCCAGATTTTTATTCCGAAGATATGATAACTGCTTGTTTGTGGTTAAAAGACAAATGATTAGAATAATGGCCATGGCAAATTGAAGCGTCGTAAACACAATCCTCAGTTTTTTTACGCTGACCTGTTCTTTTATGTTATTTCTGATCGCGTTAACCGGTGAAACGTTTTTAATGGCCAATCCGGGAATAAGCCCCGATAATAGGGAAATAACCAAAGCTACAAACAGGACGATCATCAATGAAAATGCGTTGATCATGGTAGTTGCTGTTGACGTTTTTCCCAACAAATTGAAAATAAACGGAGAACTTACAAGGGTAATCCCCACAGCAATTATTATTGAAAAAATGCATGTGAAAAATGCTTCAAAAATTAGATGGGTGAAAATTATGCTGTTGGTTGCACCATTTATTTTTTTAACGCCAATATTCCTGATCCGGACAAATGCCTCGGCCGATTGAAGGTTGATAAAATTCAGGCAAACCAGCGTAAGGATTACAAAGGCTATTAAGCTCATCATCTTTATCCCTTTATTATGGCTCCATGCCTTTAGGTATAAATTTTTAAAAGAGTACAAATATGATCTTTCTTTTGATCCGGGATTTGATTGTTGAATTCGGTTAAGTAAGTTGTTGTTTAATTTTTGCAAATCGGCGTTTTCATTAAGCAAGACATAATTGCTGAAACTTAGGTTATACCATGTATCCAGATGGCCTTCTCCATATATTTCTTCAAGAAGTTTTATGGGCATCCATACATCAAACCTGAGAGAGGAATTTCTGGGAATATTATCAAAAACAGCAACTATTGTGAACAGGTCTTTATCGTTAACTTTAATGCTTTTACCTATCGGATCATTTTTCCCAAAATATTTGTCGGCATATTCCTTACTTAAAGCAATTATTTTGGTTTCGTTCGTTTTTTGAGGTATTTTTCCCTGAATAACAGGAAACGAAAAAATATTAAACAAATTGGGATCGGTTAGCTGAACCTGTTCGAATATTTTCTTGCCATCATAATCAAAGAGCATTCTTTCGGTACCGCCGTAATATAAAGCTGCATCCTTCACTTCGGGGTATTCGGTACGAAGTGCTTCAGCCATGGCAGGAACTGATTGATTCCAGCCCAAACCTTCTTTTACTGTATGGTCTTTGGTGTAAACACAGTAAATGTTGTCGATGTTTTCGTGAAACTGGTTATAATTCAATTCTTCACGAATAAAGAAAATAATCGAAATAAGTACTGCAAAACCAACGGATAAACCAATGATGTTTATTGTTGCCGAACGTTTGTTTTTCAAAACTGTGCGGAATATCGATTTTATAAATTGTGTATTCATGGCTGATTAATTTTCAATATTATTTGAAGAATCAATATCTGGCTGCTTTCCCAACCAGTTTATAATTACGGAATTCTGCTTTACATGTCTCGCTGTTATTGTGACTTGTCACTGCGAATCCTACATAAACATTTTTTTGCATGAACACTTCCGCACTTTCCATCAATTTCCATGAATTGCCATCGGGTGAAACAAAGTAGCTGAAGGTATCGCCTTTACGAATAATTTTTACCCAATAAGGCGTTGTTACTTCTGGATAACGCTCTCCACCTTCGACCCCATTATTTAACGCCATGCGTTTGTGATTGGTAATCCCATTCTTGTTGGTAACACAAACAAAGGCCATTTTTGAACCGCCGCTCAGATCTTCCCTGATCATTAAACCGGCTTTTGCCCATTCGTTGGTAGCTTCGAGGCTTTGAACTTTTGCAAGCATTTCGCAATCGCCATTGACATACTGATAAGCGTAATGAAAACCATCCCTGTTGTTCCAGATGTCGGAACCTGAAGCCTCAATCAAGATACTTTTATTTTCGCAGGTTAAATTACCTGGTATTGCTGCATCGCCAACATCAGCAGACAGCCATGGATAGCAAGGGTCGTTTTTACTTTTTATGGAAATGATCACCGGTGTTTCATTTGAATTTGTTTTTCCGTCGCTGGCTATATACATAAAACTATCTGCCTGGGCTGGACCATTACCGGCTGAATAAACCAGTTTGTTGTTAATTTTCGACAATTTTCCAAAGAGGGGTTGGGTGAACTCTTCAATAAAAATCGAGTCGCCTTCGTTGTCGTTGTCGTTGCCAAGTACATTTATTAAAGTACTGCCTCCACTGTAAACTTCGCCAATATCACGGTTTGTGACCGGTGCAAGGTTTTTGATTACCTGAATAACAACGTATGCCTTTTTCGATTCCTTTTTACCATCACTTATGGTGTATGCAAAACTGTCAATACCTGTAAAACCGGTTTCAGGTGTGTAAAAAAGTTTGTTTGCTTTTTGTTCTGCTTTTCCAAACAGTGGTGGTGAGATGCTCTTTAAAGTAAGTTCATTATCCCTGTCCTTGTCTGTATCGTTCATCAAAGGTGATATGGATACAGTCCTGTCTTCTATTACTGTTGTGTTATCGGTTTGTGCCAGGGGCCGGTGGTTGTAATTCTGTATAAATGCAAAAGTTGCAAGCATTAGAACAATAAGCCCTAGTAATACTTTGAGTAAGTGAAACCTGAAAAATTCTCTTGAATTCATATCTGTAAGTTTTATTGTTATGTTGTTGTTTTACTTTTTTAATTACTCGTATCTCAAACTTTCTACCGGATTTCTTGTCGCTGCTTTGTACGATTGAAAAGTGACCGTTAACAATGCAATTCCCAATGTCAACAATCCGGCAATTATAAAAATCAGCCAGCTAATGGTTGTTTTATTATCTATCCCTTTTAACATGGCAGTAACAATGTACCACCCCACAGGACATGCAATTATATATGCTACAACAATATTTTTCAGGAAATTGGCATTAAGCATCCTGACAATCTCAATACTTCTTGCACCATTCACTTTTCTAATCCCAATTTCTTTAATACGGGCTTGTGTAGCCTGATAAGTCAGGGCAATTAAACCAATAACTGCCAAAATAATTGATACGATACTTGCAAACCTGAATGTCTGGTCAATTTGCTTTATTTCATTGATATACCCCTGTACTTCGGCGCTGGTAAAACTGTAGTCAAAAGGGGAATCGGGTGATACGTTATTTAGCGCTTTCTCAACCGAATGAATTGTTTGGGTAACGTTTGACGGCGAAAGGCTTACAAACAGGAATTTGGTGAATCCCTGATTGCCTGGATGAGCCGATAAAACCATTGGTTTAACTTTGTTGAAAATGTAATTATTCTGAAAATTCTTAACTACACCGATTATTGTATTTTGTTTACCCCAGAATTGTACTTGTTTTCCTATTGGGTTGTCGAAATTTAATTGCTGTGCAGCCGCTTCGTTAATAATCAAGCCTTTTAATTCTTCAGGCCGGTTATCTGTAAATTCGTTACCCCTGGCCATTTGCATTTCGAAGGTTTGTGTGTAACCATCAGAAACTATGATAAAGCCAAACGATTCGTTACGTTCGTTTCCGCTGTCATCGGTCCATGTGACACCTGAATTATTGGGAACGCCAACCGGCATTGCCGATGCAAAGCATGTATTTTTTACTGATGGAATCTGATTCAGTTCATTTTTTAGTTCAGGGAATTTTGACTTCAAATCATTTGTAAGCGGAATCTGCATCACCATTTCGTTGTTGAGGCCAAGTGGAATATTCTCCATAAAACGGTATTGCCTGTTTGTCATTAAGGTTATAATAACCAGTAAAATGGATATAATGAATTGTGAAGTAATCAGAATGTTTTTACCATTTATGCCGGAATTATTGCCGGTGTTTTTATTGAATAAGGTAAGTGGCCTTACTCCCGAAAGAACGGCAGCCGGATAAAATCCTGCCATAAAAGTAACAATACCCCAGAGCAAAAGGCAGCAACCAATAAAAAACCGGATATGATTTAAAAGAAACGGTTTGAGGTTGGAACCTATCAGTGTCCGAAAAAATGGTAATCCCAGAATTACAAGTATAATTGATAACAGTAGCGCGATTAAACCGATAAATGCTGTTTCTTTTATGAATTGAAACCCAATAATTTTTTTACTTGCCCCTGAGATTTTTTTCATGGCAATTTCTGAAGTACGAGTCTGAACCAACGATGTCGACATATTGATGTAATTCAGAATGCTTACTATTGAAATAACAAAACCGGCAAATATTAAAAGGTAAAGTGGATTCTTGTTATAGTAAAGCCTTCGTTCGGTGACAGGTAGAAACGAAAGGGTAAGTTGTTCTGGATTTCTGATATTTTGGGGCATTAAATCGGAGTAAAAATGCTCAAGCCTGGCATTGAGATTTTTCAGGTTAATATTAGGAAATAATTTGAAAAGCGGTTGTCCGTTGCTGTCCCACCCTTGCAAATACGACTCCGACCGGAGTGTGGTAATGGGGGCTACCATTGAAAAACTGAAGGTTACATATTCGGGAATATCTACAACTCCGGTTACAGAAAAAGTATGCTTATTATTTAATGTGAGTGTTTTTCCAAGTGCAGGTTCACTGCCAAAATATTTCTCCGCGCTTTCTTTTGAAAGTACGATAGCGCCCGGGTTGGTCAGTGCGTTTTCAGCAGTTCCCTCAACAAACGGATATTGAATAATTTTAAAAAGGTCAGAGTCGGCAAGGCAAAAATTATTTTCATTAAAAATTATTGGAGAAGCATTTCCATCCTGTTGTTTCGATACTATACAATTACTAAATGAACTGAAATTTTCGGTACGGGCAAAATATTCAACTTCGGGAAAATTGTTCGCAATCAGGGGCGATAGTGCATAACTGATTGTGGTATTTCCCAAAGGAGAACCAGGACTTTTTTCTACAAGGTAGAAAACCCGGTCGTGATCGGGTATGGCGCTGTTGTACGAATTTTCTTTATGAACATGTAAAACGATGAAAATCGCACATGTAATTCCAAAGGCAAGCCCGCAAATATTGATAATGCTAAAGGTTTTGTTTTTTCTCAGAAACCTGAATGTTTTGCTATTAATTATCATGTTAAGTTGAATTATCATTATTTTATCCAATTTATTCATAACGCAGTGCCTCTACCGGATTCCTTGTTGCTGCCCTCCACGATTGAAATGAAACTGTGATTATTGCAATACCTACAGCCAGTAAACCTGCCAGGGCAAAAACCCACCAGCTTAAATCAGTTTTATAAGCGTAGTTTTCGAGCCATTTGCTTATTCCGTAATATGCAAAGGGTGTGGAAATAACAAATGCAATAAGTATCCAGCCCAGGTATTGTGCGTTGTGTGCCCGGATTAGTCCGG
>JAFGEV010000341.1 GCA_016931385.1 Prolixibacteraceae bacterium
AATGCCGGTTGAATCTTCGGGATAGTTGACGATATCGGGCTGGGGAGTCGGTGCATCGTTCACTGCCGTAATGGTGATGAACACGGTATCCTGTGCACAGTTCTGGGGTGACTGATCGTCGCAAACCTGATAGATAATGGTATCAGAACCATTCCAGTTTGCTGTTGGCTGATAGCTGAGACTGTCATCATTTACAATACTGGCAGTTCCGTTTGATGGTTGTTTTAATATCAGTTTGGTAGTAATAGGATCACTGTCGGGATCAGAATCATTTGCAAGGACATTGATATAAATACCCGTTGAATCTTCAGGGTAGCTAACATTTTCAGAATTTGTGTTTGGGGCTGAATTACAGGTATTCACTTCGACAAGAACGTCCAGGAAATTTTCGCTTTCACATCCGTTAACGGTTTGCGTAGCATAATAATGGGTATTATCGGTTAAGAGGGTTGATTTTGCTACAATTGATCCTCCCAAGTCGCTGTCGTACCAGGTGATTGAATCGCCCGATGGTTCAAGGTCGGCAACGGTTGCATTATCGGTATCACAAAAAGTCTGGGGAGAAGAACCCGAAGGGGCATCAATGAAGTAGAAAGCCAAAGAATCGCTTAAAATGGTTTCACATTGTACCGGTGAATATTTGACAGCTTTAACTCTGACATATCTAGGGTTGGTATCAGGTTCGTCTATTGATAAATCAAGATCAGTACCGTCTCCTAGTTTACTATACCCGCATGATGTAGTATCGCTTGCCAGAACAGGCGTATAGATTACTCCGCTCTCAGAATTTACAACAGTTATTATGCCCAGGTCCCCGCTGCATATTATTGAATCGGCCCTGGAAATTGTTCGGTCTTCAGGTTCAATACAGTCAACCACTGCAGATTGGGAACTGTAATCGCTTTCACACTGTGAGCCATAGGTTACAGTTCCTTTTACAGTACTTCCGGCTGAAAGTTCATAAGAAGCAAGCCCTGTATAATAAAAATTCCCTGCACTGTTTACTGTTAAGCCGGAGCCGATTTCAGCTTCATCAACATAAAGTGTAACATCAACCGGATAACTTCCTCCGCTGATTGAACCGTATACAGAATCATTTCCTTCGATTGGTGTTGTAAATGAAAATGTATAACTGCTGATATTTGTTCGAGAAGTCAGGGTAACATGTGCCGATTCATTGCTTTCAGTCAGGCATCCTCCTGCTGAGATTTTGGCATAGATTTCCTGACCGATTGAAGGAGAGGGTGAAGGGCTGATCGACCAGGTACCCTCACTGCCTACTGTAGCTGTGCCAAGTGTGGCACTGGGTGAAACACGGTAAAGGGTAACGGTGGCGCCAATTTCTGTAGAAAAGCCATCGATAAATGCGGGTACTGAAACATAACATCCAGTTGAATTAATGGAAGGGTTTGTTGCCTGTCGTGTAACACTTATACTGGCTGTTGCTGCAGATATACATTTACCTGTTTCAACCTGTTTGGCTGTAATTTCATCACATTCTGCTAAATCAGCATCTGAAATATCAGCAGACCATGCAAAGGGTGAAGAAGCATTTGAATTGACTGCTGCTATTTGAACGGTATCATTTTTATAAATAAAAATTCGCGAGGAAGCGCTTGTTCCGTTACCGTTTAGTGTTTGGGTAGATACGATAATCGTTGAAGTTGAAATAGTGGGTGTGCTTGATGTTGTGCACGAACCAGAACCAACACGGTAAGTAATGGGTTGCGACTCACAACCGTCAACGGTTTGCGTAACTAAATAGGTTTGGCCTGATGTTAAACAGGGTGAGCCACTGGTACAACCAGTATTGCTGGTATTGCATTTCCATTGAAAGCTTCCATCGGCTTCAACTGCTATTGAGCCGGTACCACCTGGTACAACTTCTGTTCCATCGAGCTGGTAAACCCTTATAGTAGCCCCTGAAATTCCAGCCCCTGCATTTGCACAAATCCCTTTGGCATTGTTGTCGTCAGGAACATACAGCTTGTTCAACGCATCGGGGCAGTTGTCTGAAACGTAGGTAATGTCGCAATTATCGTATGATGCCCCTTTGCCGGATTCTTTTGCAACGGCGGTTATGGTATCCCCTTGCAATAATGTATAAGAACCAGAAACGCTCCATGAAGTTCCTGAGCTAACAGATACTGAATCGAGTTTTGTGCCGTTCTGGTAAACCCATACCCAAACCGGGTAGCTGATACCTGAACCATTTAACACCCCGCCAATCTCTCCGTCAGAAGATGTAACAGGACTATTGATCCATGGGCATTCGGTACGGTCAAGGACGGAATCTCCGGGTACTGTTGGTGTTTGCCCGTCGATCAGTTCTTCCCATATCAGGTCCATATTTGTACCGCTGGTTACACCACCAACATCTGAAAGGGCATTGTTGCCAATAGCCTGATGGGGATTCATGGTTGTAACTGCTACAATCCTGAGAGGGGTAGATGAGTCGAATAAACCGGTTAAGTCGGAAAACTCAACATAAAAATCATAGAAAAAGTCAGGGTCACCTCCTGCTTCTGAAATTGCTATCGATTTTTGACAATGTGTATCGTAGGAGTAGGAAGCAACTTCTGATCCACCCGTATTGCTTCCGTCAATATCGTATATTTTTACATTAAAGTTTGTTTCCAGTACAATTTCAACTTCAAAGCCAGGGTTGCCTGTTAAAGCATTATCGTCGGCATTTTCCCCGGTAAAACCAAAAGCTTCGTCGGTATCAATCAGCAAAGAATAAGATTTTGAGTTGGGTGCATATCCTCCCAGCCGGAACCTGATTAGGAAATTTGTTCCATCGTTATAAGTGAGGATAGCATTGTTACCTGCAGCATCAACCCCAACAATTTCGATGAAACCCCCGGCAGGACCCCGTAATATGTCAGGCTGCGGGTCGGGCCGGATAATGGCTACATAAGGGATTTCGCTCTGTGTAACATCGTTGTCAGGCGGTTTGGTGAAACCAACCTGTAACCCACCGTCAATCGTATCGGAAACATACCCGTCGCCATTGGGGTCCAATATGCCGTTTCCGGGGCTTTGAGCCGGTTTAACGATTAAGCCCGGTGTTTGAGCCAAAATAACTGTAGTGAAAAAAATGCCGATTGAAAGAAGTAAAAATTTCCTCATACCCTTTAATTAATGTTATTCATTTTCATGATCAAAGGGCAATACATTAACTGCTCCGAAAAACATTATTCGAATACATTGATCGCTTGTTTGAAATACCCTTTAATTCTTATATCGCGTAATTAGCATGTAAAAAAATTCTTTCAATTTGAAAGTTATTTTGCTGCTAATGAAAAAATAAAAATTAGTAAACTATAATTGATGTTTGATTGTTTGTGAAAAAATGAAAATTGTTACAAAATGACATTTTTATGTTACGGATGACATTTATAAGGTTTTTTATAATACAGGTTTTTAAAGATAACATTGAAATGTTTTAATGAGTTTTGAGTATTCCCTTCTCAATAAAATTATTAATGTAAAGATTTTTGAATTGAATTTTAGATTATCTTCGTCCGGTTTTTTTGCGTTCGTTTAGGATTTGTAATATCACTTTTATGCAGATTGAAAAAAGCGTGCGTGCCGTTGAGCGTTTGTATACACAAATCGATAAATCGTGCAGCATTTTTTTAAAACAGAGCAATGTTCGTTGCCCCCTGGGTTGCGGAGAATGTTGTTACGGTAAAAATATCTCTGCCAGCCCGCTTGAGTTTCTTCCCCTTTCGTGGAAGTATTTTCGGGAAGGAATTCTTGAGGAAAAATTCTGGACATTAAAAAATGATGTTCCTGAAAGGTGTTTTTTGCTTAACACCGACAATACACTTCAAACAGGCCGATGCAGTGAATATACTCACAGGGGTGTTATATGCCGTTTGTTTGGCAGCGCTGCCTTTGTTAGTAAAGATGGATCAAAAAAATTCAGCGCTTGTTCAATCCTGAAAAATCAAATTTCCGATACAGTTTCCTTTTCAGAGGCACTACAAATAAAAGCACCGGTATATGCCGATTATTATATGCGTTTGCGAACAATCGACAATGAATATGGTGTGTTGCGATTTCCTGTAAACCTTGCCATACTGAAATCAATGGAAATCGTATATTACAACACCCGCCGGAAACAACGACGGGTAAGTTAAGTTAGAGTGAATCATGCCCTAACATTCTTTTTATTATTAACATATTTGCTGAATCAGCAATTCGTCATTAGAGTCAGTGGTCATTAGTCAGTGGTCAATAGTTATTGGCTGTTTGTAATTGGTGCTGGTCACTTTTTTTATACAAATGACAATTGACTAATAACAAATGACAAATTACTGCTAGCAAATGACTGATTCTGTAATGTCATTATTAATCTCCTGATAATTCATTTGTAACCTTTAGCACTGAAGTTAAATATAAATTAAGCCTTAAAAGGGGTTCACTTTTCGCCATTCATTTTATATATTTGCAGCCGCAAAAGTTTGTTTGCTCTCTTAGCTCAATTGGATAGAGCAACGGCCTTCTAAGCCGTAGGTTGTGGGTTCGAGTCCCGCAGGGAGTACCGCCAAACATCAGGGGGTGCAGACGTAGTCGCTCAGGCGATGAACTGCACCTCCTTCTTTTTTGCTGGGTGCTGGTTGTTGGAAGCTGGTTACTTGTTCCTGGGAACTGGTTAATGATCTGTCTCAGCTTGGGGAGTAAGTTAATTTAATTTAGTTCCGTAGGAACAATTTAATTTTGTAACGCCGGGTTTAAACCCGGTGATGCCAGAGGATTCAATATGAAAAAAGTTCCGTAGGAACGGTACATCTTTTTCTCAACCTCAACCTCAACCTCAAC
>JAFGEV010000342.1 GCA_016931385.1 Prolixibacteraceae bacterium
ATGCATCATTGCCATCGTTTTTGGCTTTCTTGCCAGGGCTTAAATCCTGCGCAAAAGCCGAAATGGAGCATACCAGAACACCCAATAAAAATAAAACCTTCTTCATATTTCTTTTATATATTTTAATTAGTAATTGTCAATCTGTTCTTTACGGCCTCCAAAGATAATTAAATTGATTTTTTATGAAAGCTTTTTTTTCACTCATGAATAAAAAAACCTGTTAACAAAATTTAAAAAATATATCCTTAAGGGTTAAAATTATCTTTATTCCAAAACTTCACAATATCCAATACCATCGACTTGTAATTCTGGGCAATAATATTTTCAGGTTGTTTTTCAAGCAAATAGTTAAGGTCGTTTAGCGCTTTTGACCAGTTTTGGTGCCTGTAATAAACTTTTGCCCGAATTAATAAAGCATCGGTACTTCCCGGATCAGTTTCCAATATCTTGTTTAGAATAGCAAGAGTTTCTTCATGGTTCCCGTCGGTAAAAGCTTTTTCGGCCAGGTAAATTTTATTGTCGAAATTTTTTTCTTGCATATTTCCATTTTTTTAAAAATCGCTTCGTGTAACGTTTTGAATCCCTTTAATGTTTTTCAATTTATTGATCAGGAATTCGAGGTGTTCAAGGTTGTTAACAAAAACCCTAAGCGTTCCATTAAATACACCGTTTTTTGAATCAACATTAATCGACCGCATCTGAACGCCAACATCTTTAGCAATAATGTATGAAATGTCGCCAATAATCCCCTGCCTGTCGGAACCTTCGAGATGAATAGAAGCCTGAAATGAATTGTAATTTTTGGTTTCTCTCCATTTTGTTTTTATGAACCTGTAGGGATACCTTTCAAGCATGTTCTTTGCATTGGGACACGAGAGACGGTGAATTTTTATCCCTTCCCTAATGGTTATGAACCCAAAAATGGGGTCTCCAAAAATTGGGTTACAGCATTGGGCCAGTTTATAATTCACGTTTTTCAAACCCTTGTCAATTATCAGAAATTCATCACCGGCATCGAACGAAAGGTTTTCGATGACCTTTTTTGGCAACAATTCCCCAAGAACTTCTTTTGCCTTTGGGGCTTCATCTTCTTCACCCCTGATCACCGATTTCAGCTGAAGCGCATCAATAGCTCCGGTCGAAACCGAGTAATACAAATCCTGCGCGCTTTTAAACTTAAAAAATGCTATTAACTTTCGGATGTGATCATCGCTGTAATCAATCTTCCAATTCTTGAATTTACGTTTAACAATTTCCTTGCCATTTTCTGCTTCAATCCGTTTTGCCTCGTTAAGGTTCGATTTAATGCGGCCTTTTGCTTTTGATGTTACCACAATATCCAACCAGTCGATTTTTGGTTTTTGGTTGTTTGAAGTTTCAATAATAACCTGATCGCCGTTTTTGAGTTTGTGTTTGATACCTACCTTTCGCTGGTTCACCTTTCCTCCAACACACTTATCACCAATATCGGAATGGATATCGTAAGCAAAATCGAGAATAGTTGCCCCAGCAGGTAATTTTTTCAAATCGCCTTTTGGTGTGAAAACAAAAATTTCATCTTCGTAAACATTGGTCTTAAACTCTTCGATAACCTCATTGGCATCTCCAGCAGGATTTTCGAGTAGCTCCCTTATACCTGCCAACCATTTATCCAGTTCACCCCCGCTACTTTTCCCTCCTTTATATTTCCAGTGTGCTGCAAGCCCTTTTTCAGCAGTTTCGTCCATGCGGCGTGTCCTTATCTGAACTTCGACCCATTTCCCGTTAGGCCCCATAACTGTAGTATGCAATGACTCGTAACCATTTGATTTCGGAATGGAAATCCAATCACGCATGCGCTCAGTATTGGGTTGATATTCTTCGGTAACAATTGAATAAACCTGCCAGCAGTCAGATTTCTCTGTTTCGGGTTCCGAATCAATGATTATACGGATTGCGAACAAATCATATACTTCCTCGAAGCCCACCCGTTGTTTTTTCATCTTGTTCCAAATGGAATGGATTGATTTTGTGCGGGCCTTCATTTCAAACCGAATATCTCTCGAGGCCAGTTTTATCTCAATAGGCTTAACAAAAACCGACACGAAACTTCTGCGTTCTTCAACAGTATCTTCGAGATGCTTCATGATTTTTGCATATTCGGCAGGCCTTAAATATTTTAAAGCAGTATCTTCAAGTTCGGTTTTTATATTGTAAAGCCCCATGCGGTGTGCAAGCGGGGCATAAAGGTAAGTGGTTTCGTTGGCATATTTTTGTTGCAGTTCAATTGGAAGCCCATCAAGGTTTCTCATATCTTCAAGCCGGTCGGCAATTTTAATTAGCACAACCCTTAGGTCGCCCGAAAGTGTTAGCAACAACCTGCGGAAATTTTCAGAATGGATAGAAATTGTAACCGTATCGATCGAGTTGATTTTAAACAAGCCTTCGAGCAAAGTTGATACCTGTTCACCAAATTTTCCGGGGATTGCAGATATCAATTCGTCCTTGTCGGTTGAGCTTTCAAAAACATTGTGAAGCAGGGCAACCACAATCGAATCGGTACCCAGTCCAATATCGAGGGCTACTATTTTTGCAACCTCCATAGAATGAAATATTATTGGCCCACCCGATTCCCAACAAACTTCACCCAGTATTTGATAAGCAACCCTGCCGGCTTCCTCAACTTTTCCAAAGTCAATTTTCAATCCGCTTTCTTTAAAAAGCGACAACATGGTTGCCAGTTCATTATCAAATCTTCTTTTTTCAGTCATGCCCAATGATTCAAATATCTATAAAGGTTTCCCGATGTTTTTTTCAAAATCGATATTATTGTAACAATTGCTAACTTTGTATTGTTAATTGTTAAAAGATACAAAAGTATAAAAATGGGAAATGATATAGCTGAACATGATGACAGAAATTCGTTTGAATACCGATTAAGGGAAGTTTCGAACGAAGAAATCATTTCAATTTTAAGGTATCGTGAACATTTTCAGCCCCATGCTGTTAAAGCAGCCATAAAAGAAGCACTAAAGCGGGGCATCATTAACTCGATTGACGATTTGGACAAAGACGAATTTAAACCCCAGGCACTCCCACCGCGCAGCTTGTTTCCTATATCGTTAAACGACAAACAAAACCTTGCAATTTTCAAAAGTTTATGCCGCGTTTTTTACGGATTTGGCTTAATCCCCGTTATTATGGGTATTTTCCTTATAACAGAAGGTTCCTATCTTTTTGCAGTTTCGGTTATCCTAATCGGGTTGTTCATTATCATTGTCACCTATCAACTCGAAAGGCAAAAAAAACCTTTCTTATCACAGGTTTTGCTTGCGATGAACATCCCGGCCATGGGCTTTGCAATATTCAAACTAACAGCTACCGGCAATCCTACTACAATGGATACAGTTGCAGCCGTTATCATAATTCTTGTTTTCCTGTATACTTCATTTTATCTTAATAAACTTACCGCCCACTTCAATAAGCTTTCCGACGAAGAATAATTTCAAGCTTTATTTTACCGACTGTTATTTGCCATTCATCGATATTCAATGCCAGTTAAAAGAAGTTTACCCTACTTTTGGGTAAAAATCATAATCATTAAGAAGCTATGAGACTATTAAAGATCAGTTCAATATTTACCCTCTTGGGAATACTGCTGGCAACATTGCTTACTTCGTGCACAGCCAGCATAAACAGGGATCATTCAGAATATGTCGAAAAAAACTTTGAAGTTGAGGACTTTTCAAAAATTAAATTCGAAGGTGCATATAACATCAAATTAACACAGGGTGACGAACATTCGGTTGTTGTAAAAACTTCGGAACAAATTCACGATCGTGTAAGGGTTTGGGTTGATGACGACAGGCTCAATTTTAAAACCAGGGGCAACAACATCAATTCCGACGAAATTCTTGTTTCTATTACATTTAAAAATATTGAAAACATAAAAATTGAAGGAGGCGCTTATCTTTCAACAGTTGGCTACATCGATGTCGACGATTTTGAAATTGATGTTGAAGGAGGCGCAAATATCGACATTAAAATTAAAGCCGACAGAATTTCCACACATGCAGCAGGGGGCGTTAACATGGAGTTCCAGGGTGTAGCAAACGAGTTTTCAGCCACATCGGAAGGCGCAGGAAATATCGATGCCGATAACCTTGAGGCAAAATACGTAAAATGCAAAGTATCGGGAGTTGGAAATGCATCGGTTTTTGCCACCGAAAAATTAATTGCCACTGTTGAAGGTGTTGGAAAAATTGGTTACAGGGGTAATCCCGATATCGAAAAAAATGTTAGTGGCATAGGTTTAGTTTACAGAAAATAGCATAAATTTTTTTACACTTTTTTATAACTCTTCATATTTTTACTTTCTCCTTTATTGAAAAGCAGGGTATTGTGAAATGCCCTGTTCTTTTTTTTAGCACATAAGGGCAACAAGCACAGCTTTTATGGTATGCATCCGGTTCTCGGCCTGATCGAATACTATTGAAGCCTTGCTTTCAAAAACATCATCGGTAACTTCCATGGCGTCCAATCCGAATTTCTGATAAATCTCTTCTCCCATTTTGGTATTGCGATCGTGTAAAGCAGGCAAACAATGAAGAAACTTCACATCGGGATTATTTGCTTTTTTCATAACCTGTGAATTTACCTGATAAGGTCTCAACAAGTTTATACGTTCTTCCCATACATTTTCAGGCTCGCCCATCGAGACCCACACGTCGGTGTAAATGAAGTCACACCCATCTACAGCCGCTTCCCAATTGCTAGTAATTTTTATCGAGGTTCCTGTTTCAGAAGCAATTTCCCTGCAAACAGCTACCAGTTTTTCATCAGGCTGACATATTTCCGGCGCTGCAGCCCTGAAATCGATTCCCATTTTGGCACAACCCACCAAAAGTGAATTCCCCATATTGTTGCGGGCATCGCCCATGTAACAAAGTTTCATTTCCTGAAGGGGTTTTTCGCAATGCTCCCGCATGGTCAGCAAATCGGCCAGCACCTGCGTGGGATGGAATTCATTGGTAAGGCCGTTAATTACAGGTACACCGGCGTATTTAGCCAGTTCTTCAACAATTTGCTGTGAAAAGCCCCTGTATTCAATGGCATCGTACATGCGCCCCAAAACCCGGGCCGTGTCTTTCATACTTTCTTTATATCCTATCTGGCTCCCGGTAGGTCCAAGGTAAGTTACATGGGCGCCCTGATCGTATGCAGCCACTTCGAAAGCACAACGCGTACGTGTGGAAGTTTTTTCAAAAATTAGGGCAATATTTTTCCCGTGAAGCTTCCTTTCTTCAGTGTCGGTGAGTTTGTCCATTTTCAACCTTTGCGACAGATCCAGTAAAAATTCAATTTCTGAGGGCTCGTAGTCGAGTAGTTTTAAGAAATGGTCGTTTTTAATTTTCATGTGTTTTAAATTTAAATCGGAATTAGTGCTTATCGGAATCGTAATTCAAGGTAATCTTTGAACCATAGTTGCGGTCTTCAAGTTTTTTGGCCTCGGTTATTACGCTTTTTTTTCCACCAGCTTCAACAAACCTTAAAGAAGCCCTGATTTTTGGCTCCATCGATCCTTCTGCAAAAGTACCTTTCTCAAGATAATGCAATGTGTCGGCTCGGTTGAGAAATTCAAGTTTTTCCTGTGTGGGCAATCCAAAATCCTTATAAATGTAAGGAACATCGGTCAGAATATAAAATTCTTCAGCGCCAATTTGTGAGGCCAGAACTGCCGATGCCAAATCTTTATCGATAACTGCATTTACTGTCCTTATATTACCCTTTTCGTCGTAGTAAACGGGTATACCTCCACCCCCTGCAGCAATTACAACAGCACCAGCCGAAACAAAGTGTTTTATCATTTCAATATTTACTATTCCCAGAGGTTCGGGCGAAGGCACTACCCTGCTGTAATATCCTTTTTTCTTCGATGAAGGTTTAAAATCCCAATCCTTTTCTATTCTCAATTTTTCAGTTTCGTTTAACGAATAAAGTTTTCCTATACGTTTTGAAGGATTTGAAAAAGCCTTATCGTCAGGATCAACAAGCACCATTGTAATCAATGTGACCACATCGCGCCCTATCCCGTGTTTAGTCATTACATTGCGTATCATCCGCTCAATCATATATCCGATACCGCCCTGTGAATCTGCCACGCAAATATCGAGGGGCATCGGCACAATATTATAAAGCTGCTCGCCCGCATCATTGCGCATAAGGATGTTACCCACCTGCGGTCCGTTACCGTGGGTTATTACCAGGTTATAATCTTCCTTTAATAAATATACCAGGTTTTCGATGGTTTCCAGGGTGTTTGCTTCCTGTTGTTCTATCGACCCGGCCTCGTCATCCCTTAACAATGCATTGCCTCCCAAGGCAATAACTGCTAACTTTCCCATAGTGCATTTTTATACGAACTTACAACAATCATTACCAAAAAAAACTGATAAAATTTTTGTTTGCCATGCTTTATGAAACGCTTTAATATGAATACATTTTTATAGCTTTTGAAATTTTTGTTTTTATGCAACGTTTAAAAATTAAAGAATCTCATCAATTTTGATAATTTTGCAAACGGAGAATAGCAACCCACACTATATGGCTGAAAAGAAACCTGCTTTAAAAAGAAACAACATAAAAAAAACAGCAAGCAAAAAAGGGGTTAAGGACAACAAACCTTTGCGACGGGAACAAATCAAAATAATTTCTGGTTTTGTTCTGCTCTCCTTTTCAATTTACCTGTTATTTGCTTTTGGAAGTTTTTTATTCAATGCAGGTGCCGATCAAAGCAAGCTTCAGTTAAACTGGTGGGAACTTATTCGTAATCCTGATATTAAAGTTGAAAACATTACAGGAAAGACCGGGGCATGGCTTGCCGATCTTTTTATCAACCAATGGTTTGGGTTATCATCATTTCTATTCATTTACCTGCTTGGCATTTATTGTTTTAAACTGTTTAACCGTAAAATTCAGGGAATTGTTATAAAAACCATTAAAGCGCTTGTACTCATTGTCTGGCTTTCGGTTACGCTTGGTTACGCATTTGAAACAAAATACGGAACATCAAGCATTTTTCCAGGGGGCATGTATGGTTACTATATTGCCGTGTGGCTAAATTCAATTGTGGGGAAAGTAGGTACGTTTTTCATCCTGCTCGTTTCATTGTTTATTTATCTGGTATTTGTTGTAGAGGGTTTTATCAATATTTTTAAGCGCTCACACAAGACACAAACCGATCCTGAAGGTTCTCCCTTAAATGTTCCTTCAAAGTCAAACGATAAAATTGTTGAAAAAATTGACCTTGGCGACACCAATGAAGAATTTGAAAAAACCATTTCACCAATAGACTTCGACATTGACAAAGACAACGACGAAGGCCAGGCAAACGAAATGGCAGAAAAAAATAAAACGCTGAATATCGAAATTGATAATTTGCACAACCAGGATAACGGCACTACTGAAGATGAACTTGAGATGACCGTTGAGATTAAAGAGCAGGAGAACGAGGAATATGAAAATAAACCCCTTGAAGATTATGATCCAAAGCTCGATTTGTCAAAATACGAATATCCATCAATTGATCTTTTAGAAGACTACTCCCACCTGAAATCGGATGTTACCGATGATGAATTGAAAGAAAACAGAAACAGGATTGTAGAAACGCTAAGAAATTTCAAAATTGAAATTGTAAAAATAAAAGCGACCGTAGGTCCCACGGTTACATTGTATGAAATTATCCCGGCCCAGGGAATTAGAATATCCAAAATAAAAAACCTTGAAGATGATATTGCACTTAGCCTTTCAGCTTTGGGTATAAGAATTATTGCACCAATACCCGGAAGAGGGACTATTGGCATTGAAGTACCAAACCTTAATCCCAATGTTGTTTCTATGCGATCGATAATATCGTCGAGAAAATTTCAGGAAACCACCGCTGAACTTCCCATTGCCATGGGACGTACCATATCGAACGAGACCTTCGTTTTCGACCTTACAAAAATGCCACATATTTTGGTGGCAGGGGCAACCGGACAAGGAAAATCAGTCGGCCTGAACACCATTATTGCTTCAATATTATATAAGAAACATCCATCGCAGGTAAAATTTGTATTCATCGATCCCAAGAAAGTTGAGCTGAACCTTTATGCATCAATCGAGAAACATTTTCTGGCCATGCTTCCCGATACCGAAGAACCCATTATTACTGATGTTGAAAAAGTTAAAGCAACATTAAATTCGGTTGGGATTGAAATGGATAACCGCTACGACCTGCTTAAAACCGCCCACGCAAGAAACATCAAAGAATATAATAAAAAGTTCATCGAACGAAAATTAAATCCTGAAAAAGGGCATCGTTACCTGCCATACATTATTGTGATAATTGACGAGTTCGCCGACCTGATTATGACAGCTGGCAAAGAAATTGAACTGCCTATAGCACGTATTGCACAATTGGCGAGGGCCGTGGGTATTCATATGGTGATCGCAACCCAGCGTCCTTCTACAAATATCATCACGGGTGTAATTAAAGCCAATTTCCCATCACGCATTGCATTTAAGGTTGCTTCAATGATCGATTCGCGAACAATACTCGACCACCCTGGAGCAAACCAGCTAATTGGAAAAGGCGATATGCTTTTCGCTTCGGGGAGTGAAACCTTAAGGTTACAATGCGCTTTGGTTGATACGCCCGAGGTTGAGCGGATTTGTGAACATATCGCTTCGCAACAGGCCTATCCCACAGCTTACCTTTTGCCCGAATATGTTGGGGACGATATCGATTACCCGGGCGCTGTTGACCTGAATCAAAAAGATGAGTTTTTTGACGATGCCGCCCGGTTGGTAGTGCTAAACCAGCAAGGTTCCACTTCAATGATTCAGCGAAAATTCTCGATTGGTTACAACAGGGCCGGGCGAATTATGGACCAACTTGAAGCAGCCGGTGTTGTTGGACCAAGTGAGGGAAGTAAAGCCCGTAGGGTATTAATTCAGGATGAATACAGTTTGGAACAATTATTGAATACGCTTTAACAAAAAAATACTATGAAAAAGTTACTATTTGTTTTGCTCTTTTTAAATAGTATCAACCTATTTTCACAAGTTGATCAGAAAGCAAAAACGATTCTCGACAAGGTATCGGAAAAAACAAACAGCTACACAAGCATTACTGCTGAATTTGAATTTATTATGGAAAATACCGATGCCGGAATTAAAGAGACAAACGAAGGAAGATTGATCCTTCAGAAAGATAAATATCAACTCTCAATCAGCGGTATTGAAATATTCTTCGATGGCAAAGCACAATGGACCTACCTGAGCGATGCCGGAGAAGTTAACATCAGCAACCCCAATGATGACGAAGAAGCTATAAATCCTGCAACCATTTTTACCATTTATGAAAAAGGCTTTAAAAACACTTATTTAGGCGAATTCACAAACAATTCACGTAAAACATTCAAAATTGAAATGGTACCTACTGATGAAAAGGAATTTGAACGCATAATCTTAGAAATCGGTCAGGGAACTTATCAGATTTTAAGCGCAAAAATGTTTGGAAACGATGGCAATACCTACACAATAAATGTTGTTACTTTGGAAACCGGGAAATCATATCCCGAATCAACTTTCTATTTTGACACAGAAAAGTATCCCGATGTAGATGTGATCGATATGCGTTAAGTTTCATTACTCAGGAAGCTTTCGATCCCAAGCCGGTATGAATCAAGCCCAAAACCCATAATACTTCCTTTACAAACAGGGCCAATAATCGACTCATGCCTGAATTTTTCACGTGTCAGGATATTTGAAATATGAACCTCAACAACTGGGGTTTTTATTCCTGCAATTGCATCCCTCACTGCAACCGATGTGTGTGTATATGCCCCGGCATTTAAAATCACCCCATCATAACTAAATCCAACTTCGTGCAGTTTGTTTATCAGTTCACCTTCAACATTCGATTGAAAATAATCGATTTGTAATTCCTGATATGATTTTTTCAACAATGATAAGTAATGTTCAAAATTTTGATTGCCATAAATACTTTTTTCCCTAATTCCTAATAGGTTTAAATTTGGCCCGTTGATAATCATCAATTTCATATAAGTGTTCTTAAATATTTCTAATTAACGAAATAAAAATCTTTGTTTCAATATCTTAACAATTTAAAATCAAAAACAATATATTCAAAATTGATTTAAATAAATCACTTTATTTAATACAAATTTGAATATTCAAAGAAACAAAATAACAAATTAACCAGGTTTTTGAGTTAATTAATTGAGAATATTATCGTAAATTGAAAAAAATGCTGTTTACAGAACCAAAATTATTGTTAATTGTTTACTTTATACAACTTTAAAAATAAAGAATTATGAAATGGGATGATAGCATAAAAGGTTTCGAAGAATACCTGCGCCTGGAAAAAGGCCTTTCGCAGAATTCAATAAATGCCTATATAAATGACATCAATAAGTTGATGGATTTTTTAAAAACAACTTTCAAAGGCATCACGCCTCAAAAAGTAAAATTAAATCATTTGAAAAGTTTTATTGAATGGCTAAACGAAAAAAATGTCAGCCCCCGCACACAAGCAAGGACAATCTCTGGCATTAAATCGTACTTCAAATACTTGCTCATTGAAGACAAAATTAACAGCGATCCAACAACATTGCTCGAATCACCAAAAATTGGAAGGAAACTTCCTGACATTTTAAGCACCGAAGAAATCGATGCCTTAATTGCGGCTATCGATCTGGAGAAAGCTGAAGGACAGAGGAACAAGGCCATACTTGAAATCCTTTACAGTTGTGGATTGAGGGTATCGGAGCTGGTAAACCTCAAAGTAAGTAACCTGTTTTTTAACCAGGGTTATATTAAAGTTGAAGGAAAATCGGACAAGGAGAGGCTTGTACCAATCAGTGAAAGGGCCATAATTGAAATTAGAAAATACATGGCCGGATATCGCAAAACGCTGAAAATCTCGCCTGATGCCCAGGATATTCTCTTCCTTAACCGCAGGGGGCAAATGCTTAGCAGGGTAATGATTTTTACAATCATTAAAAATTTGTCGGAAAAAATTAGTCTGAACAAAAAAATCAGCCCTCATACATTCAGGCATTCATTTGCCACACATCTAATCGATGGCGGAGCCGATTTAAGGGCAGTACAGGAAATGCTAGGGCACGAATCGATATTAACAACTGAGATTTATACGCACCTCGACAGGGAGTATTTAAAAGATACGATTAATCAGTTTCACCCAAGATCATAATTTAGTTAACGGGTTAGAAAAGAGGAAAACAAAAAAACCGGCAGAAAGCTTTCTGCCGGTTTTTTGTTTAGAATACAATCACTTCGTTTATTTTTTCAATCTGGCTTTTAATGCTTCAAATTGATCTTTCATTTGTTTTGGAAGAGCATCTCCGAATTTTTCCTGATGTTCAGCAATCAGTTCACATTCCTCAAGCCATAGCTTGTTGTCAACTTCAACCAATTCATCCATATATTTTTCCTGTCCTTCGAGACCATCAATATTAATATCTTCCTTTTTAGGAACATATCCGATTGGTGTTTCTGTTGCATCAACATTGCCCAGTACCCGGTCAAGAATCCAGCCCAATACCCTGATATTTTCACCATATCCGGGCCATAACCATTTTCCGTCTTCCGATTTTCTGAACCAGTTCACATTAAATATCAATGGAAGTTTACTTTTATCAGGGGCATTTTCGCCAATACTGATCCAATGTCCGAAATAGTCACCCATGTTGTAACCACAGAATGGCAACATTGCAAACGGGTCACGACGAACACCTGCTTTCAGCCCAATAGCAGCAGCAGTCACTTCAGAACCAACAATTGACCCCATGAATACACCATGGTTCCAGTCAAATGCCTGATAAACTAAAGGCACAGTACTTGGACGACGTCCGCCAAAAAGGAATGCTGAAATAGGCACGCCAGCCGGATCTTCCCATGCAGGGTCAATTGCAGGGCACTGATCTGCTGGCGATGTAAACCTTGCGTTAGGGTGAGCTACTGTCTGTCCCGATGCAGGGTCATGAACCTTATTTTTCCAGTCAATGGTACCTTCAGGACAATCGTGACCAATCCCTTCCCACCATACATCGCCATCGGGAGTTACACCCACGTTGGTAAATATTGAATTTTTATCAGCACTGTGTAAAGCGTTAGGATTGGTTTCCATTGAAGTAAAAGGAGCTACGCCAAAGAAACCAGCTTCAGGGTTAATCGCGCGCAAAACACCTTCTTCATCAAATTTCATCCAGGCAATATCGTCACCAACAGTCTCAACTTTCCATCCCGGAATGGGTGGGATTAACATGGCGAGGTTTGTTTTACCGCAAGCGCTTGGGAAAGCAGCTGCAATATACTTTTTAACACCCTGAGGGTTGGTAATGCCCATAATAAGCATATGTTCAGCCAGCCAACCTTCACGGCGTGCCATGTTTGAAGCAATACGAAGGGCAAGACATTTTTTACCCAGGAGTGCATTGCCACCGTAGCCCGAACCAAATGACCAGATTTCGTTTGTTTCTGGGAAATGAGAAATGTACTTGTCATCAATGTTTGATGCACACGGCCATCGTACATCTTTTTGCCCTGCTTCAAGCGGTGCGCCAACCGAGTGTAAACAAGGAATAAAATCACCATCACCCAAAATATCAAGCACTTTTTGTCCCATACGTGTCATTATACGCATATTAACAACAACATAAGGTGAGTCAGTAATTTCGATCCCTATTTTAGAAATATTAGAACCGAGAGGCCCCATACTAAAAGGAATAATATACATAGTACGACCTTTCATACATCCTTTATAGCTTTCAAGCATCTCTGCTTTCATTTTGTCAGGTGACATCCAGTTGTTTGTAGGCCCTGCATCTTCTTCTTTAGAAGTACAGATAAATGTACGGTTCTCAACACGGGCAACATCACTGGGATCACTGTTGAAAGCAACACAACCCGGACGTTTCTTTTCGTCGAGTTTAACAGCAGCGCCTGATTTTATCATTTCATCAAGCAATTGCTGATTTTCTTCATCACTTCCATTGCACCAGTGTACATTGTCGGGTTGGCAAATTGCTGCCCATTCATTTACCCAATCCAAAAGCTTTTGGTTTTTTGTCATGTCAATTTTCTTTTAAAGAATTATAAATCATTTTCAAATATCTCCGGGATATATCCTCCGGCGAGGAAAAAACATCAATAAAATGGAGGAAAAAACATAATATTGCAACAAACTATATATCTGCAAATTAAACAACAGTATGCCTTTTTTTGTTCAAACGCAACAAATATATTATTCAGCCTGTAGTTTAAACAATTTGCTAAAAATACACTTCGATTGTTTACAATTTCTTAATCAACTTTTCACTTTGGTGTTTTTTTATCTTTTCATTTAACTTATTTTTACATGCAAACTTTTTTTACAATTTCTCATGAAAACAATTTCATATTTAATTTTGCTTTTAACATTCTTTTCTGCTTGTAATAATTCAAACACGAAAAAAACCCAACCAGGTTTTAAGGTCAATGAAATCTATTCGGCAGCTTCAGAAAAAGCCGATCAAACCATTGACGTCACCGGAATGGTTAATCACGTTTGTTCTCATTCTGGCAGGCGTTGTTTTCTTATTGATCAAACAGGTGAATATTCAATCAGGGTAGAAGCCTCAGGCGATATTGAAAGTTTTGGTAAAGAACTGATTGGAAAAAATATACAGGTTACCGGCATTTTAAAAGAAAATCGATTAATGGCTTCTGAAATTGATGAATTGGAAAATAAATACCTGGCAGAACACCCTGAAGATGCAAATAATAATGGAGAGCACTGCAGCGCCGAGATGGCAAACATTAACCAAATGAGGGAATGGATGAAACAACACGGAAAAGATTATTATGCCATCTACTATATTGAAGGACTTAAATATGAAATCCTTCAGTAAAAAACATATCCGAAAATGGCTCAGGATAATTCACAGAGACCTTGGGTATTTTCT
This sequence comes from Prolixibacteraceae bacterium, assembly GCA_016931385.1. Classification (GTDB taxonomy): domain Bacteria; phylum Bacteroidota; class Bacteroidia; order Bacteroidales; family Prolixibacteraceae; genus DAIMEA01. Next base: position 14,010 of record JAFGEV010000342.1, read on the forward strand.
GGTTGGAATAACTCTGGTATATGCTGTATCGGGTATTATCCTTAACCATAAGAAGGTTAGCAAAGACCCTGCCTATAAAACCATTTCGTTTAAAAACAATATTGAAAAATCCCTTACGACTTCAGAGATTGAATTATTCTTTTTCAAAAATGTCGATAACATTACCTTAAAAAAAATCTTGCCGGGTGAAAACAATCAGTATCAGTTAATTTTTGAAGGTGGAATTGGTAGTTATGAACCTGAGACAGGACAATTATTCTATGAAATTTATCAAAGGAAACCTTTAATATTTTTCATTAACAAACTACATTACAATCAAAAAAAACACTGGACAATCCCAGCCGATTTTTTCTCAATCGGCTTAATCTTTCTTACGCTTTCCGGGTTATTTATGGTCAGAGGTAAAAATGGATTTCAAAACCGTGGTATCTGGTTCATAACAGGTGGTATAATTCTGGTGTTAATCTATATCTGGATATGATCCACAGATCAATATCAAACAAAAACACAACCCTCATCTATTAAAAAAGTGAGCTTACCGATTTAATATTACTACGGCATTCTTAGTGCAATACTTTTGCAACTGTAACATTAACACAAACACTTTAACCATGAAAATAACAATTATTGATGGTTCGCCAGGCAATGACGGAAACAGCAATTATTCCGGCAACCTGGCTGCCTCTCTAAAAAAAACGGGCAATGAAGTCAACCTTTTTAAAGCCTGTGAAATGAACATTAAATTCTGCCAGGGATGCTGGAATTGCTGGTGGAAAAATCCGGGCGAATGTTCCCTGAAGGATGACATGCCGAATATTTACAGAAGC
>JAFGEV010000343.1 GCA_016931385.1 Prolixibacteraceae bacterium
CGGAGAGAGGGGGATTCGAACCCCCGGTACAGTTACCCGTACGTCAGTTTAGCAAACTGGTGGTTTCAGCCACTCACCCACCTCTCCGGTTGTGATTAACTAAAAGTACTTAAATCCTTTTTTCCAAAGTTTTTATGAACGTTTTGTAAAAAGCTGCCGCTTTTTCAAATGTGCGTGCAAATATAAATTCTTTCAGTGCTTTTGCAAAATAAAAAATAAAATTTTGAATAAAAAGAATGCTAAGGTAGTTGCCGGTATTTAGTTTACACGTTTTTCAAATCGATTATGTCACTTTTTAACAAACCGTTTGATTAAACGCATTTTTTCTAAAAATCCTTATTTTATTAAGACTTTGAGAATGGTTTACTTAACTTCCCTTCCAAAAAATTAACACGATGAAACCCTTGTAAAAGTTGCATTTTATGATACTAAAATGTACTTTTAAAACAGTAAACACCGTTCTTTGTATAGCAAACAAAATATTTGACCGCATTAATTTCCTGTTTTTGGTAAACTCAACATACTAAAAAAAACGAGAAAGCTTTTGGATGTGATGGCAGGCCTTGTAGTCCGCCAGCTGGCGGATGAGTAGTTTACTACCGGTGGAAGTCAGATCATCCAGGCACTCAAATCCTGTAGAATCGGGGTTTTATTCAATCGGGATTAATGCGGTTCTTTTTTGCATTTATCGAAGCCCCTACCCTTCCCTTTAAAATATCAACAATGAAACTCAAAGCCATAAGGGCAAGCATAAAAACACCTGCTCGCCCAATGTAATCGCCCATTCTGGCATAAACTGTCAGCTCATTGTTGAGGTTTAATTGCCCCCTGATGGAAGTTTTCTGCCACCATCTGGTTTTTTGAAGAATGTCACCTCTCTGGTTTATAAAACAACTTATACCTGTATTGGCCGAACGGGCTATGCTTCTTCTGAACTCAACAGCCCTTAACCTTGAAAACGAAAGATGTTGCCTGTATCCGGGGGAATCTTTCCACCAACCATCGTTAGTGATTACAAAAATCAGGTTTGCACCTTTTTTAATAAAGCCTGACATATATTCTCCATATCCCGATTCATAACATATAGGCACACCAACAACAGCCTTTTTATGTTTAAATACCGAAGGCTCTTCCTGTGTGCACAATGTCCCGGTCATTCCGCCCAGGTCAATAATCAACGTTTCAAGGAATTTCAAATATTTCTGGTAAGGCATTTTTTCAACTCCCGATACAAGTTTCGACTTGTGATATACTCCTACTTTCTCAACTGGCTTTAGAAATAAGGCCGCATTATATGCACAAAAAATGAATGTGCTGTCGTTGCGAAACCTAACACCTTCGGGGAATATGTCTCCAGGTTTAAACTCGCGATATGCCGATGCTCCGGAAATAAAAGCTGCCCCTGGATAATAGAAACGCAAATGCCGCTTTAACATCCAGACCTGGCGGTTTCTTTCAGGTTTGTTCTCCCATACCTCATGTAAAGCTGTTTCGGGCCCAACAAAAAAATCGGTCGTTTCGGTTCCTAACGAATCCGAGACTTCTATTAAACGTCTCAATTGTTCTTCGTAACTCATACCCGAAAACTTGTCGGAATATGGATCGATATTGGGTTGAGCAATTACGACCTCAACCGGATCAAGACTTTCTTTGTATGTGAAATAACGTATCAATGAATAAAATATCGGTATTACTACTACCAGAAAAGGGAATACAAAAATTTTCATATTTAACTTCGTTGAAGACGATAAATATTTTTTAAGGATAGACCAAAGCATCAGGTTCAAAAGCAATACCCAAAGTGTGCCACCAAACACGCCGGTATATTCATACCATTGAATCAATTGAATGTCGTTTGCAAAGCCGTTACCCAGAGTTAGCCAGGGCCATGATATATCCCAGTTGTAATGCAGGTATTCAAACCCAATCCACAGAAAGACAAAAAAAACATTTCCAAATGAAATTCCCTTATAACGTTTTACAACATGAGATAGCCACCATACAACCGACATCAGAAAAGAATTGGCCAGGTATGCAAATATTGCCCCGGGAACCGTGGCATAAGTTATCCACCAGGTTGTAGCAACATTCCACACTAAAAAACATGGCAGCATGTACAACCAAAAAACCAAGGCATTGTAATTGTGCCTGTTTTTTAGAAAATAATCTTCAATATAAAACAACGGAATAAAAGCAACAAACAGAACCATCCCTGTAAAACCATACCAGGGAATAGAAAGTAAAATACCCGAAATGACTGAGCCTAAAAGCAGTTTAAATTTCATGAATGCAAATTTAAGCTGATTTATCGAGATAAGTTACAGTGTAACCATTCAGAAGCTGTGATTTCGTGAAAAATCGAAAAACAGCTTTTGCTTTCTTTCAAAAAATATTTCCAATTGTCCTAACTGCAATGCTGCCCAACCAGCCTGATTTATCAAAACCGGCATATTCTCTTTGTTGAATTCTTTAACCGGTTCGTTGAGAAATGTATGCGTATGGCCGCCAAGGATTAAATTGGTATACCTTGTATTTTGCGCAATTTGAATGTCGCTAACCTTGTTGTTGGAATAAGAATACCCCAGATGAGAAAGGCATAAAATGAAATCACATTTTTCTTTTTTACGCAAATATTCTTCCTGTTCAAGGGCAATCTCAACAGGATCGAAAAAAGCCGTTCGTCCGTATTTTGAAGGATCAACAAGCCCCTCAAGTTCAACACCAAGTCCATATACCCCTATTCGTATATTGTTGCGTTCAATAACTTTATTCCGTATTATTTTGTCAGCCAAAACAGTATGTGAGAAATCGTAGTTAGATGAAATCAAAGGAAATGATGCGTATTGCAGTTCATCGGCCAGTCTGACTAAACCATTGTCGAATTCATGATTGCCAATGGTTGCAGCATCGTACTGCATCTCCGACATTAGCTTCAAGATAACTTCATTCCCAAAAAAGTTGAAATAAGGTGTACCTTGAGAAAAATCACCGCTATCGAACAACAATAAACCAGGGTTTTTTTCCCGCATTTCTTTCACATATGCAGCAATGCGGTACAATCCACCTTTACCACCATTACGTGGATGGCTTTGGGGCTGGGCTTCCAAATGGCAATGAATGTCGTTTGTATGAAGGATCAACAGTTTGTCCTGATCATTATTTGCAAAAGCTACCAATGGATTAATGGCAACAACAGCACTTCCCGAAAAAATTACCTTCAAAAAGCCTCTTCTATTCCACATAGAATAACCTCCCGTCGCTTTTAGCATTTATGTGCATACCTTGCTGCTTCATTTTTTTCAATTCTTCAATATAAAGGTTCCTCAGTTTTATTCCTGAATCGTACCGATCGAGAGATTCGGTAAGTACCTTCATGCCATCGCCGCCGTTTGCAAGGTAATCGTTTGTAACCAACCAGTATGTTCCTTCAGCATCAAGCTTCTTTCCTTTAATATTAATATTTGCAGCTTTTTCTGAATTAATTCCAAAAGATATACCGCTGACCCCTTCCCCTCCCCTTGATGCGATATGATTGGCAAGTTCAATAACCTGAACGCCTGATAGCCTAAGGAATACCAATTCGTTTTCAAAAGGGATCAACTGGTACATATTTTCTACATTTACTTCACCTTGAGGAATAAAAGAACGAATTCCACCATGGTTCATCAACGAAAAACAAGGGGTTTTGTTCAACCCGTTTTTTTCTGAGAAAGATTCCCCATAATCAAGCATCAAGTCGCTTAAAAAATTACTTAAAGGGCTTTCTGGCCGGTAATTTACCAAAGTGGAGTCGGAAAATGAGATAATTTCTGATAATTCATCACCCAACCGTTCTCTGTATGGTTCAATAATTCTACTAAATCCTGTATCAGTTATCGAATCCGTTAAATGGTCAATAGAATGGTTAACAGCAGTGTACGAATTTGTTTCGTAAACTGTAACACACGATACAAGCAAGCCGAGTAAAGGTATTAACAATAACTTGTTCATTACTTAAATGCCAGATTTGCCTTCATTTAGAAGAAATTCACTTATTTTGGCTTAATTTAGAAATAAACCAATACGTTTAATCAGGTTTTATCTAATAATTTTTTGCTTTTTTCAAAGAGTGGAAATCCTCTGAAAACTGCAACTGGATGAGTGTAAATTTACGGGTTTTATTCTTTATGGCAAGACATCGAAATAGTAAATTAGGATTAATTTTTTCTTTATCGCTAGTGTTCTTTTTTATAGCCACTTTATCACCTGTGAAATTTTCATATGCCCAGGGCGAATATCAAACAACTGTTGCAGAAAAGGGTGATGGAATTTACAATCTGTTACGAAAAAACAACTTACCCCTGCACCTGATCGATGAATTTTTAGAGCTGAATAAAAACCAACTTGGTGCTTCCAATGAACTGATAGTCGGTAAAAAATACCTCTTACCTGTTATGGTCGAAGTTGAATCCTCTGTAAGTACAATTATCAGAAATGAGAATGAAATCAGTGATGTACCAACTGCAACATATTCAATTTTCGGGGAAAATTATCAAAAAGTACCCCTTGAAAGCAGCGAGTTGGCAGGCGGGGTTTATTATCTGGTAAGCGGCCATGGCGGCCCCGATCCGGGTGCTATTGCCAAATACAACGGTAAAACACTTTGCGAAGACGAATATGCATACGACATTACCCTAAGGCTTGCAAGGAACCTTATCTCGAAGGGCGCACTGGTTTACATGATTACACGCGACAGCAATGATGGAATCAGGGATGGCTGGTACCTTGCCCCCGACAAAGATGAGAAATGTTACCCTAACCTTACAATACCAATAAACCAAAACAGCAGGCTAAAACAACGTAAAGATGCAGTTAATAAATTGTACAAAAAACATAAAGGCCGTTACCAACGACTGATCGTTATCCATGTCGATTCAAGGAGCAAAGGTGAAAAGATCGACGTGTTTTTCTATTACGACCAACGCAGCTCTAACGGAAAGAAACTTTGTATAAACCTAAGGGAAACATTCGATGAAAAGTACAATACCCATCAACCCGGCAGGGGTTATAACGGCACAGTAAGCCAACGGAATTTGTTCATGCTGAAATATTCCTGGCCTGTAGCAACTTTTATCGAACTGGGGAACATTAACCATCAACGCGACCTGAAAAGGTTCATCATTGATGACAACAGGCAGGCACTTGCCAACTGGCTTACCGAAGGTCTTGTAAAAGATTTCGGAAACAATAAACAATAACTTTTCATGGAAATACCCGATCGGCTTATACTATTCGATGGCGTTTGTAACCTTTGCAGTTCGTCGGTAAAGTTCATACTGAAGTACGACAAAAAAAAAGTTTTCAGGTATGCACCTTTACAATGGGCCGTTTCGGCAAAAATTCTCAAATCCTATAAGCATATCATTCCTTTCGACACATTGATATTCATTGACAAAGGCACGTTATACCATCAATCGACAGCTGCTTTGAAAATTGTAAAGCATTTACGATTTTTTTGGGTTTTATACTATTTAACATACATCCCCAAATGGATAAGGGACCCGGTTTACAGGCTTATTGCCCGCAACAGGTACCGCATTTTTGGAAATAAGAAACATTGTTATATCCCTACAGAAAAGGAAAAAGAGCTATTCGTATCGATTTTTGATTAGAATAGAGGTTGAGGTTTTTGGATTTTGGAATTTGGAATTTACCCCTCAATATCTTCCGGGTGTTTAATCATGTACTTAATAAACCGTAAAAGCCTGCCTCCATGTGAGGCATCAACCAAACGGTGGTCAAGTACAACGGCCAATGACATCATACGGCGTACAACAACTTCATCGGCAATAACAACAGGCTTCTTTTTTACCCCTCCCAAAACAAACACGAAAGATATATTTGAAGCCGGCATTAGTGCAGGGTAGCCTGTATCAAGCCCAAGGCTGCCAATATTGGTAAGCAAAAATGAGCCGAAACTGTTAGAATTAAGCCCCAGGAAGGGAACGGAAATTCCCCAGTCGATCGTAAGCATTTTGTAAAGCCAAAACACCCAATTTCTGAAAGGCCATGGAATACGTGAAATCATGTTCTTTGCCCCGGTCGAATCATTTTCATTCCCAGCTCTCGATTTGATGATTTCCTTTGACATTTGCATAGCAAGTTGCTCAAAATTCAGGCGATCTGCATCCTTAACCAAAATTGCGCTCATTCCTCCATCGGCCTGCAAAACACTTACCATTGCATCGATGCTTTCACGATGAATGAGACTGCCCCTTTTCACATAGCAATTTAATTCGGGGACATCTGTTTTTAGTGCACGAGCCAAAATCAGCACAAAAGCGTGTGTGAGTGTTATTTTAATCCCACTTTTCCTTTTAGCAGAAACAAATTCCTCAAGTGCTGTTATATCAACTTCAACAGCGCCAAAAACTTTTGAATCGACTGGTTTCTTGTAAATGGTTGCAGCAACCTTTCGCCAGGTTGGATTAAACTCGTCGCCCATAACTGTAATTCCTTTTGTGAAATAAGGCTATAACATGCAAAACATTTTTACAGGGGCATCCTTAAAAGGTCAAAGGAGACAGCACACCTATACAGCCCCTATAAATAAACATCATATTTTATTTTTTCTTCTTTTTTGCAGCTTCCTGCTGTTTTGCAAGTTCTTCGAGCCTTTTCTGAAAGCCAGATTTTTGCTTTGCAGGTTTCTTCTTATTCGATAATAATTGAGCCCTTACTTTTTCTTCATTTATTGTACTCCGTATGATGTATGTTTGCCCAAGAGTAAAAATATTTGAAAGCAAATAATAGTAACTTAAACCTGAAGAATAAGAATTCAGAATAAACATAAAGAAAACAGGCATAAAATACATCATATATTTCATACCGGGCATCGAACTGGTATCCTGTGTTTGTCCAAGCAATTTCTGCTGAATAATTGTTGTAATGGTCATAAGCAGAGTAAAAAGGCTTATGTGGTTTCCATAAATGCTGCTTAAAATTGGGATATTGGCTTTCCAGGAAATAATTGAATCATAGGTCGAGAGGTCAGTTGCCCAAAGGAAACTTTCCTGACGAAGCTCAATCGATCCGGGGAAAAAATAAAACATGGCAATAAGAATTGGCATTTGGAACAACATGGGCAGGCAACCTCCCAGCGGGCTTACACCCACCTTTTTATATAGCGCCATTGTTGCCTGTTGCCTTTCCATAGCCTTTTCTTTAGGAAACTTTTTATTTATTTCATCAATTTCAGGCTTCAGTGCTTTCATTTTAGCCTGCGAAACGTATGAACGATATGTGAATGGTGTTACAATTATCCTGATAAGAATTGTAAGTATCAAAATAATAATTCCAAAGTTATCAATACGGCTTCGAAGGAAATTGAAAACAGGAATGATTAAATATCGGTTTACTTCCCTTACTACCGGCCACCCCAGGCTTATGATCTTTTCCATGTCGTTGCCCACCATTTTCAAAGTATTGTAATGGTTAGGCCCGAAATAAAACGACATCCCGTATTCGTTGCTGGACTGGTTGTCGAAGGGCAATCCAATTTCTGATTTAAAGAACGCTACGTCCGGGTCATCCATTTCCATTTTTTCGCTCGAAACCGAAGCATTTGGAAATGCATCATCGGCAATTAAAACCGAAGAAAAGAAGAGCTGTTTAAAACCTATCCATTTTATTGGGGTTTTCAGTTCATCGCTGTCAGATTTATTGAGGTTCAGATGATCAACTTCGTCGCCTTTAAATTTATAATAAATCGAAGTGTAACGATCTTCGCCGTATTTTGAGGCACGTTCCTGTCTGGGTACTTTAAAATCGAAGTTAAAGTTAAGATATCCGGTATTTGTATTGATCAGTTTCTCCATGCCTTTGGTACGTATATCATAACCAATAACATATGAATTGTGAGAAATAGAATAAACATAATCGATATAATTGCCTCCTTCTGTTTCAAGGCGCATAACCAACTCACGGGATTCACCAGGTTCTTCCTTGTTGAACCGCACATTTCCTTCCTTTCCCTTAGGAATTTCGGGCCCGTTAACCATTATTTTACTATCTGAAACCGATGGTTTAAAATAAAATTCTTCGGTTTGGATATTTCGGTTTTGTGCAAAAAAACTTAGGTTGTGTGTTGCTTCGCCGGCTTCTATAAGAAAAAGGTCAGTAGAGTCGTAACGTTTATAGTTTTTAAGTTCTACAGAATGAATTTTTCCTCCTTTTGTTGAAAGCACAACCCGCATCAGATTATTTTCGAGTGTCAGGAATTCCTCTTCACCTTCAGCTGCCATGTAAAAATCTCCATAAAGGTTTTTCAGCCCTTCGGTTTTTGTAGCAGTATCTTCTTCGTTTAAGGCAACTGGCATATTGCTTTCGCCAACGTCTAACCTTTGCTGCTGTTCCATTTCCAGTTGAGCCTGGCGATTTACCAACTCTATGGAATCTTTTTTACGTTTAGCTTCTTCAATTTGCTCTTTCGAAGGCTTATTCAGCACACTGAATAGTATCAAAACAGCGACAATTAAAACAAGCCCTATTGTTGTATTTTTATCCATTCTTTACAGCTATTTCTAAATTTATTAATTTGTGTTCAACTTAATTGGTATGGTTTTCAGAAAAAAGATTACAAAACTATTCCTTTTGGGTGCAAGCTTTTACAAAAGCTGAAAACAAGGGGCTCGGATTCAGAACTGTACTGCTGTACTCGGGATGGAACTGAACACCAACGAACCAAGGGTGGCCTTTCAGTTCAACTGCTTCAACCAAACCTGAATCGGGATTGATACCTGTAGGTACCATTCCTGCATTTTCGAACTCCTCGTAATATTTGTTGTTAAACTCGTACCTGTGCCTGTGCCTTTCACTGATGATATCTTTTTTATAGGCATCGTACATTTTAGAACCGGGCTTTATTTCACAAGCAAAAGCGCCCAACCTCATTGTGCCTCCCATGTTTGTAATCCCTTTTTGCTCTTCCATCAGGTCGATAACCGGGTACTTTGTAACCTCGTTCATTTCAGTAGAATCGGCACCTGTAAAACCAAGCACATTTCGTGCAAACTCAATTACTGCCATTTGCATTCCCAAACAGATGCCAAAAAACGGAACTTTGTTTTCACGGGCATACCTGGTGGCTTCAATCTTACCACGAATGCCACGATGACCAAAACCAGGAGCTATAACAATGCCACTGTAGTTTTTTAAAATATCGTCGACGTTACGCCTGCTAATTTCTTCCGAATGGATAAAGGTTAAATTCACCTTGCATTCATTCACCGCACCTGCATGAATAAACGATTCGGAAATCGATTTGTAGGCATCGTGCAATTCTACATACTTTCCAATCAGGGCAATATCAACTTCCATTTTTGGATTTTTATGCCGGTTCAGAAAACTGTTCCATGCCTCGAGCATAGGTTCCTTACCAACAGGCATTCCAAATTTTTTCAAAACCGTAATGTCGAGTTTTTCCTCCTTCATTTTGAGCGGAACCTCATAAATGGTTGACACATCAATCGATTGAACAACAGCTCCTTCTTCAACGTTACAAAACAAAGCAACTTTTTTCTTTATATCGTCGTTTAACTGATGTTCGGTGCGCAAAACCAGTATATCGGGCTGCACTCCTTCTTCGAGCAATGACTTCACCGAGTGTTGTGTAGGTTTTGTTTTTAGTTCTCCCGATGCATTTAAATAAGGTACAAGCGTTAAGTGGATAACCTGTGCCGAGCGCCCCAGTTCCCATTTCAACTGCCGAACCGATTCAATATAAGGCAACGATTCAATGTCGCCTACAGTACCGCCAATTTCAGTAATTACAAAATCGAACTTGTACTTGTTGCCCAAATATTTTATGTTTCGTTTAATCTCGTCGGTGATGTGCGGGATAATCTGAACCGTTTTACCAAGATAATCGCCCCTTCGTTCTTTGTTGATTACATTTTGGTAAATACGGCCTGTTGTGACATTGTTTGCCTGCGAAGTGGGAACATTTAAAAAACGTTCGTAATGTCCCAGGTCAAGGTCGGTTTCAGCGCCGTCTTCAGTAACGTAACATTCACCATGCTCGTATGGGTTTAGCGTACCTGGATCGACATTAATGTAAGGATCAAGCTTCTGAATTGTAACAGAGTAACCACGTGCCTGCAATAGTTTTGCCAGCGATGCCGACAAAATCCCCTTTCCTAATGAAGATGTTACACCACCGGTAACAAAAATGTACTTTGTTGACAAAATGCTTATTATTAAGGTTTAAAAAACAAAAATCAAAGATAGTTATAAAAAAATGTTTTGTGAAAAATGCACAAACATCGTATTAATAAAAAATGCCTGCTTAACATACAGGCAAATTTTTATTATCTATTTTTCCTCCTCACTCGAATCGATTGAATCAATTACCTTGATTTTATTTTTCAGATAATCTATCTGTTCTTCGTTCCGGGCAATTTTGCGCTCAACATCTTTAATGAGGGCCTCGGCATTTTTCGAGTCGGCAAAGAATCCAACGTTGTTCTTTAAAGTAATTAAATCATTTTCAAGATGCTTTAACTTGGTAATGTATCTTTCGCGCTCAGCATACATTTTGCCATGCCCCCGCGACGATGTTTTCCAATCAGTTACCTTGTTTCTGAATTTTAACAAATTACGGTCAACGTCTTTGTCTTTTAGTTTATCGAATTGCACATTAATGGCATCCCTGAACTTCTTTTGAATATTCTTTTTATCGCCAATGGGCACGAAACCAATTTCGTTCCATCGCCGCTGAAATTCCCTGATACATTCAAAATCTTTTTCATCGTCGCCCAACGACTTGAAGTTAACAACCTCTTTAATCAAGTCGTTTTTAAGCTTAAGGTTTTCAACCTGTGTTTCATCTTTTGTATTGAAGAATTCAGATTTCTGTTTAAAAAAGTAGTCACAAGCTGCCCTGAAACGCTTCCAAACAGTATCGGATTGTTTACGGGGTACAGGCCCGATTTCTTTCCATTTCTTTTGAATATTTATGAATTCATCGGTTGCTTTTTTCCAATCGGTACTGTCCTTAAGGGCTTCAGCCTGCATACACAAATCGATTTTTAATTGCAGGTTGTTATTTTGTATCTCTTTGTGTTTTGTGTAAAATTCACGTTTTTTGTCGAAAAATTTATCACAATTTATTCTGAACCGCTCGTAAATGCTTGTATTATCTTTTTTGGGAGCAAAGCCAATTGTACGCCAGTATTTTTGAAGTTCAATAAGCTCTTTCGATTTATCTTCCCAATCTTTATGCGATTTCAAATCAAGTTCAAGAATCTCTTCAACCTTTTCGCATAAAGCTGTTTTGGCCTCAAGATTTTTCTTTTGCGATTTTTTACGGTTTTCGAAGAATTCCTGATGCTTTTTATTAATTAAATTGGTTGCAGCCCTGAAACGTTCCCATAATTCTTCCTTCTTCTCGCGTGGCACAGGGCCTATCTCGCGCCATAAATCATGATACTTTTGCAGGGTATTGAATGCTTTTAATACTGATGGTTCGAGCAACAATGCTTCAGCCTTTTCACAAAGGATAATTTTTTCCTCCATGTTTTTCTTCAAATCAAGGTCCCGAAGCTCTTTGTTAATTTTGATATAATCGTAGAAATTTTCAACATGGTGATGATAATTTTCCCAAAGGTCTTTCATGCTAGCCTGGGGTACAAGGCCTACCTCCCTCCACTTTTGTTGCAGGTCCCTGAATTCCTGAAAGGTTTTATTTATTGATTCCTTTCTGTTAATAAGGTTTTTAATTTCTTCAATTATCTCATATTTAAGCTTCAGATTTTCGTCTTTTTCGGCTTCGAGGTCTTTGTTATATTCAGCCTTTTTCTGCCTTACCTGTTGCATCAGGGCTTTCATGTCCTGTTCATAAGGATCGGCCTCAGGCTTGAATTCTTCTTCCATTCCTCCATCCTCAAGGAACTGTTTCTTTTGTTCGTGTAATTTGAGCTTATGTTTTTTATAAAAGTTAATTTTTATGGCATCGATTTCCGGAATTACGGAGACAAAATCTTCCTTTTCAAGTAAGCCCCTAAAGGCATTTATCAGCTCAACCTCGGTAAAAGTAGAATAATCAACAGCAGTATCTTCTTCCTTCACCGGCAAATCTTCAGCTTTATCTTCAGTTTTATCTTCTTTATCTTCTTTCTTTTCAGTTTTCTCTTCCACGCTTTCAGGTTGTGTTTCACCTTCAGCTTCTACATCTCTCTCTTTTTCTGGCACAGAAACATCCTTTCCAGGTTCTTCTGTAGTTTTTTCTTTCTCGGCAACTTCTGAAATTTCTTCCGTTTTCTCAGGTTCTTCAGCTTTTTCGTCAATATTTTCAATATCCTTCTTTTCAGCAGGCTGATCCCCTTTTTCGGGCTCAGTTCGGCTAACAGGTTTTCCTGCTGCCTTTTCATCTGGTTCAGAAACTTCAGGAATTTCCTCTTCAGTTTTCTCCTCCGGTTGATCAATTGTTGTTGTTAACTCTGAAACTTCTGACTTGTCATCAGATTTTTCTATTTCTTCAGGCTCTTTGTTTTCTTCCGGGCCCTTTTCTTCAACGCTTAAAGATTTTTTATCAGGCTCTGAAACCTTTTGTTCTTCAGTCATTTCCTCATCACCAGTAGATTCTTTTTCCAAATCTTCAACAGTTTCTTTTGCCTCGGTTTCTTCAACAGGGGCATCAACAAGTTCATCAACTACTTTATTTTCAGATTTTTTTTCTGACACTTTCTCATCATTCTGAGCTTTTGAGTGCATTTTTTCATTAGAGTCCATCATATTCAATATTTGAGTGCAACAATGTATGTTTTGAGCATCTGTCCTTTCTTTTTGAGAACTACGAAAATAGATATTATATAATAATACTCAAATATTTTTCATACATTTTCGGGTATGATACTTTAATAGTAAAAGAATGAAAACATAAAAGTTCGAATTTTATATGTATTCGTTTACTTTTGCAACAAATATTGAGCAACCATGCGAATTGATATATTGACATTGTTTCCCGAATTATTTGAAAGCCCCTTCAGGGTATCTATGATCAAAAGGGCTTTAGAAAAAGGGCTTTGTGAGATTGACATTCACAACATACGCGATTACTCGGTCGACAAACATAAATCGGTTGACGATTATGCTTTTGGTGGCGGCGCGGGCATGGTCATGATGGTGCAACCAATTGAGGCAATAATCCTGAAACTCAAAGCAGAGCGCAACTACGATGAAATTATTTACATGACTCCCGATGCAAGGGTTTATAAACAAAAAGAAGCAAACAGACTTTCACTTTGTAAAAACCTGATTATCCTTTGCGGGCATTATAAAGGTGTTGATCAGCGGATAAGGGATCATTACATTACCCGTGAAATTTCAATTGGAGACTATGTTTTAACAGGTGGGGAATTAGCTGCCGCTGTTGTTGTTGATAGTATTGTAAGGCTACTTCCCGGTGTACTTTCCGATGAAACTTCAGCCCTTACCGATTCACATCAGGATGGATTGTTAAGCCCGCCGGTATATACGAGGCCTGCCAATTATAAAGGATGGAAAGTACCAGATGTATTACTTTCGGGAAACGAAAAGAAGATAAATGAATGGCGCGAAAACCAATCAATAGAAATTACCAGAAAAATCAGGCCCGATTTACTGGACGAATAATTATTTATTGCCTGATTTATAAAAAATTCCATATTTTACTTGAATTATTATACTTTTTTTCTGAACTTTAACAGTGAACTATTGTTTTATAAATGAAGTTCGTTCTAAATATCTAAATGAACAGCTTCAAATCAGACGTTATTTTATAGTTCATAAGGTTTGGTTTTGTTAGTTTGGTTAAGGTTAACCGCGGGGTGGTTCCCGCGGTTTTTTTTATACCTTAGCGAAGCAAACAAACTAGATAAAAACTGATGAAAAGGATCGAAAATAAAAGTTCACGCACAGCAGCTTTCACTTGTACATGCAGAGCATCGTCGTATATGGAAAAAGATCCCTGTTTCAAATCAAACGACGATATTTCAGTTAAACTTCTGCCACACTTCTGGAAGTTTATGCTCAAGCAGAGATTTCTAAATTTAAAAAGTATTGTGGGGCCAAAAGGAATCTACCCCTATGTAATTGCAAGGACAAAATTCATTGATACTGTTCTTGAAGATGCACTTAATGCCGACACAAAACAGGTGCTGATTTTGGGAGCCGGATTCGATTCCAGGGCGGTCAGATACCTAAAACCAGAAAGTGATGTTAAAATCTTTGAGGTTGATGCACCCGCTACCCTTAACGCCAAAGTCAAACAGTTTAAAAAACGAAACATTAAAATTCCTGAGAACAATATTTATGTTTCAGTAGATTTCACAAAAGAAGATGTCAGGGAAAAACTACTGAGCAGGAATTTCATTTCCAACACTCAAACATTGTTTATTCTTGAAGGATTAACCATGTACCTGACTGCTGAAGCCGTATATCAAACCTTTAAATTTATAATTGAAAATTCGGCCCCAGATAGTTTCATTGTTTTCGACTATATCTATGCTTCAGTTTTAAGGAAGGAAATGAAATATTATGGCGAAAGTGCAATATACAGCAGGGTTAAAAAAGAGAATGAAGAATGGACATTTGGCATTGAAGAAGGAGAAATTGAAAAGTTTCTGAACAATTTCAATCTTTTCCTGATTGAACACCTGAATTCGGAAACTCTTGAAAATAAATACTTTTTAAATGACAAAGGCGAAAAAGTCACCCGGATAAACGGAACTCACTGTATCGTTTTAGCCCGAAAATAAATTTCATTTTATTGCTGATAAAAACAAATTATTCACATCTGATGGCTGACAGAAAACAAAAAAAAGGTTACAAATCAATCCCTCTGGGATTTACAAGACGAATGGTCATCGCTTCAGTTAATTGCAACAAAAAAAATGCAATACACAGCATGACCAAAATTGATATTACCAGGCCTCGAAAGCTTCTGAATGAATACATTGTAAAAACAGGTGTAAAGCTTTCATTTACAGCTTATATTGTAAAAAGCTTTTCTGAAGCCCTTAAAGCATTTCCCGAAATGAATTCGTTTATCAAAGGGCGCCGGCTAATCATTCTCGATGATATAACCGTAAGTGTTTTGGTTGAAAGAGTAATTAACGGGGTAAAAGTCCCTGAACCTATTGGGATAAAAAGTACGCAGGAAAAGACTGTAAAACAGATTTCGGATGAAATACGGTTGGCCCAGAAAAATACCGGAAATGAACTTGGAAATTTAACCGGCTCAACATGGATAAAACTGATTCCTGTGTTTCTCATGCGTACTTTCATCAAAGTTGCCGACCGCAATATTAAAATGGGTTTACGGTACGGGAAAGTGGCAGTAACTGCACCGGGAATGTATGCAGGAGATGCAACCTGGTTTATTCCCCACGGTACTGCAACCGTGCTGCTTACCATTGGCAGCATGGAAAAGAAAAATATTTTAACCGAAAATGGCGACATTGTTAAAAAAGAATACCTGTATCTTACAGCATCGTTCGATCATGAAATTGTCGATGGGGCGCCTGCCGCTCGCTTTATGAAACATTTTGAGGAGATTCTTAAGAACGGGAAAATGTTGGAGGACATTATAAATTCAACTCCAGCTAATTCAAACGAAGGTGAAGTATAGCTTCAATTTGCATAACATATTGCAGTAAGTCTTTAAAAAATTCACATGATTATTAACAAGGAAATATTATTCCATAATGATAAATCTAAAAAACATTCTTATAAAAAAAGCCAAAAAGACTGATCACAATATACTGACCTCGATTGCTTTCTCGGCTAAACGGCACTGGAATTACCCCGAACACTATTACGAATTATGGAAAGATGAACTGACATTATCTGAAAAATACATTTCAAAAAACACTGTTTATAAAGCCTGTTACCTTGATAAAATACTTGGTTTCTATTCTATTGTTGAAAATGAAAAGGACTTTTATTCAGGTGAAGTTTTTGTTGAAAAAGGATTTTGGCTCGAACACATTTTCATATTGCCCGAATACCATAAAATGGGCATAGGCAGTTTGCTGATAAAACATGCGAAACAGCTTTCGAAAAAGAAGGGTATTGAATCATTGAAAATATTTGTTGATCCTTATGCGAGCGGTTTCTATGATAGAATTGGAGCTAAACACATTTATGATTCTGCATCTTCGATACCGGGAAGAAAAATCCCGGTATACTTACTGAAGATTAATGATTAACAACTTATTAAAAGCGATATCAAATAAGTGTCTGTTATTTGATTTGGAGAAAGGAAATTGAACTTCTATTTTTACTGCCTTAAATTTAAAAATTAGAAATGTGATCGGTAAGAAAATTAGAATAACCCTGCCCTTTATGATGTTCTTTATTGCTTCTTTCATCACAAATACTGAGGCACAAGAGATTCAGTTGACCATTAACCCTGAAGAACGGTTTAATACCTTTACAGGTTTTGGCGCATCGCTCGCATTTTATGAAAACTGGCTTACGGCCCATCCAAACAAAAAGCAGATTTATGAAGCTGTTTTTGGTGAGCTCAGCCTCGATATTTTACGTGTTCGAAATGCTCACGGTTATGATGCAGGGATGATAACCAGGGTTAAAGAATTTGTTAATGCATCAGAAACAGTTCAAGGCAGGCCAATCCCTTTCCTTTCAACTTCATGGGGGCCACCTGCATATCTAAAAAGCAATAACGATAGAAGCAATGGAGGATCGTTAAAATACACTATTGTCAACGGCAAGGTTGAATTCGATTACAAGGGATTTGCCAACTGGTGGAACGAATCGCTTGATGCATACAGTGCAGCAGGTATCTCCCCTACTTATATCAGCATTCAAAACGAACCTGATTATACTGCAACCTGGGAATCGTGCCGGCTCGAACCTACTGAAAAAATAACGAATACCGATACCATTGCAGGTTACAACATAGCACTTGATGTTGTTTACAACAAACTTCAGGAACGTGATAACCAACCATTATTTCTTGGCCCCGAATCAATCGGGATTGGTTATAACGCTGTAAGGAACTATATAAACCGCCTCGACAAATCGAAACTTGATGTGGTTGCCCACCATTTGTACCATGGCATTAACGTGGACAACCCCTGGGACAATTCAACAATTTATATTACCGGGCTGATTGCCGAAGAAATCCCCCATTTTATGTCGGAATATTCAGGTAACGACTGGTTTCCAATGTCGGGACTGATTTACAAAACCCTGGCCGATGAAAACGCCTGCGCCTATTTTTACTGGGATCTGATATGGGATAACGGTGGACTTGTAAGCTTAGAATTTCCATGGGACAGGTCGCGGTGGACAACTGCAGGAGGATATATAAAAACCAAGAAATTTTATACATTTAAACAATTCTCTGGTTTTATCCACCCCGGATGGCAAAGGTTAGACCTTTCGTTCGAAGATGAGGATTTAAAAGCAGTTTCGTTTGGAAATGCAGAAAGTGATTCTATTTCATTGGTATTGATCAACCGATCTTCAACCAAAAACAAAACGGTTAAAATTGGCATTGAAGGCTTCAATTACAACCACACCGAAGCATACATTACCAGCAAAACACAAGATTGCGAATACATTGGAGGGGTTTCTGATTCGGTCATCACACTACCACCCTACTCTGTTACAACAATCCTTTTCACCCATATTTACCACAATGCTGCTGAACAGTTCTCAAACACCTGTCACGTATACCCGAACCCTTTCAATAAGGAGCTGATAATAAACGGGAATAGTGGTAAAAAATGGCATTTGTATTCCCTCGATGGGCATGTGGTAAAAACCGGTACAACAAACATCGTTGACGGAAGTAACCTGAAGCCCGGGGCTTATTTGCTGAAAACCGGATCGCAGGTATTCAGTGTGCTGAAAAAAGAAATTCATTAATTTCAATTTTTTGGGATTTTGCCTAAATTAGATTTCAAATCTTTGAAACCTTTTTATAGAATGAAAAAATCTATAAAACTTGTATTCATAATATCATTTAACTTTCTTTTTCTTGTCGCATGTGTAAAGGATGATATTGTTCAAAATAATGCTATTGTAATCTGTTCAGACATTACTAACAAACACATTTTCAATCTTGATTCTACAAAAATCGAATCAGGTCCCAGAGAGATAAAAACATTTGAACTTGATGTTAATCAAGATAATATTAATGACATCCAGATTACAACGGACTGGGATATCCACCCCGGCGGGGGATATTGTAAATCAGAAATTTCTTGCATTAACAATTCCATTTCATTATGTGTTTATGAAATCCGGGACACAACATTTATAAATAACAGGATTGATACTGTTTATTCCGGGAATGAAGTTTATATTCATTACAATAAAACATATTCCTGACGGAGGATATCTCCTCAAGACTCAATCAAATCCATAGAGCATAAATATATCATGAAACAATTTAACGAAGGTGATACAATAAAAATTTCTGATGATTGGAAGTCAGACAATTTTAATATTTTTCGGCCAAGTATTTCAAGCCTTCCATACATGTTCGAAAATATTGGAAATACATATAAAATACAAAACAATAATACCATTCACGATTGTTATAACCTACCCTTCAACACACCCCTTTACCTGGGGTTTAAATACTCAGATGATAACAACAACTGCTTAGGTTGGTTACACATAGTTGTTAATAACAGTGTAAATATTATTTTATTTGAATACGGATTTTTCCAGATTTAACAAGCCACCCTCTCCAACAATATTAATCCTTTAAAACAATTTTTTACAATTTAAATTATTGTGGCAAAACATAAACATAGATATTAATCCGTGTCATCAGTGTTCCAGATCCAGCCTGCCCAATACATCGTTTTTATAACTTCTACTGATAGGTACCTGATGCCTGCCAATTTCAATGTATTCGTTTGTAAACGACTCAATCGCCCTGAATGAAACGATGTATGAACGGTGGGTCCTGATAAAATCTTTCTGCGGGAGTTGTGCTTCGATATTTGAAATCGTTTCACGCGTTACGACTGTTTTGTCGTCGAGATGGATTTTCACGTAATCGCCAATGCTTTCGATGTACCTGATTTGTGAAAACACAATTTTAATCATTTTTCTGTCGGAGC
Source organism: Prolixibacteraceae bacterium (assembly GCA_016931385.1). GTDB lineage: Bacteria > Bacteroidota > Bacteroidia > Bacteroidales > Prolixibacteraceae > DAIMEA01. Next base: position 19,122 of record JAFGEV010000343.1, read on the forward strand.
GGACAAAAATGAAATCACTTTTCTCTTCGGCCACGACCTCGCCTGAATACTTTTCAAATACCTGTGTTTCGTTTAAATACTTATCCACTGCCTGTTTGAAACGTTCATGTGAAATGGGTTTCAGCAGGTAATCGACTGCCTGTAGGTCGAATCCGTCAACGGCATATTCGCGGTAAGCCGTGGTAAAAATCACTTTTATATTTTTATTGATCGAACGTGCAAACGACAAACCGTTAATCCCCGGCATATTGATATCGAGAAAGATCAGGCCGATGCTTTCTTTACTGATTTTTTCAAAAGCTTCCAACGCGTTTTTACAACTTTCGGCAAGCCTTAATTTCTTTTCCCGCTCAACAAAATCCACAAGAATTTCCCTGGCCACAGGTTCATCGTCTACTATGAGGCAGTTAATCATTTCTTTCTTCATGATCCAAATCCGAAATTGTAAGTTTGACCCTGTAATGATCATGTTGTATTTCATTCACCAGTTGATAGTGGTTTCTATAATGCAATTCGAGCCTTTTGCTGATATTTTCAAGTCCGATCCCGCTTCTTTTGTCAGCTTCGTCATTTGGAACGATGCTGTTCTGCATTGAAAATTCAAGCCGGTTACCAATGATTTTAATTTCAACTTCGATTGATAAAAAACCCTTTACAATATTCCCGTGTTTAAAGGCATTCTCGACAAACGGGATCAGTAACATAGGGGCTATCTGAAGATTTTCGTCGATAATGTCTGAATAAAAATCTACTTTTAATGTATCCTGAAACCGTATCCGTTCCAGCTCGATATATTCCTTGATATGCATCACCTCTTCCTTCAAACTTACACGGGGCTTGTTTACCTGATAAAGGATGTAATCGAGCAGGTTCGACAATTTCAATATTATTCCAGGGGTCTGTTTCGATTGTTTCAGGGCAAACCCGTAAATGGTATTCAGTGTATTAAAAAGGAAATGCGGGTGTATCTGCATTTTAAGATAGTGCAATTCCTGTTCTTTTAGCTGAAGCTGAGCTGCCAGTATTTTATTTTCCAGTTCTTTGTTTCTCGACAACGTTTTAAAATTTTTGTTCAGTAACGAAATAAAACTCACTACGCCTACAATGAGGTAAACCAATATCAGTATGAAAAAGAAGTTTTTGCTCATCGGGGGCATTAACAAAATATTGAATTGTAGCAAAACAATCAGGCAACCATAAAGGACCAGTACGATAATGTACGATGAAAATACCAGGGTATAAAATCCGTAAAGGGCAAACAGTAAATATTTCTTCGTCAGCAGATAGCCCGGGATTAAATAATAAACCATGAAATAAGTTACCATCATGGTAAGCGGCAGCAAAAGGCTCGAAAACCATGTAATGTAAACTTTATCATCGGAGTTATAACTGAAAAAATAATAAAAGAAAAACCACACACCAACCCAAAACAGCAGGTGAAAAACCACAGTTCTTAAAAATCTCCAGTTCGTTTTCATTCAAAATCGATGAAAAGCAATATTACGCAATTTATACAAATTGACTGCCTTTTATCGACCAATAACGGGTTTAATCCCCGAATCGGCATTTTCGGTTATACAATTCGTTTCATACCTTTACATTTGCAAAGAAAAGGTGTAAAACAATCGTTCGTCGCAATAAAATAATGAGCAAGGTTTTGCATCCTATTTTTAAACAGTAAATCAACAAAATTTATTATCATGAATGACATTATTGGAAAAATGAACGACGGGGGACCGGTATTCACCTACCCCATTTTGATTATGCTGTTTATCATTCTGGCTCTTTTTGCCTTAGGCATTATCGACAAAAAAAATCAAGTAAAAACAAATTCGCTGATGATTCACATTGGCTGGTTTGCTGTTGCCTGGGGTTTTCTGGGCCGCACCTTCGGCCTGATCCATGCTTTTGATGCCGTATCGGCTGCCGGCGAACTAACCCCAAGATTACTTGCCCACGGGCTAAAAATGGCTTTGGTCGATCCGCTTATGGGTATATTTGTGTTTATCATTGCACGTGCATGTATTATCGTACTGGTTGCGATTGGAAAACGTGCCGAACAACCTTCAGTATAACCAACGATGACCGGTTCCCTCAAAGATCGTGATTTCAGCCCGGAATTAACTTTCAGCGCTTCACGGAGCAGCGGCCCCGGCGGGCAAAATGTAAACAAGGTCAATACCCGGGTTGAGTTGCGTTTTAGCATTGTCAATTCGGAAATATTATCGGATGAAGAAAAAGAACTCCTTCAATCCAGACTGAAAAATAAAATCAACATTTTGGGGGAACTGGTTATTACTGCACAAAACAACCGTTCGCAGCTTAAGAACAAACAGGAAGCTATTGATAAATTTTACGCCATGCTTGAAAAAGCTTTAACTCCCCGAAAAAAGCGGAAACCTACCAAACCTACCCAGGCCTCGGTTGAAAAACGTTTGACAGAGAAACGGATAAAAAGCGAGAAGAAAAACATGAGGGGGAAGGTTGATTGAGGCATCCGCCTTTTTTAAACTTCTACTGATAAAAAAGACTGAAATTTAGGCTGAGGCTGAGGCTGAGGTTGAGGTTAAGATATTCTTTCTAAACCTTTGTCTTAACCTCAGCCTAAACTTTATTAGATTTGTTAAGCTTCCCCAAAAAACAAGAAAAAAACCCTGGCATTTGAACACTCCTATTGAAATAAAATTACTTTTGCAGACGAAATTTAAAAATTCAATGACAATGGACGAAGGCCCTTATCATAGTAGATTCAAGTATTAACTTTTCTGTAAGGGCATCGTGTTTCCTTGCAGAACAAAAATGTAAGGAGGCAACATCATGATTAAAATCTTCAAAACATTCGGTGGTTATGTCGAAATTGACAAACTGCAAAAGAACTGCTGGATTAACACCACAAATCCCACTCCGGATGAGATCACAAAACTGACTGTTGATTTTGGTTTGCCAAACGATGTAATTAACGACATTTTAGACCAGGACGAAAGGCCACGAATCGAATTTGAAGATGACTGGACGCTTATAATCCTCAGGATACCTGTTGAAATGAAAAACAATGGCGTACCTTTTCACACTATCCCGCTAGGTATTTTCATTACACCTGAATTTACACTGACACTCTGTTTGCAGGACAACGAAGTTTTACCCATTGGGCAACCATCACCCTTTCGGGACCAATACAAGGAAATTACCGACAGTATAAACTTTATCCTTCGCCTGTTTCTTCGTTCAGGAAATTTATATTTAAGGTACCTGAAACAAATCAACCAGATGACTTCATTGATAGAACAAGACCTTGAAAAATCGATCAAAAACAAGGAACTAAACAAGTTGCTGAAAATGGAGAAATGTCTGGTGTATTTTATCACATCAATTAAAGCCAATGAAATTGTATTGGCAAAACTCAGAAATTCAAAAAAGATTACTTCTGAAATAAATGAAGATTTGCTTGAAGATGCACTGATCGAGAACAAACAGGCTCTCGAAATGGCTCAGATCTATTCCGACATTCAGAGCGGAATGATGGATGCATTTGCCTCGGTTATATCAAACAATCTGAACGATGTGATGAAAAAATTAACACTCATTTCGATAATATTGATGATCCCGACATTAATAGCCAGCATATTTGGCATGAACGTTCCAAACCTGATGGAAAATTCGATGTATGCAATGCCGATAATCATTTTGGGATCGCTTATACTTTCGTTTTTGGGGGTAATGTTATTCAGAAAAAGACAGTGGTTTTAATCGAATAATTCCTGGGGGCTAAACCTTTTATGTCGGGTTAAAGAAAAATAAATGAATTTTTATATTAATAATTGACGAAGCTGGTCAATACTAAAGGAAGCCCCCGGAATAAATTAAAGTGCAAGGGTTATTTCATTTTTTATCAATTCCATTAATTGCCACGCTTAAAATGATAATTGTAACGGTCGCAGCATGGCGCATTCAAATCAAGTTGATCGTCGCTGGTAAACTGTACAAATTTTTCAGAATCGTAAAAGAACATTGTACTGCCGGGATCAGGACTCATTAAAATTTTTAAAATACTGTCCGACTGCTCTTCAACAACTACTTTTCCAAATTCGAGCAGGGTATCGGCATTTACGAACTGATAAATTCCGTATGGAATAAATTCCAGATAATCGAAGTTGGGTTCATAACCGTCGCCGGTAATTCCACCTGAAATATATTCTAAAATCCATTTTCCGTATATCCATTGATTAACCTCATTAAAGATTTCCTGTTGATAATAAATGGTATCAGTCACTCCCGGCAGGGGTTCTTTACTTGATTGCCTTTTAATATGATTACCTGAATTTGAATAATCGATGTAATAACCGTCGTGGCAGGCGATGAATGCTAACAACAAAAAACCAATCATTATTAGATACCGTTTCATCTTTGTAAGTTTAAAAATAGTTTTTGTGAAATTGAACTTTCACAAATTTAACCATTCATGATGACGTATTTCAACAGCAAAACGTTGCGTTATTTATTAAAAAACATGAATGGATATAAAAATATATTCAAAAATATTTGGTTTGTATTACAAACTTAATTAGGTTTGCATTACAAACTTGTTTTACAATTAAAACTTACATTCTATGAACACTCATAATAATTCTTCCGATTTATTTAATGAGACACAATCGTTACAGGTTATCAGGGAAATGATCCAGGTGTCGCATAAAAAAATTAAGCACGATGGAATCTTATTTATCGTATGGGGATGGCTGATGACAGTCCATTATACCTTTCTTTTTGTATTTAGAAAGGTTGTTATGACATATGATTTTGATAAAATCATCAAAATAACAGTTAACCTTCTGCCATTGTTCGGGCTAATATTTTCAGTATATTATATTCTGAAACAGAGAAAAAAAGTACAAACATATATTGGTATTTCGTTACGTTATGTTTGGATTTCACTAATCGTATGCCTATCGCTTACAAACATGATCATTTTTAATGTTATTCATGAAGTTAATTTCGAACTTCAACACCCGATTTTCATGATATTAATCGCATTTGCTACAGTTGTTACTGGTGGTATTCTCAGATACAGGCTCATAATATTTGGCGGGATCGCATTTGGAATTCTGGCATATATTTCGTCATATTTCAGTTTGGAAATACAAATATTACTTGAAGCCGGGGCATGGTTACTGGCTTTTATAATACCCGGACATATTTTATATGCAAACCGAAAAAGCCTCCCCTAACCCCTCCTATAGGAAGGGAATCATTGGGCTACAGGACATTTGTCCTTTAGGAATTTTAAAAGTATAGAACATAATTAATTAATAGCAATGTTCAGAGATTTAGATCCTATATTGCATTCGCAGGTCAGGCTGGCAATTATGTCAATCCTGATTGGTGTAAAGAATGCTGAATTCAGCTACCTTCTTGAAAACATTAATACAACAAAGGGTAATTTGAGTTTCCAGATGAATAAGCTAAAAGAAGCAGGATACATCGAAATAAAAAAATCGTTCAGGGGCAATTACCCGCTTACGACATGCGAGATCACTGAAACAGGCATAAATGCTTATGAAAACTATGTCAATTCGATTGGCGATTATTTTAATGAATTTAAAAAACAATAAAAACACGTAATTATGAAAACTTTACAATTAATAATAATATCAGCGATTACAATACTCGCATCATGTACACCTGAAAAAAAACAGGATCCAATACATACAAATTTTGGCATATTCGAAACAGTATCTCAAAACGACCTTCCTATAGATTTCAGAGATAAAATTTTACAGGCGAATATTTTGGAAGAAACAAATTCTCTCTTGCCGATTGTTGGGTATATACAAAGCAATGATTCAAACAACTATTTTTTTCAAGATGAAAGCATTAAGCTTTTACCAACAAAATACCCTATTAATCCGGTGAAAAATCTACATGCACTGGTAGCTGTTAAAAAAACACCTGCTCTAAATAATTCCGACATTCAAAATACCAAACCGAACCAACGTAATGTCGAAATCTATTTTAATTACCAGGGAGCAAAAAAATGGGCCGATCTGACAAAAAACAACGTAGGAAAAATGCTCGCATTTTCTGTGAATGACACAATATACTTATTAACAGAAGTTAATGGAGAGATACGAAACGGTGTTGCTATGATTACCGGGCTCGAGAATGAAGAAACAGCGATTGAAATCTCAAATTCAATCAATAAATAAAAAAAAAGGTTGAGATTGAGGTTAAGGTTGAGAAAATCCTAACTACAGCTTAACCTTAACCTTAACCTTAACCTTTTCTTACCAGAGATGGTGTACTAATCCCTTAATCCGTTCGTCGTATATTTCTTTTACTTTTTCCATCTGTTCAGTGGTCAGTTTGTTCATTTCTGAGGCTGATACATTAGCCTTCAACTGGCCTGCATTCGATGCCCCTGGAATAACGCAGCTTACAGCATCGAAGGTAAGTATCCAGCGCAATGCAAGCATTGCAAGGTCTTCACCCGGAAATGCCTCTTTGAGTTCTTCAACTGCTTTGAGGCCGGTATTGTAATCAATTCCCGAGAATGTTTCCCCTTTATCAAAGGCTTCGCCGTTGCGGTTAAAGGTGCGGTGATCGCCGGGTAAAAAAGTAGTACCTTTTGTGTACTTCCCGCTTAACAATCCACTGGCAAGCGGAACCCTCACAATAATGCCAATATCACGTTTTTTTGCCTGCTCAAAAAAGAGTTCGGAAGGACGTTGACGGAACATGTTGAAAATGATCTGTACCGTATCCACGTTGTCGTATTCAATTGCCTTAAGCGCTTCTTCAACTTTCTCAACACTAACACCCAGCTTACGTATTTTCCCTTCAGCAATAAGCTTATCAAATTCAGCAAAAATTTCGGGACGGTAATATACCTCGGTTGGCGGACAATGTAGTTGAATAAGATCGATGGTTTCTATTTGCATGTTCTTCAGGCTGTCTTCAACAAAGCCTCTTAATGCTTTTGGTGTATAAGCTTCATTCGTATGCGGATTTAAACGCCTGCCGCACTTGGTGGCCACATAAATTCGTTCAGAACGGCTTCGTAGTAATTTGCCAACAGCATGTTCGCTTTCGCCGTTCCCGTCGCCGTACACATCGGCCGTATCGATAAAATTTATACCCTGGTCGACAGCTTCGTTCAGTATTCTTTCAGCATTTTTAAAATCGAATGGAGATCCCCAACGCCCACCTACCTGCCAGGTTCCCAGGCTAATTTCGGATATTTCAAAACCTGTCCGTCCTAATGTTCGGTATTTCATAACAACCCCTTTATTATTGATTAATGTAACGACTAATTTATAAAAAATGTTCAATTTTTTACAAATGGTATATTTAATCAATTAGAAGCTTTATTTTGAACCGTTTAGAATGATGCTTTTAGAGGAACATATCCATAATATTTACTGATCAGTCCGTTTTATTTTTACTTTTACTTTTAACAAAAATTATCACTCCTGCAATTACAAGTAAGGACAAAAAACTATCTACTGGCACCGGACTCCCATCTGGTGTAGCAGGCGGCAGAGGTTGAGCATGGGTGGTTTTTGAAAAAACAATGAAAATTAAAAGCCCTGCAAGCCACCACAAACTCCTTTTAAAGAAGGACATCCAGTATCCTGTTTGTTTTATACCCATATCTCTTGAAGTAGGGGGTTTTTGAATTATTGCTGATTTTTTATTATTGTCCATTTTATTTGCTATTTTTTATGTAAACTTTCTTTTCAAATAAGGCTATACAGTCCTCTAAGCCAATTTAAGGTACTCTCCCTGGGGATAATTATAATTGGCACAGTTTTTTTACAACTGAATTACCATCCTGCTTCTGCACCCGTATAAGCAACACACCAAATGGCAAATTGTCTTGCTCATAGCTATTGGCGGTTGTGATGCCTTTGCTTATGACTTGACCTTTGTCATTATAAATCCATATGGTTGATGTACCAGCACCCAGTCCGGTAACCTGTAACTGATGCCCTACGATCTCAATAATGGTGTTATCCAAATCGATGGTTTGAACCCTTGTCTCATTTTTTGTAAACACCAATTGAAAAACAATTGTCTCACCATTCACAGTTTCAAATCGATAATCATTGCTTTCCAAATCAACCAAATCGCCATTTGACGGATTGTACAGCAATACCGGGTAAGGATACCTGTAGCTGGAGGATCTGCTTAGTGCAAGGATATGTTCCCCGTCCTGTCTGGTCAGAGCCCTTAACTGTATCACTGTCTCTTCAGTAATATCGGGTATGCTGTTAATTGAATAATCATCTCCGTTCAACACCGAATATAACTGTGACGTTTCTGAGTTCGCACTTAACAGCTTGTATGCATCGAAATGACCGTCGAAGTTTTCGGTGCTTTGTAATTCCATTCGTACAACAGTATTGTCAATCTGACTATTGGGACTGATAAGTGTTAATCGAATAAGCTGGTTTAATGAACTGCTTTTAAAAGTACCCGAAGTTATTGACTTTGCATTTTCACTAAATGTTATTGTTCCTTCAGCGGTTGATCGTACAAAGAAACCCTGCATAGGTGCAATGTTCTGATCCTGTGTTTCTGCGCCACCTGTTACACCATCCACATATGAAGCATAACTGTCACTTAGGGGATCATACACATAAATGGCATCGTTCACGTTTGATAATCCGCTGTTGTTACGGATATAATCCCAATCGGCTGTACACGGGAAGGGATTACTGATAAGGTTCCAGCCATGATCTCCATCCTTCCAGCTTACCGGAATGACCTTTTCTGTGGCATTGAGTGTTCCGTAAAGGGTAATGGTGGTATCCAAATCGTGGAATACGCCAAAGCCCTTGCCCGAAGTAAGTACGTCGTTCGCTGTTAAGTAGCTCCAGCCATCGCCGCTGTTATGGGTAGCAGTTTGTTCATCGCTGCCGACCACCCACAGGCCTTTAAGCATTGGAACTACTTTTGGTGTTTCGGCAAACGGGATGCCCATGTAGTGCCATTTGTCTTCGGCAATAAATTGCTGCACTGTGGCCTCTACACCTGTGGTAATGTTCACCAGCTTGCCTGTGCCTGTGGCATCGCTTTGAATAACCAGCCCGGTAGTGCCGTTGTTGTTGGTGAGCACACCATTAACAGTTAAAGTTGCTGCAGGGCTTATGAAAACAATAGCCCCCGACTGAATGGTCAGGTTATCGCACCCAACAGAAGTTGAAACAATCGGATCATTGGCAACATCAGGGATTTCAACATTATCGGAAAGGGCAGGAACTTCATTCAAACTCCAGTTTGCTGACGTTTCCCAAGCAGTGCTGACTGCGCCTGTCCACGAAAGTGTGCGATATTCAGGATCTGTACCGCTGGTCCATTCGTAGGCGCCCATGTCAATCGTCGTGTTTTGAATACGGGTTTGTCCGCGCAAATCGTCAGAAAGCGAGTTATAGCTGTTATTTCCGGTATTTACACAGGGAGAGTTTCCGAACAACGTGAAATCACCACTACCTGCATTTACAAATAAGGGATTGGAAGTAATATTACCGCTACCAAGGGTCAAATCTCCCGAAATATCATTGCTCGCATTTTGATAACAACTGTAATTCAGGTTCATTGAACTGCTTCCCCATTGACTATAATATATTTCAGCTCCATCACCGGCTGTTGTATTTCCCCAAATAATGCAGTTGTTAAGCGATAAAACGCCGGATGAATTATATACTCCGCCACCGGCTGACTCGGCATAATTTCCCGAAAATGTAGCATTATTTATTGTAGTGGGTGCATCACTATTATATAATCCTCCGCCATATTCTCCCTTGTTGTTAATTATTAATGCATTTGTTAAAACGCTGGTTACTGTTGAGCCTTCTATATATAATGCCCCATAATAGCCTCCGTCGTTATTTTCGAATATTAAATTTGATAACTGAGCACCGGTTGATAGATCGTAAAAATACAAAACACCCGTTGCAGACTGATTGTTTTTAAAAATGATGTTATTAAGTGTTGGATTGCACTGTTCATTGTAAATTCCAGCACCATAGTCTTCATTGTCTCCACCATTAGCATTTCCACCAGAAATTGTAAAGCCATCTAACACCGCAGAGTTGTTGATTCCCAATTTATCATGATAAAACACATGATAACAATTTTCTTCGTTGTTCGAAAAGCCTAAGGTTTCGCCAGCACCTGTTACAACATCATCTCCACTTAAATCCCCACTGAGAATGGTCTCGTTTGCCCGATAATCTCTTTGACTTAAGCTTGTTTCCGTTCCCGCAAAACCGCCATAAATAGTAACATCATTTTTCATCTGATATGTCGCATATCGAGTTCCAGTTCCACCCACTTGTGCTGATGGTTTGTAAGTACCTTTAGCCACCCAAATTTCATTACCACTTACGGCATTATCCAAAGCTGATTGTAGTGAAGTGTAAGCATTTGTCCAACTGCTTCCATTATTTGATCCACCGGCGTCACCTTTGACAAAAAGAGTACTATAATTAGCGTCAGTTCCGCTTGTCCATTCATAAGCCCCCATATCAATGGTTGTATTCTGAATACGGGTTTTTCCGCGTACATCAGTTGCAAGTGAATTGTAGCTGTTATTCCCTGAATTCACACAGGGAGAATTGCCGAAAAGTGTGTAATTACCTGTGCTGGCATTCACAAAGAGAGGATCATTTGTGATGCAGAAGCCATCGGGAGTAAAAGTTCCACTGGAAATCACCACATCATTTGTACCGTCAGAGTAATCAGACGAATACAAATTCACAACCGGAGGCGATGGACTTGATCCAATCAGATAAAACTGATTTCCCGCTGCTGCTGTATTTCCCCAGATGATGCAGTTTTTCAGTACCGGACTGCAATCATTGATATTATACATAGCACCGCCTCTTGATGCAGCGATATTACCAGCAATTGTCGTATTGATGATGGTTGGACTTGAGTTGTCTTTATTGCGCACTCCAGCTCCGAAAAAGTTTGCTCTGTTTCCTGTGATCAGACAGTTTTCCAGGAGAGGATTTGACAATGACTCGTTTGAAAGTGCCCCCCCGGCCTGTCCAAGGTTTTCTGTGAACACCACGTTTCGCAGGTAGGGTGAGGCACCATAATTAGACATGCCCCCGCCAAAATTTTCGTGAATCTGTGATGTATTCAGATTCGCATTTCCTCCGGTAATAGTCACCCCGTCAAGTACCGCTGAGTTATCAAGGGCTAAGTCCGCAGGATGGTAAAACACATTGTAGCAATTGTCTGAATCGTCTCCTTCCGTTCCAATGTCGCCACTGAGGATTGTTTCATTCGTTCCACCATAGCCAAAATCGCTTCGCTGGCTGACAGCCGTTTCCGTCCCGACAAAACCGCCGTAAATATCCACTCCGTTTTTCATCTGGAATGCAGCATAACGGGCACCCGTGCCACCCACTTGTGCAGAAGGTTTGTAAGTCCCTTTTGCGACCCAGATTTCATCCCCGTTGATAGATACTTCCAGGGCAGATTGTAATGACGTATAGGCATTGGTCCAACTCGTTCCGTCATTTGTTCCCGACGCATCGTCATTGGCATAAATGATACGGTTTTCAGAATCTGTGCCACTAGTCCATTCATAAGCGCCCATGTCAATGGTCGTGTTCTGGATGCGTGTTTTAAATCTGATATCATAGTTTTCAGAATTGTAGGAGTTATTTCCCGTATTCACACAAGGAGAATTCCCGAAAAGTGTCAAATCCCCGCCGGCAGCATTTACAAAAAGGGGATCAGTTGTGAGATTGCCGTTTCCTAAGGTGAGCGTTCCATATACATCTCCGGTTTCGTTTTTGTAACAGCAATTGTTTAGCGTAGTCGAACTTCCGGAGTGGTAAATTTCATTCCCATTTTCATACGCAATATTATTCCAGATAATGCAGTTATTCAGTGTCAGCGTACCATTATCCCTGTTCTCGACAGCTCCGCCGTTGCTGAAAACCTCATTCCGACTGAATGTTGCGTTGTTGACGGTCAGGGTTGAATTGTTATTATTAATTCCACCGCCGTGGACACCTCTGTTATTCAGAAACAATGCATTTGTCAATACGGCAGGTGATGACAATTCATATAAATAAAGCCCGCCACTGCCTTCTCCGCCGCTATTTTCTATAAAGCTGAGATTGGACAGGTTGCCTCCACCGGCATTTACCAGAAACAGTGCACCACCAGCTACACTGTAATTGTGCGTAAAGATGAGATTCCGCAATACAGGAGTACCATCTGTTACCATTCCTGCTCCTGCATTTCCGGGGAAGCCGGCATTCGCATTTCCGCCACTAATGGTAAAGCCATCGAGAATAGCTGTACTTGTGAGGGAATTACCTAGATTTAACAAAACACTGTAGCAGTTGTCAGTACCGGAGTTATTCTTATAGACGTTAAATACCGCAATTTCAAATTCATCATTCCCTGACAGGTCGCCGCTGAGAATGGTCTCGTTCGTTAGGTAATCTCTCTGGCTGAGACTTGTTTCCGTACCGGCAAATCCGCCATAGATTTCCACACCATTTTTCAACTGGAAGGTAAATCTACGGGGTTCGTCCGTTGTGCCGTCCGTTTCTTTTGAAGGGTTATAGGTACCGGCTGCTACCCAAATTTGATCACCGCTTACGGCTGCATCCAATGCAGACTGCAATGAAGTGTAGGCATTTGTCCAGCTCGTGCCGTTGTCGATTCCTGTAGCACCTGAATCCACAAAAATTATTTTGTACGCCATAATGGCATATTCATAGAATGTAAATGTATTTGGTGAAGGTTCATTTTCATTGTATGCTACATTTGGCTTAAAATAGTATATCGCATTTTCGGAATTTACGGTGGCTTTGAAGCAAATTTCATATTCGGTGGAGTTGCTCGTACCTAATGCAAAAGGAGAATAACTTGTGCTTTCAATTATTTTCCCGGCTTCAAAAGTATGTTCGGTATTTTCTGATAGTTGCCTTGTGCTTGCTTCCTGATCGGCAATGTTTTCAGAAGACGATAGCATAAAATGATTCGTACTGCCATCGGTGGTAATAGGTGTCCATGGTCCATCAATACTTGATGAGTAATAGAATGCTATAAGCCAGCTACTCATATTTGCTGACTCCGGAATGTAGAATTGAAATCTTAAGCGAATATTTTCCGTTCCACTATTTTTAACAGCCACATTTTCTTCCGCTTTCCAGGTAGCCGTTGTTTCGCTCCCGTCATCATTTCTCCATCTGTACTTATCCTGGATTAAAGTAGCGGCAAATAAATGCCCACTTAACAGAATAGCAAATGTTGTTGTATAAATCAATCTTCTCATAGTTTTTTCTCCTTATTTCTTTGATTATTAATCATTTAATTTGTTGGTTTTTAATTTTATTAAGAAAAAAAATAGCATAACGCAAATGGCCAGAAACGGCATCAGCAGAGGAAAGCGGGCGAAAAGCGTTCTTTTGCTGTTGGGAATGATGTATCCCAGGATTTTTTCCGGTTTATCCGATTGCCCTGAAACCTGTATTCGGCCTTTATCATCTACAATTCCCGAAATACCCCGGTTGCTGTTGATGATGATAAATTTTCTGTGTTCCACAGCTTTAAGCCGGGAAAGATAGAAATGATGCCGGATATTCCGGGTTTCTTCAAACCAGGCGTCATTGCTGATATTTGCAATAAATTCAAACGGATTTTCACCTGAACCGAAATAATCCGGAATAAGGGATTCGTTGCATATTTCAACTTTGCATCTGCCGATGTTTGTATAGATTACATCGCTGAGCGTTCCGGGCAAAACATTATCGTAATAGCTTCGGGCAAGCATGGGCAATAGCTTGCTATAGTCGTTGCTAAGAAAAGGCTTTTCAATAAAGTCAAGCAGAATGTGCTTGTCGTATCTGCCGATTGCTTTTCCAGCTTCATCAATCAAATATGCTGAGTTGTACACAAAATTCGGGTCATGTGCTGCCTGTGTCAGATAACCGATCATATTTTGAGTATGCCCACCCTTTAAAATTCCTGCAATGGCAAGCAAAATGTCATCGTTTTCGCGGTAAGTCCAGGGCAAGGCTGATTCGGGCCAGACGATCAATTGTGGGTCATGGTGCTTTACTTCCTTAATCAATTGTAACATTTTGGAAATGATGGCATCACCCTGCTCCGTCCATTTTGTTTCAGCTTTAACGTTTTCACAAACCAGGGCAATAGTCTTCTTGCCTTCGACCTTCGGAACACTATGAATGATTGCAATCCCAAATAGTAAATTGGATAAAAACAAGCCGATGCCTGCAAATAATGCGAATTTATTTTTTGTTTTAATGAATTCTGTTATCAAATAATTAAAGGAGATGATTATTAAAGACAAGCCCACCGAGCCGAGAATAGATGCTGACTGGATAAAATAAACGTTTGAAGCGAGAGTATTTCTCAGGTTAATTTTATTCCACGGGATTCCTGTAAAAGTGTTAATGTTTATAAATTCTATAAGGAAAAATATCGTTGAAATTAGTACTGTATTATAAATGCATTTTTTAATTTTTGATTTATGATCACCAATTTGCAAATACGAAAAAGCTATGATCCAGATAATAAACCAAAATAAGTTACTCAAAATCAGTACAATCACACCCATAATGCCTGTAATCGAAAAACTTCCTGTATATCGCTCAACAGTTTCGGGTATCCAGAAATATGTAATCACTCCGTTAAAAGCAGTAAAGAGCGATACGTAAAGAATGCGTGCTTTGATATTTTTTTCATACACAGCTATGAACAAGGGTACGAAGGCAATCCATACCAAATAGCTGTTCAGTGTAACAGAAGAATATCCCAATAATATTCCGGAAATGCAGCATGATAAAATATTAGAAATTACTTTAATATGTTTAAAATATGGTATTATCTTTCGCTCATCCATTGTTTATAACATAATTTTACCAATCTTAAAGTTGATGTTTAATTGAGATTGTCCATGGTTATCTGAACACTATTTACGTGATACTTTGCAACCCAAGCTTTATAATCATGAACCGCAAAATCATGAAAGTACTGCATAGAAGCCCCGAAATAGTATTAAATTGCCATAATAGCACACAGTTAGCACGCACTTGTTATGTTTATACCATAAGCATAGTGTAACCACTACCTGTACTATTGTTAAAAATTGTGTGATTAAAACAATTGACCAGAAATATTACCAACCCCAAAAAGTACCCCCTTCATATTAATCTGTTTTTTAAAACCATAATTCAATAATGGAACAAAAGTCTTTTTTTTTTTAATAACGCAGGTTTACGAGGCAACATAGTTTGCCTTGTATTTCAAAAAACGGTGCAAATAAAAAAAGCAAGTAGATTAAACTATTGGAGCTAATGTCCTGTTGTTTAGAGGCTTTTGTGCGAACTATATATCTTTATTCCTATTCAGAAAATCTTTTGGCGTGATTCCCTCGTTCTTTTTGAAAGCAACTAAAAATGTATTCCGTGAAGAGAATCCCGATAGCTTGGCAATGGCCTCCAGTGTAAGGTTTTCCCCTTTGCCTTCCATGATAATTTTTTTCGCGTGCTCAATACGCCAATAATTTCTGAAATCGCTAATTGTTTGATTTTTAAATTCTTTAAAATAGTAAGTCAAATGATGTACGGGAATTTTTATTAAAACAGCCAGCATGGCCATGTTGAAATCAGGATCCAGAAAAGGCTGATCGTTTTTCATAACCGATTCAACCAATTGATGAATAGACATTAAATAGGCTTCTTCCAGAATTCGTTCTTTCCGTTCAACTTCTGATTTACCTTCCTTTTGATCGTGGGTTTCTGTATCATCATTTAAAGGAGAATTTCCCGGTTCGTATTGCCCTATGCAGGTAATCTCTTTTATCTGAGGTAGCCCATACAATATGCTTGGAAACAAAAAAGGGGAGAACAACAAGCCAATCAGGCTGATAAAAGCAATGAGTTGTATTGTATTAAATGAAGTAGTGATAGATGCCTGATCTGAGAAATAATACCCGTTAAGCAAAATGGTATGGGATATAATTAAAATGAAAAAAACACAAAACAAAGTCGACAGCCATGAATACATGAATTTTTGATGGTGTAAAATATGTACTTGTTTTCTTTTGCACCAATGTTTAATGACTATAATTACCGACCAAACAAAGTATATAAACACATATATTGGCCGCGAAAAAAATATTGCCAAAAAAGAAACTAAACCGTGGGTTGACTGATTATAAAATGAAATGAACACCCTGTTGTTATTTATTATTTCCGTGGCAATATGTAACTTACTTTCCCAGGTAGAGAAGGAATTCGGTATTCCTGATATGAAAATCAATATTATCGGTATAAAATGCAAAATATCAACGCGCTTCAACTTTGAACTATCCGTCAGAAGACTTCTTGTATAAAAATACAACATCAACCCGGGAAGATATGTGATAAAGCCAATATTCGCTGAAAAAAATAAAGCAATTAATATCTTCGAATGCAGATTAAACAACAAGTAATGTATTAGACTATAGGTGCTTACCGAAAAGAAAAATAAAGACAAATAGATAATTGCCTTATTTTTCCGGTAATTATAAGCAGCCATCAAAATGGACAAAAAAATCCCAACAAAGAACAAAATCGATAACATAAAACCAAGTAAAATCAATATGAAGCAATTAGCAAAGCATTTCTACCTTAACATCTGATAAAGATAAAAAATTACTGAAAAAGATTCTGTTATACCGATTCATTTTAATTGATCATATTGTATGTCGTTCGTTCCTTCAATTTATTTGATTTGTTGCAACTAATATCTGTTAAATACTCTTTCGCCTCTCAATATTAAGGAAATGACTAATAAGGCCATCATCAAAAAGAGGCTTTGTTAACCGATAATGGCATCCAACCAGGTGTTGTTGGTTGTGAAAGCTACTCATTATCGATCATTGCCATGCAAAAAAGGTTAATTACTATAAAGTGATAAATAACCCAAAAAATTTAAAAAAATAAACCCACTCAGCAGGATTAACTACCAAATGGGTTTAATAAAATCGATTTTTCTTGTTTTTCCTCGAAGAATTAAATCAACTTTTTATGCTGTCCCTTTTCCGTATCTCATTTATAATTCTAATTTTTCATAAAAACAGCAGTGAAAATTTTATTATCATTTTCACACTTAATAAAATAAATCCCATTTTTCAGGCTTGAAAGGTTAAGTTCATTATCCCGGAATTCAAATTCCTCATAAACAACATTGCCTGCAACATCAAATATTTTCAAACGAACTGCACTGTTCTTTTCCTGCAGGCTTAAAATAACTTTATCGGTAACGGGATTTGGGTATAATTTTAGACCTTCAGTGCCTGTATTTAAATTTGTAAATCCCGTTTCCTGTTCAAATGAACAGGTTATTTCCTTGTCGGCATCCATAAGCAGGGTAACCGGGTTTTCAGGTGATGATACACTGCCGTTCCATCTTACAAAGCCCCAGGAACCTGCAGGTGAAGCTATAAGTGTTACGCTTTCCCCCTCGTCGTAAGTACCGCTTCCGCTTTGTGAAACAGTGCAGCCATCTGAGACTGCCTGTGCCGGCACAATACTTACAACAAGGCTATAGGTTCGTATGAAATTTGCAATAACTGATTTATCGGCATCCATAGTAACTGTCGCATTAAGGGCTGTAGAAGAAACATCGCCGGACCAGGATTCAAAACGCCATCCTTCAGCAGTTGTAGAAGATAAATTCACAACTTCACCTTCGTCATGTTCAGTATTTCCCGATGGTGAAACAGTACATGAACCACTTAAAGCATCGGCAGGTAAAACATTCACTTCGAGATTAAAAACCTTCACAAAATTTGCCGTAACCGTTTTGTCGGCATCCATAATAACGGTCGCATTAAGGGCTGAAGAAGAAACATCGCCGGTCCATGATTCAAAACGCCAACCCTGTGCAATTGCAGCGCCCAGGTTCACTACCGCTCCTTCGTCGTGCCAGGTTGTTCCTGCCGGAGAAGCGGAACAAGGGCCTTCAACAGCATCAGCAGGAAAAATATTAACAGTCAGGTTGTATACCTTTTGAAATACTGCCATTACTTCTTTGTCGCTATCCATTGTAATGGTCGTTGTTGGTTCTTGTGAAGCAACAGGGCCAATCCATGAATCAAACCTCCAGCCTACTGCTGGAATGGCTGACAGAGCAACAACTTCTCCTTCATCGTGCTGGCTGTCTCCCAGAGGAGTTGCTGAACAAAACCCTGTTGCGGCTGCATCGGGATTAATTCCAACTGTGAGGTAATAAACCCTTTTAAAATTTGCAGTGACATTTTTATCTTCATCCATGGTAACAGTTGCCGACGGTGTAGATGAAGAAATTGCCCCTGTCCATGAAACAAACTCCCAACCCAGGAAATCATTTGCCATTAATTGAACCACCTCCCCTTCTTCATGTGATGTAGTTCCCGAAGGAGTAGCTGTGCATCCTTCAATTGCAGCCTCAGGCGGAGACACACTATTGTGAAGGTTATAATAGTTAACGCCTATCCTTTTCCATTGTTTTGAAATATTATCGTAATAAAACCAATGGCCTGTGCCATGATCGTACTTGTAAAAATTATCGAGATATCCGTTGTTAAAACCGCCGTAAAAAAATGCTGTTGATCCAATGGTTGTCATTTCAGCGCCATAAAGAAAAACTTCATCCGGGACATCAATTTTTGAAAAAGTACTTGCAATTGCATCAAATAAAAAAAGATTATTGAACGTTTGTGTGCTGCTTTTTCCACCTGACATGAAGAAACGGTTTTCATCAAGTTTGGCTACTTTGTACTCACTCCCGGCCGGGGGGTTATTAACCGCCGGGCTGTTTACCTGAACATCATCCCATTGTTTATTAATATTGTCGTATTGCTTTATTTTGTCGGATGAGGAACCATCATTATATCTTCCATAAACCGAATAAACTTTACCCCCAACTGTAACAGTCCCCACCTCTCTGTTCCCCGAGGGCTGGTTTTTTGGTGTTTCGGATGAAATCTGTTTGGTTTCGGTGTTTATTTTATATACTTTATCGTTGCTGTTGTAGGTCGAGTTATCAATCTTTTCAGTACCCCCAAAAACAAAAATTTCACTGCCGGAACTTGTGGCAGCATGCCCGCTAATTGCAGGGAAATTGCCAGTAAATTGTTCCTGAAACCATTGTTCGTCGGCAGAATTCAGTGTGTTAATCCCTGAATGGTAAGTATTGTAAAAATCATCGCCGCCTATTGAATAAGCCAGCAATCCAATCACCGTCATTGCATGCCTCCTGCAAGCTAAAGGGTTTAAACTGTTTTGAATGATTAATTTCCAGAAACCATTGGCAAAAACCCATAAATCGTTTTTCGCTTCCCCACCCATACTCACACTTTTCAGTGCATCATCTGCTTCAACTGGTTCCGGATCGGATATGCCGCCAAAAAGGTAAATTTTATCACCTATGTTAACCATTTGATGCTGGTAACGGCCTCCTGGGTATTCGGCCTGGGCAAGCATACTAACAGTTGCTAACATGAATAGGATAGTCAATAATAAATTTCTCATTATTTCATCTAAGATGTTTTACCTGTTAAAACCATAAAATTATAATGAAAAAAGCTTTTTGTAATCAAAAAAACGTTCGGCTGGATAAATCCGAACATTTTTCAACCTTCAAAAAAAATGCTATTTTTATTTTTTCTCATCAGCACAAAATAATGAATACAACTATAAATCAATCACTTGTGTTTACGCAGATTATTCTCTGCAGTTTTTTTATTATTGTATTTACAACAAGCAAGGTTAACCGGAAAGCCAACAACCTTGTAGCGGTTTTATTGACACTTTTTATAGCGTTTGCCTCGTTTGACCTTGTAAAGATTTTTGCCCCCGGCATTGAGCCTTACCCGGTTTACATCATCAGCTCAATAGCGTTGTTGTTGATATTTCCGGTTTTCAGCTTTTATGTTGGGGCTTTGTATAACATTTCTCATAAAAATGTTCTAATCCACTTCATTCTTCCCTTTGTTGCTTTTTTATTATTGCTTCCCGGCTTATTTACCAACTGGCCAGCCCCGGATTATTACAACAATTACCTGATTTTCATCCCTTCTTCGCGAAGCGAAACGGTTTGGGCCTATTTTATTGCAAACGATGCATTTTTTACCCTCCAGTTTTTCGTATACGCTTTAATTATTGTAAAACAAATAAAGAAGATCCGCCCGGTTCTCGAAGAAAATTTTTCGAGCATGGAGGGGAAAAAATTAAACTGGATACTCTACCTGCTGGCAATAGTCTCGAGTATTTATATCTTTTATTTTGTAATTGAAGTTTTTACAAACTTGTCGGTTGAAGATTACGACTTTATTTATTACATCTATTCTGTGTTACTCTTAATGGCCTTTATGTACGGGGCATATCGTCAAAACGAGTTTGCATATTTGACAGAAACCCATAAAAAAGCGGATGACGACAAACTGCTAAACACGAATACTCAATTTAAACTATCTCCCGAAATGAGCCGTATTATCCGGCAAAACCTCGACAGGCTGGCAAAAGAAGAAAAATTCTACACACAACGAAACCTAACCCTTCAAGAATTGGCCAAAAACCTCAATACAAATAAAAACATCGTATCGCAATACATTAACCAGAACCTGAACCAAAATTTTTATGGTTATATAAATTCATTACGGGTTGAAGAAGCAAAAAAATTACTTTCACAGAATGAATTGGAAAAATATTCGCTTGAAGGTATCGGCTACATGGCCGGCTTTAACTCAAAAACAACGTTCAACACTGTTTTTAAAGAACAAACGGGAATGAGCCCTTCGGAGTATAAGAAAAGAATGAGTGAATGAGTGAATGAGTGAATTGACTTTAGAAATTCAGCCCACTGCACCCTTTCAAAACAGCTTTCCCAATGATTATTTTACATGAAGTTGCATAAAAGTAAACTGTGGGGTAACTTGCGATCATTAAACAACAAACCATGCACGAAGCATTACATTATACAAAACTTGAATCGAACAAAGTACAATGTTTTTTATGCCCACACCAATGCGTTATTGACGAAGGGCGTTTTGGAAACTGCAACGCGCGCCGTAACCGAAATGGCGTTTTAATGTCGGAGGTTTACGGAAAGATTGCTTCGATGGGCATGGATCCGATTGAAAAAAAACCGCTTTACCATTTTTACCCCGGAAGTGAAATACTTTCGATGGGAACTACCGGTTGCAACATGCATTGTATTTTTTGCCAGAATCACACACTATCGCAATGTAACACACGTAACCCAGTCCCGTTTCGCAACATTTCACCCGAGGAAATGGTGAAAACTACTTTAAAAAACCATTCAAACCTGGGCATAGCATATACTTACAACGAACCGGGAATAAATTTTGAATATGTTGTTGACACCGCTGAAGAGGTTAAGAAAAACAACAAAAAAACAGTTTTTATAAGTAATGGTTTCATCGAGCAAAAACCACTTAATGTTCTGGTCAGTTTAATCGATGCTTTTAATATTGACTTAAAAGCGTTTAACGACACTTTTTACAAGAAGATTTCAAAAGCTTCGCTCTACCCGGTCCTTGAAACCATTAAAAAAATCGCC
Source organism: Prolixibacteraceae bacterium (assembly GCA_016931385.1). GTDB lineage: Bacteria > Bacteroidota > Bacteroidia > Bacteroidales > Prolixibacteraceae > DAIMEA01. The sequence goes on from JAFGEV010000343.1 coordinate 40,725, forward strand.
AAAAATGGCAACCATCTTGAAATAACCAACCTGGTTATACCCACATACAACAACGATGAAGATGAATTTGAAGAAATGTGTAAATGGATCAAAAATGAAACCGGGGAAAACACCGTACTACATCTTTCAAGGTTTTTCCCTCGATATGAACTTGATCAATACCCTACCCCTGCCGAAATTCTTTTTCACCTTCATGACATTGCCCGTGAATACCTGAATTTTGTTTATATCGGAAATATGGCAACTGAAATATATGGCAATACACGTTGCCCGAATTGCGGAAAAACTGTAATTGAACGCACCTATTACTCGATAAAAAAAACAGCGATTGACGAAAATGGCAACTGCACTAATTGTGGCACAAATATTATAAAACACCTCTGAGCCTGAATATTGAAATCAAATTTTCATCCTTCCAGTATCTTGTTTTGACGTCCCTTCAATAAATTCAAATAATCAAATATTGAATGATTAGACTGTAAAAACATAAAAAAACCTAATTTAGGGGCAAAAATCTAAATCTATGATAAAATCGATGACCGGTTACGGAAAAACCGAATGCGAACTCCCAAATAAAAAAATAACCATTGAAATTAAGTCGTTAAACAGCAAACAGCTTGATATAAACACCCGTATACCGGGCATTTATAAAGAAAAAGAAATTGAGGTACGGAAGCTCACAGGCGAGAAACTTGAAAGAGGCAAAGTTGATATCAGCATTTATTGCGAACAACATGGCGACGAAACAAATGCAATAATAAACAAGCCCATTGTTCTCAGCTATTTTAGTCAATTAATGGATATTTATACCGAACTAGATATCGAAAGTAGCGAAAGGGCCATACAAAGTATACTAAGGCTGCCCGACTCTGTAAAAGTCGGCCACGAAGAACTTGACGAAAACGAGTGGGCCGCTATTTTGAAAAAAATAATTGAAGCCCTCAACATGGTTGATAATTTCAGGATACAGGAGGGGAAAGCCTTGCAGGAAGATATTGTGAACCATATTCACAAAATAATTGAGTTAAAAGAAGGCCTGGCACAATACGAAACCGAAAGGATTGACAGGATTAAAAACCGCCTTACCGAAGCCTTCAATAATGCTTCAGGGAACATTCAGGTTGATAAAAACAGGTTTGAGCAGGAAATGATTTTTTACCTTGAAAAGTTCGACATAAACGAAGAAAAGGTAAGATTGCTTAACCACTGTAATTATTTTATAGAAACCATAAACGAGCCAATGTCGTTGGGCAAAAAACTTGGGTTCATTGCACAGGAAATTGGCCGTGAAATAAACACTCTTGGGTCAAAGGCCAACCATTCCGACATTCAGAAGATTGTGATCATCATGAAAGATGAATTGGAGAAAATTAAAGAACAATCGCTAAATATTCTATAATTACTCATTTAAAATATGAAGGGAAAATTATTCATATTTTCAGCGCCTTCGGGATCAGGAAAAACGACCATTGTTAAACACTTGTTATCTAAAGAATATAACCTCGCGTTTTCTGTATCGGCCACCAGCAGACCCCCCCGGGGAAATGAAAAAAACGGCATCGACTACTATTTCCTTTCCACTGAAGAGTTCAGGTATAGAATTGAAAATAATGAGTTTCTCGAATGGGAGGAAGTTTATCAGGGCACATATTACGGAACCCTGAAAAGCGAAGTTGAACGATTGCGCAATGAAGGTAAGCATGTAATTTTTGACGTTGATGTGGTTGGAGGCTGCAATATAAAAAAACATTACGGAAGTGATTCACTTGCTGTGTTTGTTAAACCACCCTCGGTTGAAGAATTGCGTAAAAGACTCGAAGCACGGTCGACCGACAATAGAAAAGTAATTGAAACACGCATTGCAAAAGCAGAATATGAGTTAACATTTGAACCGCAATTTGATGTTGTGCTGATTAATGAAAACCTTGAAGAAGCATTCAGAAAAGCTGAAAAAATAGTGCAGCAATTCCTGGAAACTGGCAATTAGGTGCTGGGTACTGGGTACTGGGTGCTGGGTACTGGGTGCTGGGTAGTGGAATTTGGAATTTGGAATTTGGAATTTTCATGAAAGTAGGCTTATTTTTCGGATCGTTTAACCCTGTCCATATCGGGCATATGGCAATTGCAAACTATATAATCGAATATAGTGGAATCGACCGTTTATGGTTTGTTGTGAGCCCTCAAAATCCATTAAAAAAGAAAAAAAGCCTGGCCAACGATTACGACCGTCTCGAAATGGTGAACCTGGCCATTGACAACGACATAAGATTTTTGGCCTGCGATATTGAATTCCGACTGCCAAAACCTTCGTATACCATAAATACACTTACTTATCTTAAAGAAAAACACCCCAGCTATTCATTCGTACCGATCATGGGCGCCGATAATATTGTAAACCTTCACAAATGGAAAAACTTTGAAATATTGGTACGTGATTATGAGTTTATTGTTTACCCCCGACCGGGTTTTAATGTTGAAAATATGAAAATAAGTGCAAACTATTTTATGGTCGAAGCACCATTAATGGAAATATCATCCACCTTCATACGAAAGGCAGTTGCCAATAATATGGATGTAAGGTTCTTTCTACCTCCAAAAGTTTATGAATATATTTCGAATAAACACATTTATAAATAAACTTGACATGGTTTTTATAGTCAATCAATACTCTCAGGCATTTTATGTTTTGTCATTCTAAAAAAAAAACTTTTTTTGTAAAAAAATCTAACAACATTTTATATGGATTATTCACTTCTTGACTTTCTGAAACTGATTGGTTCGCTTGGTTTTTTTCTCTATGGAATGAAACTTATGAGCGAATCGCTTCAAAAAGTGGCTGGTGAAAAAATGCGAGATATACTCAGGGCAATGACATCAAACCGTTTTCGTGGAGTTTTAACCGGTTTGCTGATAACAGCAATAATCCAAAGTTCTTCGGCTACAACAGTAATGATTGTAAGCTTTGTCAATGCAGGTTTGCTAACCCTGGTCCAATCAATTGGGGTTATTATGGGAGCTAATATTGGAACAACTGTAACCGCCTGGCTAATTTCCATACTGGGTTTCAAAATTGACATTAGTGTATTCGCCCTCCCATTAATTGGGTTAAGCCTGCCTTTGATTTTTTCAAAAGCATCCAGACTTCGTTCAATCGGAGAGCTAATCGTAGGATTTTCAATGATATTTTTAGGTTTATCATTTTTAAACAGCTCTGTGCCTGATATTAATAATAATCCTGATATTCTTGAATTTTTTTCAAGTTATTCTTCATCCGGTTTTTGGTCTATATTATTTTTTCTGGCAGTTGGAACAGTTTTTACCCTAATAATTCAATCATCAAGTGCTGCCATGGCCCTCACGCTGGTAATGTGTTACCAGGGTTGGATAGGTTTTGATATGGCAATTGCAATGGTACTTGGACAAAATATTGGAACAACAATAACCGCAAACCTTGCTGCCCTGGTCACAAATGCAACCGCAAAACAAGCTGCAATTTCACACTTTTTTTTCAATGTATTTGGCGTTATTCTGGCTCTCATATTATTTAAGCCCTTCGAAAACATGGTTCTGGGAATTATGAGTATTTTGAACCTGAACCTGCCGGTTTCTTCCAATGGGCAAACAGTGCAACAAGCGAATGAAGCAATACCAATTGCCCTTTCAATTTATCATACCATTTTTAACATATCAAATACCTTGTTGTTGATTTGGTTTGTACCTCAGATTGCTCAAATTGTAAAGAAAATTGTACCTACAAAAGATGAAGATGATGAAATATTCAGGCTAAGGTACATTAATTCACCTTTAGTATCGGTGAACGAAATTTCAATAATTCAGGCAAAAAATGAATTATCTGTTTTTATTGAACGAACAAAAAAAATGTATGGTTTGGTTAAGGATTTATATAACGAGACCAAACCTTCCAAAATAGAAAAGAACATTCAGAAAATCAGAAAGTATGAAGAAATTGCTGACCGTATTGATGAAGAATTAACCACTTTCCTTTCGAAAATATCCATTAACGATCCAAGCAAAAATACTTCTGAAAACTCGAACCTGATGCTCAGACTCGTCAGCCGAATTGAAAGCATTAACGATTCATGTTCATCAATGGCTGAATATATATATATCAGGAAGACAAAAAAAATGAAGTTTAATCCGGAAATGGAATCCAGACTGAAACAGTTATTTTCAATGATAGATGTTCTTTTCTCAGACTTGAACATTGAAATAAACAAAAACATTGCGCCAATAAATATTGAACTTGAAAGGGAACGCCGGGATGAAATAGAAACCTATGTGGAAAAATTGAATGTACAACACCTGAAAGATATTAAGAAAGGTATTTACAAGCCCAAAAGCGGGATTATTTATTGCGACCTGTTCAATGAAGGAGAAATTGTCGGAAACCATATTTATCACTCCCTAAAATACATGCATGACTTAAAATTATAAATTAAATGGCAATAACAAATCGAACAGCACTTATAACAGGAGCAACATCAGGAATAGGTAAAACACTAGCCTGTTCCCTGGGCAATATGGGTTTTACTGTTATTGCCACGGCCCGGAATATGGAAAAGGGAGAAGGCCTGATAAAATTCTTTGAGGAAAATTACCCTCAGCATCTTGGCAAAATTGAAATACTGTATTGCGACATGTCATCATTCGAATCGGTACAAAACGCAGTAAAGGTTTTCGGCGAAAAGCATACTCACCTGGATTTATTAATTAACAATGCCGGGACGTTTAACCGCCGTTTAAATCTTTCAAAAAACAATATCGAAGAAACTTTACAGGTGAACCTGCTTTCCCCTTTGCTACTTACCCACCTGCTTCTTGATACTATTGGCTCATCACCCGACGGGCGTGTAATATTCACAACTTCGTTGTTGCATTTTGGACGAATAAATTTTAACGACATTGAAGGAAGAAAACGCTATTTTAGTTTCAATGCTTACCGGCAAACAAAACTTGGACTCATTCTTGCAACAAGGCATCTTGCATGTCTTTCGAAGGGTTCTTCAACCGGATACTATTCTTACCACCCTGGTATTGTAAGCACAAATCTGGGATCGAAATCGATGAAGGTTTTTAAATTTGGGTTGTCGTTGCTGGGTATGTCTCCCCAAAAAGGTGCTGAAACTGCAGTATTTTTAGCAACTGCCCAAAGGGAGACCTTAAAATCGGGCGAATACTATTTTCGCAATAAAATAAAGCGATCAATGCCTCATAGTACCAATATGAAAATGGCAAATAAATTAATGGAAGTATCGCATCAGTACCTCAAAGATTATATCAGGGAGCCCGAAGGGATTTTGTGGGAAAGCTAACATTACGATCAGATATTATTTACCATTTCAGGGCAAACACTGTTTTTCCTTTTCTCGAATGGTAATTCAGGCTACCCCCATGTGCCCTCAAAATCTGTCGTGAGTAGCTTAAGCCAATTCCCGATCCATTTTCTTTGGTGGTAAAAAACGGGATAAAAATTTCATCTTTAATTTCATCAGGTATGCCGATGCCGTTATCGCTTACAATTATTTCAACTATATCCCCATTCATCGTTGCTTCAATTTCAACTTTACCGTCAAGTTCACCAACCAGCGCTTCAAGAGCGTTTTTTACCAGGTTAACAACAACCTGAACCATCATCTGTTCATCGGCAAAAAAATGAAAATCCTTTTCAGGTATTTTGAACAAAACTTCACCCTGGAATTCCTCTCGGAGCGGGGAAATCAGGATATTTAACCTGTCGAAAAATGAATGAATGCTAATTGACTGTTTTTTAGGCTCAGGTACTTTTGTCAAAACACGGTACGAGCGTACAAAACGTATCAATGCTTCTCCCCTTTCACCAATTACATCAAGCCCCCCGATTGTGCTATCAACATCATCATCGTCAATAAAAGCCGGATCATTTTTAACACGTTCCTTCCAAATACTCTTTAGCGATTGTGCAATAGAGGTTACCGGTGTAAGTGAATTCATTATTTCATGGCTTAATACCCTGATAAGCTTAACCCATGAATCAATTTCCTTTTTCTCAAGTTCACCCCTGATATCCTGCAGTGTCATTAATTTCACCCTTTCTTCTTTTACCACAATTTCCGAACACCGTGTAATAACCTGAACGGTTTCGTTGCCTTTTCTTAAAAAAAGCATTTGTTGCTGACGGTTTCCAACTTTTGAAAACTCTTCCCTGAAACGCGGATCAATTCTGTCGAGTTGCAGGACATGGGTAAAAGTACTAAGGCCTAACAAGTCGAGAGCTGCAGGATTTACATCGTTTATAAACCCTTTCCCGTTAACCACAACAACCCCGGTTGCTATATTTTGTAGTATCTCGCTAAAGTAACGCTCCCTAATCTGGTTTTTCAATTTGGTTTGCTGCAATACAGCATTCAGCTCATTCAGGCTTTTATGCAGTTCATTTATAATTTTATTGCCGCTTTTAACAGGAAAACGCAAAATTGTATCTTCATTTTTAATGGCCTGAATAAAATAATTTATCTGTTCGTTTGTTGAATTCAGCATGCGAACAAAAGCTATGACAGTAAAGAATTCAATACAGGCAAAAAGTATTATCAAAAAGATCGATTTGTTGCTGGCAGCAAAAAAACCGATGGCAATAGCCAGGACAACTACCACTACGATGTAAGAAAAAAGCATACGGTTAAAGTGCCTGTAAGCCATACCTTTTTATTTTGTTATACAATGTTTGGCGAGTAATGCCCAGTTGGCCGGCAACTGCGGTTAAATTCCCACCTTGTTTTTTCAAGGCAGCGTTTATAAGTTTCTTTTCCATATCTTCGAGTGTTGACTCTGCAAATATGGGATTCGTATTGGGTTCATTTTTGAATAAAAATTCAGAAGGCCCAAGTATTTTTTCATCACATAATATTATTGCCTTTTCTATTGCGTGTTGCAATTCCCTCACGTTGCCAGGCCAATGATAGTTTATCATTTTCTTCACAGCTTCATCTGATATTTTAATACCCTCTTTATGATATTTAAATGAATATTTTTGAAGAAAAAAATCTGCCAGTACCGGTATATCTGTTTTACGGGCTCTGAGTGGAGGCAATTCTATTTGTATGGTGTTAATCCGGTAAAGCAGGTCTTCCCTGAAAGTTCCCTCACCAACACGTTTTATCAAATCGCAGTTGGTAGCTGAAATTAAACGTATATCAACATCGAAGGGAATATTTTCACCAACGCGTGTAACTTTCCGGCTCTGTAAAACATTTAAAAGCTTAGCCTGCATTGCCATTGGCAGGTTTCCAATTTCATCGAGAAACAATGTACCCTCGCTTGCGGTCTCAATCTTTCCTGTCCTGTTGGAATGTGCATCGGTAAAAGCCCCCTTTTTATGTCCAAAAAGTTCACTTTCGAACAACGACTCAGTAATTGAGCCCATATCCACTGTAACCATTACCTTTTTTGAGCGCTGCGATAAACGGTGGATTTCTCTTGCTATCATCTCCTTTCCAGTGCCGTTTTCACCTGTAATTAAAACATTTGCATCGGTAATTGCAACTTTTTTCACCAGCTCAATTATTTCCATCCATTCTGGTGATGAACCAATCAGGTTTTTATCTGTACGGTTAATTTCTGCTATCAGCTGTGATTCCTTAATCTGTAACTTTTTGACCTCTGCTTTCGACTTGCTTAAACGGAAGGCAGATTCAATGGTCACCAACATTTTTTCGTTTTCCCAGGGTTTCAGGACAAAATCAGCAGCCCCCATTCTCACGGCTTTAACGGCAAGCTCAACATCTCCATAAGCTGTTATCATTACCACACTTATTGCCTGGTCGACTTCCAAAACCCGCTGCAGCCAATAAATTCCTTCATTCCCGGTGTTGATTCCTGCCTTAAAATTCATGTCGAGCAAAAGAACATCGTATGGCCTGCTTTGAAGTTCAGTAATCAATAAATTGGGCGAACTTATGCATTTAAGGAATTGACACCTTCCTTTGAGTAATAATTCCAATGCACTTAGTACACTTTTATTATCATCTACTACAAGTATTTTTGATTCCTTCATATTCCAAAGTCTGATAAATTATATGTTTGCTGGTAAATTTTAATTTGTCAATAATTGGCCAGCAATTAGTTAAACTACTAAAATCGTTCCATATACAATAAAAATCCTTACGCCTCTAACATTCAATCCGATATACATATACGAATTTACGCAGATTGTCTAATAATTTCACACAAGGTGTCAATTTTTTTGACAATTTATCTATGTGACTTATATTAAAATACTGATATTCAAATTATACAATTTTTGGCATAGGGTTGGCAACAAACCGGAAAAATGTTTTCAGAATATCATGAAACAAATTATCTCAATATCAATTTTAATATTTCTGTCAGTTTTAACCTTGGCTCAGGAAAAACCTGTACTTTTCACTTTAAACGACTGCGTTTCCAGAGCGATGGCTGAAAATATCGACTTAAAAATCCAGAAAAACCGCGAAAAGAAGGCCATGCTCGACCGGCAAAAAAGTCAATGGCAATTAGCACCTTCAATCAATGGAGGGGCTGGTTCATCGCTTAACCTGCGACGTTCAACCAACCAGAATAACGAGATTTCTTCAGGAACAAATTATACAATTAATTATGGATTAAGCAGCAGCTTGGTAATATTTGGGGGCTTTACAAAAATTAACACAATAGCCGCATACAAATACAACGAACTGGCATACAAAGAAAGTACGCAATATTTAGCCAACCAACTTTATCTGCAGATTATTGAGAGCTATACTATGGCCTTGTATCAGAAAGCAATGGTTGAAGTACTTGATGAGAAACTGGAAATCAGCAAAAAAGAACGGGACCGTATTGAAGCATATATCAGCGAAGGCCTGATTGAACCCGTTGCACTGTATGAAATTGAAGCCACAGTTTCGGGCAATGAACTGGAGCGAAACCGAATGGAAAACAATTTCAAACTTGCACTTATTCAACTTTCGCAACTTATTGAATGGGCAAATTACAAAACATTTAATATTGCACCCGGAGAATTTGAAGCCACAAATCCTGAAGTTATGCCATACAATTACACATCGGTTTACAGTATTGCCTGTGCCAACCTCCCTCAGATAAAGCAGAAAGAATATACTATTGCATACCTGAAAAAAGCATTAAATGTTTCGAAAGGCAATATGTTGCCTTCACTTTCAGTAAACGGTGGATACAGTTCAGGATTTTACTCTACCGATACATTGGCAAACGGAGTACCCACTGCAATTAACGATCAGTTTAGTAAATACCTGAACCCCAGCCTGGGATTATCGTTAAACATTCCAATTTTTAATGGTTTCGGCAGGAACATTGAAGTGAAAAAATCAAAAGTTGACCTTGAAAACGGGCTCTATGAACTGGAAAATGAAAAGAAGCTTATAGGCAAAGAAATTGTGGAGGCCATACAACGGCTTGAAGCCTGCCTGTTGGAATACGAATCGGCAATGAACAATCTGAAATTCGTTGAAAAATCCTTCGAAACCTATCGCGAAAAATATCGGCTTGGTTTATTAAACTCAACCGATTTTATCACGGCACAAAACCAACTGGCCAAAGCCAGAACCGATGTAATTGCCGCAAAATACAGTTGGGTCGTTCAAAATAAAATCATTGAACTGTACATGGGAAAAACAGACTTTTAACTCTGATACTGGCTTTGCCCGCCAAAGCTATAGCGAAGGAGGGATACTGGATGCTGGATGCTGGATAGTATGATGGAAATTTTTAAATAATAAACACAAAAGATTCTGAATTTGGAATTTGTTTTACCCTCCGAAGCTTAAGCGAAGGAGGGGAATTTAAAATTTGGAATTTAAAATTTGACTAGATATGGGAATGGATCGCAAAATAGAAAAGAAAAAAGGCCTCAGGCCAAAACATTATGTCTTTATAGCCGGAGGTTTAATAATGGGCTTCCTGATATTTAAACTCGTATCAACAGCTGGCACATCAACCTACCGTGCCGATCGTGATAAAATCACAATTTCGGATGTTGAGCAGGGAAATTTTAAAGACTACATCTCAATTATCGGGACAGTAGAACCAAATACCACAATCTACCTCGATGTGGAAGAAGGGGGAAAGGTAGTTGAGAAAGTCATTGATGAAGGAGAAATTGTACATAAAGGCGAAGTAATTGTCCGTTTGAGAAACAACGACCTGAACCTTCAAATTTTAAACACTGAATCTCAGTTGGCATATCAGAGTAATGAACTGCGCAATACCCTGATCAATATGGAACAACAAAAAATCAGCAACAAACAACAATTGTTGAATATCGACTACGAAATCATTCGGCTTAAGCGCAACTATGAGCAAAACCAATCGTTATATGATAAAGGTTTTATCTCGAAAGAAGAATACCTGGTTTCAAAAGACAATTACGAACTAGCTTTGAGAGACCGTGATTTACGATACGAACGTATGGTTCAGGATTCTATTTTCCGTGAGAACCAAAAAATACAAATGAATTCCAGTTTGGAGAATATGCAACAAAACCTGGCCATGGTTCGCCAGCGTCTCGAAAATCTGAATATAAAAGCTCCTGCCGACGGACAGCTTGGAACACTCGATATCGAAATCGGTCAGTCGATTAACCGGGGAGAGCGCATAGGCCAGCTGCACATCCTTGATAACTTCAAGGTTGTAGCCGAGGTGGATGAACACTACATCGACCGTGTTCGCCGAGGATTGGAGGCTACTTTTGAACGACAGGACAATACATTTGAACTGGCAACCCAAAAAGTATACCCCGAAGTTCGCGATGGGCGTTTTGAGGTTGACCTGAAATTTGTTGGCGAACAACCCGACAACCTGCGCACAGGCCAAACCTATCATATTAAACTTGAATTGGGACAACCGGTTGAGGCCATTTTACTGCCCCGCGGAGGTTTCTTCCAAAGCACCGGTGGCCAATGGGTATATCTGATTGATATGACGGGAAATGCCGCAACAAAACGGGAAATAAAAATCGGACGGCAAAACCCGCTCTACTATGAAGTGCTTGAAGGGCTTGAACCAGGAAATAAAGTTATAACCAGCAGTTACGAGCTCTTTGGCGATAACGATAGGATTGAGTTTAAATAGCGAAGGGCGAAGGGCGAAGGGCTGAGGGCTGAGAGCTAAGGGCTGAGAGCTAAGGGCTGAGGGCAAAGAGCAAATAAATCAAATATGGTGAAATTTGGAAAAATTAGAACCCTAAAATATTAATATTATGGATTTTAGATTTATGAACTTAGAAATATGGAAAGACGCTATTAAAATAAATGATGAATTCTTTGAACTTGCAGAAGAAATTGAAAAATCAAAAAGTTTTAGGTTTGCCGAGCAGATAAGGGGTGCATCTCTAAGTATTTCAAATAATATTGCAGAAGGTTCTGGTTCATTTTCTGAAAAAGACTTTGCCAACTTTTTAAACATCGCCAGACGTTCTACATTTGAAACAGCAAACTTATCATGTGTTGCATTCAACCGTAAATACATTACAAGAGAAGAGCTTAACAATAAACTTAATAAACTTGATTCTTTAAACAGAAGAATAACAAATTTCAGAAAGAAACTAATAAATAATAATGAGTAGGCACAGTTAACGCAGATTAATAACTCTGCGCCCTTTGCCCTACGCTCTAAGCAAAAATATTTAATATGATACGAACAGTAAAACTTAGCAAAGTATTCCGCACCGAGGATATAGAAACCCTGGCGCTGAACGAAGTGAATTTCGAAGTAAAAAAGGGTGAATTTACGGCCATTATGGGACCTTCGGGCTGTGGAAAATCAACCCTACTCAACATTATCGGGCTGTTAGACAATCCTACAGAGGGCAACTACTTTTTCGATGGGATTGATGTGGCAAAATATCGTGAAAGCCAACGAACCAGTTTGCGCAAAGGCAACATTGGGTTTGTATTTCAAAGTTTTAACCTGATTGACGAGCTTAACGTTTTTGAGAACGTTGAATTACCGCTGCTTTACCTCAAAATTGGCTCACGCCAACGAAAAGAAATGGTAAACAAGGTATTGGAACGCATGAACATTGCACACCGGGCAAAGCATTTTCCACAGCAGTTATCAGGTGGACAACAGCAGCGAGTGGCCATAGCCCGTGCCGTAGTAGCCAATCCCAAACTGATCCTGGCTGATGAACCCACGGGTAACCTCGACTCAAAGAACGGGCTCGAAGTAATGAACCTGCTTACAGAGCTTAATCGAGAAGGGACTACAATTGTTATGGTAACCCACTCACTTCACGATGCAGGGTTTGCCCATCGGGTCATTAACCTGTTCGACGGGCAGGTCATAACTGAAGAGCAAAAACGTGAAATGGGCGATGTTTTGTTATAGACAATTTAGTTACAAATGTTCAAATTTTAACAAATCAATTGTACATGAACCTTATTACCGTCCGTTCAACTTTCAACCACCTCAAAAAAAACAAGTTCCACTCGATACTTAACATTTCAGGACTCGCTGTTGGCCTGCTATTTTTCGTAAACATTGTGCTGTACATTGGTTACGAAAAAGGCTATGATGTATTTTTCTCTGATCATAACAGAATTTACAGGGTTAATTACGACATTACACAATCGGGTGAAAGGGTGTTGCATTCGGCTAAAAGTCCAAGAGGTTTATTCAGGGTCATTCAGGATGAAGTACCAGAAATTGAATATACCGGCATAGCTTATATTGAAAATGTGCTTGTAAGATATGAAGACCGCTACTACAGCGATCAGCCCGATTTATGGGTCGAAGGTGATTTTGCCGAAGTTTTTGGTTTGGAATTGGTTCGGGGTAAAGCAAATCTGAATGAGCCCTACACATGCATCATTTCAACTTCGAAAGCCCGGGAAATATTTGGCGAAGATGATCCTCTGGGAAAATATTTCCTTGTAAATGAAGGCATGCGAGTGGAAGTAACCGGAATTTTCAATGACCTTCCTTCCAACTCACATATTCATTTCGATTATTTTATGTCGGCACGAACATGGGTTGTAATGGATGTTATCCCTGACCGTGAAGATCTTTCAGGGGGTGGTTGGTGGACCTATATTAAAATTGCTGATGGCTTCTCTGAAAGCCACGTTCAAAAATCCCTTGACATTATTGCTGAAAAATATCTGACAAATCTACCCTTGCAAAACCGCACGGGGAAGTTCAGTCTTCAACCGCTTTCAACCCTTCATTACACTACAAACCGGGAAGGTGAACTGGGTACCAGCACTCGCGAAAAAACTATAAATGCCTTAATGCTTATTGCCGCCCTGATTCTGGCAGTTGTATGGATGAACTACGTTAACCTTTCAACAGCATTGTCACGCAAACGATTAAATGTTTTTGCCACCTTTCGTAAACTAGGTGCAGGAAAAGGCACACTGATCAATCTGGCTTTGATCGAAAGCACACTGATCAACCTGGCTGCACTCTTGCTGGGAGCGCTTCTCTTTTTTCTTACACGCGGTACTTTTAACAGGATGATGGATGTGCCCCTGAAAAGCGGCGAAATAAACTACGTTGCAATTTTATTGCTGGTTACCGGATCGATAGCAGTTGGGATACTTATTACAGCCTTTATAAGTTCTATTCCAATGATTAAGGTTAACCCGGCATTTCTCCAGCAGCGAAAGTCATTGAAAAACAGCGGTTCGCAATGGCTCGTGGCAATCCAGTTTTTCACATCGGTTTTTTTAGTGATCTGCTCTATTGTTGTGTCGAAGCAAATCCATTATATGCAGAAAGCTGAACTTGGCGTTGACCTTGAACAGGTACTGATAATAAACGGGGCAGCATCGACCCACAGCGATCCGTTGCGAAGGGAACATTTTAATATGTTCAGGGAAGAAGCGGTTCAACTTGCAGGCGTATTAAGCGGAACTGCCAGTATGAACGTACCCGGCCAACCAGTCAGGTTCCGAAACAGTAACCTTTCACGGCCCGAGGAACAAAGCACCTTGCAGCGCCAGGTTTCAGTAGGGCTAATCGATGATGGTTATACCGGCACTTATGGCTTAAAGTTACTTGCAGGCCGCAATTTTGAACAACCATTCCGAAACGACTCGACCAATGTAATTATCAGCGAGAACACTGCCAGGCTGCTTGAATTTAACTCACCTGCTGAAGCCGTTAACCGCCAACTCCGTATGAATAACCGGATATACAACATTAAGGGCGTTGTAAACGATTTTCATCATGAAGGCTTGAAAAAACCTGCCGATCCGATAATTTTCACCCATACACACCCGTTTGAATTTGGATATTATTCATTTAAAATGAAAGGGGATATTAACCATATACTGGCACAATTTGAACCAATATGGAGAAAACATTATCCAAACGACCCTATGAACTATTTTTTCAGCGACGAATATTTTAACCGGCAATACAACGATGAACTTCGGTTAAGTAAAATTCTGGCCTCATTTACATTGTTTGCCATTTTGGTAGCAGCCCTGGGATTATTCGGATTGGTAAGTTTTTTTGCTCAGCAACGCACTAAAGAAATTGGAATACGAAAAGTAAACGGCGCAACCGAAACCGACATCATTAAACTTGTATTCAGTTACTTTATCCAATATGAAATTGCTGCTTTCATTATTGCCTGTCCTCTTGCATGGGGACTGATGAACAGTTGGCTGAAAGGCTTTGCCTATCAAACAGAAATCAGTTGGTGGATATTCCTCCTAACCGGAATTATTGCTATGGTCATTTCCATTTCCTCGGCAATAACTCAAAGTTATAAAGCAGCCATGAAAAACCCGGTAGAAGCATTACGTTATGAGTGAAAAGATTCCTTTTGCAGTTGTCAATATTTCTTACACCATGTGTCAAATATTTTGACAAAAAGTAAACGAAAGAAAATTTATTCCGCTAATTTTCAAAACATAAACAAAATGGCACATTGCTTGATTTGTATTCAGAATAAAATCGCTTACTAAAATGAAGGTAAATACTGATTTAAAAATGTTTTAAGGGAGCAAACCCTGACACGTTCTTTGAAAAGATAATCGTCGGAGGATGGGGTAATAATATAGTTATTTGGAGCTTTCAAATCATCGAAAGCCTGAATGTTACCTTTTGTCAACTGAGGGGAATTGGAATATTTTATTTCAGCAGAAGCAACTACCTGCATTCCACGGGTAAATACCAAATCAACTTCAGCCCCCTGATAGGTTCTGTAAAAATTAATATCGATATTATCGGGCAATAATGCAATAACCTGATTTATCACAAACGCTTCCCAGGAGTTTCCAATTATTGGATTTCCGGATAAATCATTGAGATCAGAGATGCCCAATAAATGGTGCAAAACTCCGGTATCAGCAAGATAAATTTTTGGCGCTTTAACCAATCGCTTTGATATGTTCCAATGATACGGGTGAAGACTTCTTAACAGAAAAGCTTCTTCAAGAAAATCGATGTATCGTTTAACTGTAGGCGTAGTGACTCCCAGAGAATTACTGATTGTTGTTGCATTCAATAACTGACCGTTCAAATGAGCCATCATATTCCAAAGATTTCGAATAGTCTTTGATGATGCATTCAAACCCAACTGTATCAAATCCCTGTTCAAGTAAGTATTTATAAAGTTGTCCATCCATCGATGCGACAATTTCGATTTTTTGGTTAAAAGTGCATCAGGAAATCCACCTTTGATCCATAAATCGTTTTGAGAAATGGATTCAGGAATTTCGTTCAAATCGAAAGGATTTAATTTATGATAAGCAATGCGTCCTGCCAATGATTCTGAAGAATGACGAATCAATTCAGGTGATGCCGATCCAAGCAATAAAAAACGCGCTGGTTCTCGCTTTTGATCAATTAATCCCCTGATTTGTGGGTAAAGTTCCTTTTTATTTTGGACTTCATCAATTACAACCAAGTAATCGGCATGTTGAGATAAAAATAATTCAGCATCGTTTAGCTTATACAAATCGGACTGCATTTCCAAATCGAGGTATATACAAGTCTTCGGAAATTCACTCATTAACTGTTTAGCTAAAGTTGTTTTCCCAACTTGCCGGGGACCAATTATCGAAACAACAGGAAAAAAGTCAAGCGATTCATAAATTTCATTTTTTATCCTTCTGGTTATCATATCACAATACAAGTTTACATTATTTTTGCTTTTATATTTTCATGGTAAAATTAGTAATTAATCCATGAATATTTAAACTTGTATTTAATTTATTCATGGATTAAATATAAATTAAAAAATTTCAAATATAATATCATGATACAACTTAACAACATTTACAAGTACTACGACAACAAGTTTCAGCGCACCTTTGTACTGAAAGATATCGACCTGACCATTAATGAAGGTGAATTTGTTACAGTAATGGGCCCCAGCGGTGCAGGGAAATCAACCCTGCTAAATATTATTGGCATGTTAGATGAACCCAGCGAAGGCAAATACTTTTTTCTCGACCAACCTGCACATGAGCTAAAAGAGAAAAAGAAAGTTGAATTTCACCGCAACTATGTTGGCTTTATTTTTCAGGCTTTTCACCTGATTGATGAAATGACGGTTTACGAGAACATTGAAACCCCTCTGATTTACAAAGGCGTGAAGCACAAAGACCGACAAGCCATGGTAGCCGACATGCTCGACCGGTTTAACATGGTCGCAAAAAAAGACCTCTTTCCGAACCAGCTTTCAGGCGGACAACAACAACTCGTGGGCATAGCACGTGCAATAGTCGGGAAGCCAAAATTGCTCCTTGCCGATGAACCAACAGGGAACCTCCATACCGACCAGGGCAGGGAAATTATGAAACTGCTTCAGAAATTAAATGAAGAAGGGATAACCATTTTACAGGTCACACACAACGAAGAATTTGCAAAATGTGGTAAGAGAATTGTACGACTTGTTGATGGTATGATCTCGACAGATGAACAAATCAGATAACTAAACCAGTTGAATTGGTTATGAATTTTCATCAGATAAAAACAGCACTTAGGCTAAAGAAATTGGCATTCGTAAAGTGAACGGGGCAAAAGTATCTGAGATATTAACCATGCTAAATAAAGGTATTGCAATCTGGGTTACTATTTCGTTTGCAATTGCCACCCCAGTAGCCTGGTACACCATGCACAAGTGGCTCGAAAGCTTTGCCTATAAAACCGATATCAGCTGGTGGATATTTGCCCTTGCAGGTATTATAACCATGACGATAGCCCTGCTAACAGTCAGTATGCAAAGCTGGCGGATTGCAAACATGAATCCGGTTGAAAGCCTTAGATATGAGTAGCCATATTAAACACGAATTATCAACTTAAAACTTACTATAATCGACATATGAACTCAGCTATTAAATCGTACTACAGGAATTTTAAAAAACAAAAACTGATATATGGTATTACAATTGGTGGCTTTGCTATTAGCCTGGCTGTATTAATACTCATTGTTTCTTTCATATTAGAAGAAAAAAGTGTCGATAAACATTTGCCAAACATCACAAATATGTACAGGATTAAACAGGCAAATGGAAATGCCCAGATTCCAAAACGCATTTACGAACCGATTTTATCATGCGCACCTGAGATTGAAAAACTTTGCCTGATTTCAACAAACGAGACCTTTTATGAATACAACAATGAAAAGAAATGGGCCTCGGTTGTTAGTACAAATAAAGATTTTTTTGAAGTTTTCGCGATTGAAGTAATCGAGGGGCAAAAGGAAGGTTTGCTTGAAGCAAAAAGCGATGTTGCGGTAACCGAAAGTTTCGCTAAAAAAGTATTTGGCGAAAAAAATCCTATAGGTGAAATACTAGAGTTTGGAAACAAGGAAGAGAAGGTCGTAAAAGCAGTTATCGCCGATCCGGTTAAGACCAGTTCGTTGAAATACGATGTCATTTTCAACCTTGAACAGGAAATTTTCGGATCAACGATGGGATACAACAGTGAGTCGTATAAAATGTTTGATGCCATTTTTTTATTGAATGCAAGTGCAAATTATACCGAAACAGAAAACCGCATAACTGAAATACTGAAACCTTATGAAGGTTATAAAGAAACAACTCTTAAAATCCAACCTTTCAAGGAGGTTTATTTTGACACGAAAGGCGATAACGACGAGTTTTCTCATGCCAACCTTAACATGATCCGTTTGCTTTCGTGGGTTGCTATAATCATACTTCTTTTAGCAGTTATAAATTATATTAACCTTACCACGGCCTTTAACAACGAGCGGCACAAAGAAATATGTATCCGTAAAACATCGGGGGCAAGGCGCATATCGATTTTTAGCCAGTTCCTGAAGGAATCGTATATATCATGTTTAATAGCTTTCATATTAGCTATTGGGATAGCGCTTCTCATATCGCCATTGTTTAACGATCTGTTTGGAAGGGAAATCATCATTTCCGAAGCCTTACATAAGCGACAAATCATCATTGCCATTATTTCGATCCTTATTGTGGTTGGCGGAGTTACAGGATTGTTGCCAGCCTTATCGGTCTCAAGGTTTAACCCGATCGATCTGTTACAACGAAAAGTTAAGCTACAGGACTCAAACTTCCGGGGCATATACAATACCTTTCAGCTTGTAGTAACCATGAGTTTGATTATATGCGTTTTAATCATTGTCAAACAAATAAACTACGTTAAAATAAAAAATATTGGGTTTAACAAAGAATATCTGCTAAGCGTGCGACTACAGGGAAAAACAGGCCCTAAATCAGGGGTTATCAAGGAAAATCTTTTAAAATATCCGAACATTATTGACGTATCGGCTACCCATGGCAGGCCTTTTGGAATTTATTCGACCGGTTCTGGCTCATGGAAAGATGGAAATATTGAATACCGGATTGAAAATATCTCCCATGTAAATACCGATACTTCATTTTTAAGCACGTTTGGGCTCGAATTAGTAAAAGGCAGAAACTTTCGCCCTACCGACAAAGACGTTTGCATTATCAATGAAAAAACATACAACTTCCTCCAATTTGACAACCTGGACGGCAATACCATATGGGGTTCAAAAATTATTGGAGTTGTTAAGGACTTTCATTTCAAAAAAATGTACGACGAGCTCGGATTTATCCAGCTGAAATACGATCCGGGAAATGTGAGCCATCTCAATATCAGGATAAGCGGCAACAATATCCCCGAAACAATCGGTATAATAAAAAAAGAACTTAAAGAATTTGAACCGGGCATGACTGTCGAACCTGAGTTCTATAACGACTGGATCAACTCCATGTATCTGAAAGAAGAAAAACAGGCAAAAGCCATTAAAATTTATGCCGCTATTGCCCTGTTGTTATCCTGCCTGGGGTTGCTCGGCCTTGCTGAATTTTCAACAATTAAACGCACAAAAGAGATTGGAATACGAAAAGTTAACGGAGCACGGATTTCCGAAATATTAAACCTGCTTAACAGCGATTTCATAAAATGGATTGCAATCGCATTTTTATTTGCCACCCCTGTAGCATGGTACGCCATGGACAAGTGGCTCGAAAATTTTGCATATAAAACCGAAATGAGCTGGTGGGTATTTGCTTTGGCAGGCTTATCAACTTTACTTATAGCCCTGATTACAACCAGTTGGCAAAGTTTCAGGGCAGCAACCCGAAACCCTGTCGAGGCATTAAGGTATGAGTAAGCTTAATGTCCCCGGTTGTGGAGCATACCTGAATTGAAACGTTGAAGTATGAATGAAGCCTTGAAATGTGATTTTAAGGATTTTTTGAAAACGATTTTTAAAAAAATACAACTTAGGGTAAAAGCGAATAAACTAAACAAACTACAACTATGTTTTTGTCACAATTAAAGTTGATGTTCCGTAATTTATGGAGGAACAAACTCCATTCGTTAATAAATATTTTTGGCTTGGCCATTGCAGTATCACTTGTCCTGTTATTGTCATTTTACGTTTCAAACGAATCATCGGTAGATGCGTTTCATAAAAACAAGGAAAGGATTTTCAGGGTACATGGCGATATTATCGAAACATTCGCACCTCCGTTCGGGCAATATATTTTAGAAAACGTAACTGAAGCCGAAAGTTACACCCGGGTATATTCATTGAGTGGAACCGTTACTTATAATGATAAAAAAATAAATAGCGGCAACTGTTTTCTTGTTGATTCGGCTTTCTTTACAATGTTTTCGTACCCCCTTGTTGCCGGACAGGCCAATAGTTTACTTGCGGCTAACGAGAATGTTGTATTGTCAGAAAGTTTTGCACACACAATATTCGGAGAGAATGATCCAATCGGTGAAAGCATTGAATTTAGCGGGAACAATTTTACTGTTTCGGGAATTTTCGAAGATTTTAAAGACAATACCCATTTTGTTAAGCCCAACATGATTGTCAATTTTTCGATGTTACCAAGGGTTTGGGGAAACAAAGATGAAAATTCGGTGAAAAGTTTTTTACAAAGTTATGGCAATAGTTCTTTTGGACTATATGTAATGGCACATGAAAACAGCAACATAAAAACACGCGAAGTTGAGTTACTTGAAAAAGCTAAGGAATTTTATTGGGTTTTTCAAAACGGCAGAAACCACAAAATCTCATTTATGCCACTCGAAGATGTTTATTTTGAACGGTCGGGGCTTAGTTACATAGGAACACGGCAGGGAAACAAAAAATTTCTCAATATTCTTGCAATCATCGCTCTATCTATAGTAATCATCGCTGCAATAAATTATATCAATTTAAGCATCACACAATCGGTAAAAAGGGCCAGGGAAGTAGGTATAAAAAAAATTATCGGTTCATACCGCTGGGGCATCATCAGTCAATTTTTAATTGAATCAACTGCCATCAGCTTTATTTCAACATCGATAGCTGTTTTGTTGACTCTGATTATTTTACCAAAGTTCAACCAATTGGTAAGCACGAGTTTTTCATTTACTGATGTTTTTAATGCAGGTTTCCTGTTACGCAGTATTATAATTGTTTTCGCTATCGGTTTCGTCGCCGGTTTGATCCCGTCTCTAATACTTTCATCGTATAAATCAATCGAAATTGTTAAAGGGGTTCCAGCCCGCCTTAAAAACAATTTCAGCCAAAAAGCAATGGTTGTTTTTCAGTATACCGTTTCAATTACTTTGATAGTAGTCGTTATACTCATTATCAAGCAAAACAATTATATGAAAAACTACAATCTGGGATTTGACAAAGACAATACATTTTACATGGGGATGAACAATGAAACAAACAAACAAATTAATGCTTTCTATAATGAGTTAAAGAAAATTCCCGGAGTAAAAGCGGTTTCTTTTTGTAACGATTTTCCGGGTGGCTCCATTAACAACATGTCGTTTGTATATAATGACAAAGCGCAAAGTTTTGATCAATTCAGGGTCGATACCGCATTCTTTTCTGCCCTGGGGATTCCCATCCAAAACAGAATTTCGGTAACTGACAATGGCTCTGACAATCAGAATTTCGCTTTCATTCTTAACCAAACGGCCATTAAAGAGTTAGAACTGGAACCTCCATACAGAGAAATTGAAATTTACAACGATAAAATAAAAATTAGCGAGGTTGTCGATGACATGAATTTCAGGTCGTTATATCAGGAACCCCGCCCTACCCTTTTTATGGTATCCGAAATGAAATGGGCATCTTATGCATTGATAAGGGGAAGTGGAGCAAATCTAAGTTCAATAGTAGCACAGGCTAAACGTGTTTTTAAAGAAATAGCCCCGGCAGATCCATTAACTCTGAATTTTATAGACGATGCCTTAAACTCAGCATACATAAAAGAAGAACGCACAGCAAAAATTGTTGGTTACTTCGCCATTTTTGCAATACTTATATCATCGCTTGGAATATTTGCACTGGCAAGTAACACAACCTTAAACCGGAGAAAGGAAGTTGGTGTTCGTAAAGTAAACGGCGCAAATTTTACTGAGATACTTGCGCTGCTTAATAAAGACTTTGTAAAGTGGGTCACAATTTCATTTGTTATTGCAACACCTATTGCATACTATGCTATAAACAAGTGGCTGGAAAACTTTGCCTACAAAACCACACTTAACTGGTGGATTTTTGCTTTGGCCGGAGTTCTGGCGCTGGGAATAGCGCTGTTAACCGTTAGCTGGCAGAGCTGGAAGGCGGCTATGAGGAATCCGGTTGAGGCGTTGAGATATGAATAACCCGCTTTTGTCTACCCCTCTAACTCCCCGCCAGCTGGCGGGGAGAACCAGACAAAAGCTAAACGACAGTAGAAATGAACGAACTTGACAAAACAATGTATTTCGGGGCTAAACCAGATATACTTGAAAAAGCCAAAGCTTTACGAAAAAACATGACTGAGGCTGAAAATATTCTTTGGGAAAAACTAAAAAACAAACAAGTTTTAAATTTAAGATTCAGAAGGCAACACCCCATAGATATTTTCATCGCTGATTTCTACTGCCATTCAGCACGACTGGTAATTGAACTTGATGGGGGAATTCATTACAAACAGAAAGAATATGATGAAGGAAGAACTGCTGAAATGGAACGTTTCGACATACAAGTTATACGTTTCAAAAATGAAGAAATCGAAAAAAATATTGAGACAGTAATTAAACGAATCGAAACAACAATTAAGCACCGGCTCAAAAGTCCCCCTTGGGGGATTTAGGGGTAAAAAAATGAAACTTTTAATCCGCCTTAGTTTTACCCCCTCTTACTCCCCCAGGGGGAGAACCAAACAAAGGCTTAACGATAGGATATAATTTGCATAAATAGATTGAAAGCTAAATTTCAAAAGTCATGATTAAAAATTTTTTTAAAACTGCTATTTATTTTTTAAGAAAGAACGGTCTCTTTACAGCCATCAACACGTTAGGGCTTTCAATAGCATTGGCTGTGTCGTTCCTTATCGTACTTTTTGTGGTTAATGAATTGAAATTTAACAGTTGTCACGAAAATAAAAAAAGAATATACAGGGTAGTAAATTATTACACCGAATTTAAAAACACCTTAGCCGGAACGCCCTACGTTCTGGCTTCTACCATGAAGGAAGATTTTCCACAAGTTGAAAAAGCAACACAAACAAGGTATGTTGGCGGGCTTAAGTTAAAATTAAACGACAATTATCTCGATATATGGAATACCGTTGGGACAAGTTCCGACATATTCGAAATTTTCTCCCTTCCTTTAACCCACTATCAACCGAATACCCACCTCCTCGACGATCTAAATTCCATAGTCCTTTCACACGAACTGGCTGAGAAAATATTCCCCGACGGCGAAAATCCCGTTGGCAAAGACATCGAAGGGCTGATCAACAACGAACAAGCAATTTTTAAAATAACAGGTGTATTTGAAAATATACCTAAAGGCTCAACCATTCAGGCCAGTTGTTTTGTGAACGGCAAATGGACCCTGGCGCCAATCGATAAGTCTTTCCGTTCGGACAATGCCGAAACCAACTGGAATTATGATTTTTGGACTACCTGGATACTTTTGGCAGATGCCGGACATGCAAAAGAATTAAATCAACAATTCCGTGAGTTTGAAATTAAACACATAAGTGAAAAACCTGAAAAAAATTACTCGCTACAGAACTTGAAGGATGTATACCTGAAATCAGAGAACATTTTAAATACCGGAACCAGTGGTAACCTGAAAAACATTAAACTGTTTTCGCTAATTGCCTTTATAATTGTTTTAATTGCCGCCATGAATTACATACTGCTCTCAACTGCCGTATCGACAATACGTACAAAAGAAATTGGCATAAGAAAAGCTACCGGTGCCAGTAATAAAAGTGTAAGGTTCCAATTATTCATTGAGTCAGTAATGCTTTCACTGGTGTCGCTGCCCATAGCCCTTGGACTTGCGTTACTTGCCAAACCTTACGCAGGGGAACTCTTTCAAACCAAGCTTCATATAATTAATTCCAACATTGGTATTTACATATTGGTATTTTTGATTGTTACTATCTTTATAGGCCTGGCTTCGGGCGGATACACGGCTGGCTATTTATCGAGGCTAAAGGTCATAAACATCCTGAAAAACAATACCAGGCAAGGCAAACGAAGACCTGTATTCCAAACGCTTCTGATTATTGCCGAGCTGGTAATTTTCTGCACTTTTGTTACCAGCGCCATGGTTATCCGGTCGCAATACAAATATTTCATGACCCACGACCCTGGATATAACACAGAAAATGTACTACTAATTGAATTAGGAAGAAGCTTTAATTCGTACATACCTTATCTGAATTCCATTAAATCGAACCCAAATGTTATTATGGCTGCCGGGGTAATGGAAGGGCTGCCTATGCGCGGTTCCATGTCGATGATGGTGCCCCATTTTCAGGAAAAGGATTCAAAAATAAAAGTTGAAGGTTTGGCCGTAGATTATAACTTTTTAAAAACGATGGGCATAGCGTTTGTCGAAGGGCGAGATTTCTCGGAAGACTTTGGCAGTGACCTGAAGAGTTCGGTAATCATAAATGAAACCGCAATTAAACATCTGGGAATCGAAAATCCGATAGGGAAACAATTTGCAGGCATGAACATTATCGGGGTCGTGAAAGATTTCAACCTTCACTCGCTCCAATCCGACATACCACCGCTTTACATATCAATGACCGACAAGTATATACAACAAATTGCAGTGCATTACACCCCCGGATCACTAAATGAATTATTGCCATTGTTACAGTCTGAATGGCAAAAATTCGGCAACGATCTTCCGTTCAGGTATTCTACTATTGAAGATATTAACAAGGAAATATATACCGCTGAGAGAAACCTCACAACCATTGTTTCAATATCGGCATTGTTCACGCTGATTATTTCCATGTTTGGATTATTCGGTCTGACGCTTTTTGTAACAAAATCGCGCACTAAAGAAATAGGGATCAAAAAAGTACTCGGAAGCTCCGAACAATCAATTGTCTATTCATTCCTTCGCGGAAACCTGATATCTGTTCTGTCGGCAACAATTGTTTCTGTACCTGTAACATACCTGTTTATGTCGAAATGGCTAAACAATTTTGCATACAAGACAAATATAAACATGTCCTATTTCATCCTAACTTTAGGATTCGCCATACTGATTGTGACAATAACTGTGTCGATCCATTCATTAAAAGCGTCACAAACTAACCCGGTAGAAGCGTTGAGGTATGAATAGTACATCCCAATCCCATAAGGGAGTTTGAAACTGCAAAATTTTAAAGTTTGAGATATAAAGGAAATATGATAAATAATAAAAAAATAAGTGAGGGCTAAAGCCCGGTGTAGTGAACGTCCATCACTAATCCCAGGCTTAAGCCTGGGGTTAGTGAATGCCTCTAAAGATGCGGGCTTTAGCCCATTTTTTTTGTATACTCATACACAAATTATAATAAAAATATGCTGCTTCGATTTATAACCAGGAAATTAATTAGGCGACCATTGCTGAATCTGATCAAAGTAATTGGGTTGGCACTTGGCTTAACGGGGATCCTGTTTATTGCGCTTTTCCTGAAAAACGAATTAACCTATGATGCTTACCATGAAAAGGCCGAAAGGATTTACCGATTCACAACAACCAATCCGTCATTTTTTAATAACAACCACTTTGCCCGGATTATCAACTCGGAGCAAATCCCTGATATTGCAGGTTTTTTTCCCGAAATTGAAAGTTATGTGCGGCTTGCCCCTATAATGGGCGGCACGATGTTGTATGACGAAAATTATTACACTGTAAACGAAGCTTTTGTATGCGACAGTACATTCTTTAACATCTTCGATGCCGAGATGGTAATTGGCGATAAACAATCGGTTCTGGATGCCCCCGGATCAATGGTTATTACTGAATCGCTTGCAAAAAAAATATTTGGCGATAATAATCCGGTTGGTGAAATTATCTCGAATCCTCCCGGGCAGTTCAACGGGGTGAAAACCGATTTCACCGTTAAAGGCGTAATGAAAGATTTCCCTCAAAACAGTCATTTTCACCCCGACTTAATCACAACACCTGCAAATAGTAAAATCAGTTGGTGGGCATGGACATATCTGCTTCTGAAAGAACACACCAGTCCAGAAAAAATTGTTTCGGGATATGCTGATTTTATGGCTAAACAAAACAATCAACCTGTTGAAGAAATTAAGACCAAAGCCTTCATGCAAAAGCTAACCGATATTCATTTGAAATCGGATAAACTTCGTGAAATTGAGACCAACGGGAATCTCACAAATATTTATGTACTGGCCGTTGCAGCTCTTGTTTTGCTGCTTATATCCATTAGCAATTACGCCAGCCTCAATCTTGGGATGGCCGGTTTTAATCATAAATTTATTGCCGTAACGAGCTTTTTGGGATCGACAAAGCGAAGAAGTTTTTACCATTTCCTTATTGAAAGCATGATTATTGTTGCCATTTCTGTTTTCATTTCGTTGCTGATTTCATTCACGGCAAACAATATCATAATTAAACATTTAAATACCAACCTTCTGAATGGAAACTATGGGCTAATCGTTTTAACTGTATTCATCTTTGCAATAATGGGGATTGCTGCAGGTTTATACCCAATGTTAAAACAAAACATCGGTAAAATATTTTCAAAAGATGCAAACATCCTTATAAAGAGAAAAAACGTTGTTACAAGTAACGGGATCATTATTACCCAATATACACTGGCAATCATCCTTATTGCAGCCGTATTGATCATTTCGCGTCAAACGAACTTTGTTATGAACAATTCAATGGGAGTTAGCGATAACAATGTTCTTTGCATGGAGTCGGTACATGCAAACGTTCAGCAAAAATTTGAAATTTTTAAAGCCGAACTTCTGAAGCATAGCAGCATCGAATCGGTTTCGGCCATGCTGGAACCACCCGGAGGCGAAGCGAATGACCTGTTCGCTTTTGAAATGGAAGGCCGCCAAAAACAAAACGACCAGCAAGAAGATAGAATAGGCGTATTCCCCTGTGATTATTCTTTTGCCAGCCTTTTCAACCTTGAGTTCCTTAGCGGCAATAATTTTTCGGAAAACAATTCCGATAACGAAGGATCAGGCGAATACATCATCAACGAAACGGCCATGCATTACCTGAACTTCAGCCAACCGGAAGAAATTCTCGGGAAAAGTTTTAAACTGATATTTTCTTCCCCTGGCATAACAATCCCCGGTGGTAAAATTATCGGCGTTGTGAAAGACTTCTACCTTTCCAGCATGAAAAAGAAAGTTGGTCCGCTCGTTCTGTTCAAACGAGACAAATTATGGCTGATCAATTTTGTGATATCCTACAAACCGGGCATGCGGGAATTAGCCATTGGCGACATTCGAAAAACATGGATGGAACTGTTTCCGAATTATCCGTTTAATTTTGAACAGGTTGGATCGATGTACCGGAGAATATACAAAACTGAATTGCTGCAGGAAAAATTGCTAGCTGTTTTTACTTTAATATCGTTGTTTATTTGTTCCATGGGACTTTTGGGAATTTCATTGCTGGTTTCGCAACAAAAAATAAAGGAAATCGGTATCCGAAAAGTCAACGGCGCCAAAGTTTCTGAAATATTAGCCCTGCTAAATAAAGGCTTTGTTCGATGGGTAGCCATAGCGTTTGTAATTGCCACGCCCATTGCCTGGTATGCCATGCACAAATGGCTCGAAAACTTTGCCTATAAAACCACATTAAGCTGGTGGATTTTTGCACTGGCTGGTTTACTGGCATTGGGTGTTGCACTCTTAACTGTTTCCTTCCAGTCGTGGAAAGCAGCAACGAGAAACCCGGTGGAAGCACTGAGGTATGAATAAAGCTAAAGCGAAGATTCACGATAAAGAAGCGTATAGTGAATGAGACGCTAAGATATGAGTAGTAACAAAACACATAAATATGAACTTTAGAAATTTAATTCTTGGATTTCGGAATATCATAAAGAATGGAATTTATTCCATTATAAACATAGCAGGATTAGCCATTGGAATGACTGTTGTTGTGTTCATTCTTTTTTGGGTGGTTGATGAGTTGAACTACGATAAATTCAACAAAAACCTTGACCAAATGTATTCTGTATTCGAACATCAACAGTATTCAGATGGAAATGAACTTTTTACTGGTTGTACTCCTTTCCCGTTAAGCAACGAACTGGCCTCAAATTACCCCGAAGTTGAAAAGGCTACTACCTATACCGATCTGGGAAGGTTCCTGATTAAATACGAAGACAGAGAATACAAGGAAGGTCCAATTGTGTGTACCGACAGCAATTTCCTTGATGTGTTTACCTACACATTGCTCGAAGGCGATCAAAATTCCCTTAAATCAACCAACCAGGTGATCATTACCGAAGATCTCTCAAAACTGCTTTTTGGTGATGAGCCAGCTGTTGGAAAAACATTGTTGTTCAATAACCAGCATTCATTGCCTGTTGGGGCTGTTCTGGCCAAGCCAAAAGGTAACACCAGCCTCGATTTCAAAGTTCTTTTATCCCTAAAAATACTGGAATATGGCGGAAACAGGCTCGACAATTGGGGAAACAACTGGCCATATACATGCATGGTGCTAAAAAAGGGGGTTGATGTTGCAGCGCTCGAGACTAAAATAACCAACCTATGTAAAGATCGAGGTCAGCCCAACACCACATTGCATATATTCCCTTACAAGAAAAACCATCTCTTTTCCTACTCAGGAAAAAGTAACCGCATACAATACATTTACCAGTTCCTGGCCATTGCTTTCATTATTATCCTTATTGCCTCCATCAATTTCATTAACCTTTCCGTTTCACGTGCCGAACAACGCCGCACCGAAGTTGGTGTACGCAAAGTTCTGGGCGCAGGCAGAATAAACATTTTAAAACAATTTTTGCTTGAAAAAGGAATGATGATACTGATGAGTATTTTGTTTTGCATCATCCTGGTAATTATTTTCATGCCGGTTTTCCGATCGATATCTGATAAAAACATTCATCTCATACAAGTCCATAATTTTTCACTTATCATTCTGATGCTTTGTGTTTTGTTGGTCGTACTTGCCTTGTCGGTAGTTTACCCCTCAATGTATTTATCGTCGGTTAATGCTGCACTTGCATTAAAGAAATCGACGAAAATAAAACCGAATCAATTCAGCCTTAAAAACCTGCTGGTTACTATTCAGTTTTGCTTATCCATGATACTTATCAGCGGATCTATCGTGATTGCAAAACAAATAAAGTTTGTGAATCAATATGATTTGGGTTACAACCATTCCAACCTGGTTTATATTTCTTTCGACGGAACTACTGGTAACAAGTGCGAAGCATTAAAACAGGAGCTTTCTAAACTTACCGGCGTTATGTCAATGACGTTTTCCGACAAACTGCCATTCTGGGGTGGAAATTCATCCTGGGGTCACGACTGGGAAGGCAAGGATCCGGAAAACAAGGTACTGATCTGTAAAATGAACGTCGACAACAACTATTTCAAAACCATGGGTATAAAACTTACTGAAGGTACGAACTTCCCTGATAGTTATAACCGGGTTTTAACACAGGATGAATTCACAAAGCCTCAAGTGATTTTAAATGAGGAGGCCATCCGCCGAATGAACATGAATGACCCTGTAGGCAAATTTTTTAGTCC
>JAFGEV010000344.1 GCA_016931385.1 Prolixibacteraceae bacterium
CCTCGAAGTGAGGTATTTCAACCTCAAAATACATTTCAGAATGACTGAAAATAAACACAAAGCAACACCAATTTCCGATTTAGGGGAATTTGGCCTGATAGATAGGTTAACCGAAAAAATTAAGTTAAAAAACCAATCAACACTGAAAGGCGTTGGCGACGATGCAGCTGTATTAAATTTCAGCTCAAAAAAGATAGTTGTAACAACCGACCTGCTTACCGAAGGCATCCATTTTAATTTGATGTATGTGCCTATGAAGTACCTGGGTTACAAGGCCGTTGTTGTGAATCTCAGCGATATTGTTGCCATGAATGCCATGCCACGCCAGATTACTGTTTCATTGGCCATTTCAGCAAAATTTTCAGTTGAAGCAATTGAAGAATTTTACGAAGGAATTTACGAGGCATGTGAATATTATGGCGTTGATTTAATAGGTGGAGACACAACCTCTTCATTAACCGGCCTCACAATCAGTATTACGGCCATTGGCGAGGCAAGAGAAAAATATATCGTATACCGCTCGGGCGCTAAAAAGAACGACCTGATCTGTGTATCGGGCGATCTGGGGGGTGCTTACATGGGGCTGCAACTTCTCGAACGTGAGAAAGAAGTAGTGAAAGTTAATCCTGGGGCGAAGCTTCAGCTCGAAGGTTACGATTATATTTTGAAAAGGCAGCTAAAACCTGAAGCAAGGCTCGATATGCTTAAGGTTTTCCGCTTGCTCGACGTAATGCCAACTTCGATGATCGATATCTCCGATGGCCTTTCTTCAGAAATTATGCATATCTGTAAGCAATCGAAAACAGGGGCAAAAATTTATGAGGATAAAATTCCGATGGACAACGAGACGAAAGCCATGGCCAACGAATTTAATATGAACCCGATTGTTGCCGCGTTAAATGGTGGAGAAGATTATGAATTGTTATTTACCATTCCGCTTAATGAACACAAAAAAATTCAAAACCATCCCGATATTACGGTAATCGGGCACATAGTTGATGAAAACGAAGGTACGATGCTGGTTACCACAGGCGGCTCAGAGATTGAGTTAACGGCTCAGGGGTGGAATCCGCTCAAGGGTAAATAATCTGGCATTTTGAAAATCGTGTTTTGCTTTCATTTCAAAAATTCTCCATGGTTTAAGTTCAACTCTCTGCTTTAAAGGCAACTATTCAAAAAAAAGTTATTGCTAATTCGATATTTTATATTGAATTGCCATTGTTTTTTTGGGTATAAGTTTTTTTTAAAAATCCTCCTGACATACTGTTGTCACAACACCCATTTTTCTTTGCGGTGATGTTTAACCTAAAAAAGAAATATGACCATGAAAAAAATGATCACAATGGTTTTAACAACAGTAATGTTTATAAGTTTAATCACAACTCAAAATGCAAAAGCTATGGAAAAAAAGAAAGTAGAAAAAACAACTGTTTTAATGTTGTCGGTGCAATCATCCCTTGCCACCCTTAAAAATGACATTGGGAACCTGCCAAACGAACTTGGAGAAACAGCCCAAAAACTCGGCCTTGAAATTGCCGGGGCACAAATATGGCAGTATGTTGGTTCCGACGGGCAGCCCAATACAAAATTCAGGCTCGACATTTGCCTACCCATAAAGGAAGCCAAGGGCGATCCCGGTAAGTTTAAGTTTGAAGAATTGCCGGTTTTCAACTGTCTTTCGGAGATGCACAAAGGCCCGTGGTCGAACCTGGGAAATACCTATCAGAAAATGATGGGCGAGATGACCCGTAAAGGCATGATCCCAACTAGCACCAGCCGGGAAATTTACCTCAACTGCGATTTCGAAAACCAGGAAAATAACCTTACCGAGGTTCAAGTCGAAATAGTTAAATAGCCATGATTTTACAAAAACCGATGTCATCTGTAATTATTATAGATGGCATCGTTTAAAAAAACATTCAAAAAAATCTGATATATCGTATGAAAACCGAAACAAAAGAAATATCAAAGTGTGGGCTCTATTGCAACAACTGTGGGAAATTTAAAAGTGGTAAGTGCCCAGGTTGCGAGAAAAACGTTAAGGCGACATGGTGCAAAACCCGTATCTGCTGTATCGAAAACGGCTACTCTTCCTGTGCCGATTGCACTATGACCAATCCACGTGAATGCAAAAAGTTCAGTAATTTCATTACCGATGTTTTCTCAACAATTTTCCGGTCCGACCGTCCGGCTTCCATCGAATACATCAAAAAACACGGGAGCGAAGCTTTCATTAATTTAATGATTGACCAAAACCGGATGGTAATTAAGAAATAAGTACCTTAGCCCCAAACTTTAATTCATATGCTCAGTAACTCAGGTACTCAGTAACTCAGGCACTCAGTATCTCAGGCACTCAGCAACTCAGTAACTCAGGTACTTTTTTAAAATGAACCGGATCGACAGGCTTAATGCCATACTCATACAACTGCAAAGCAAACGGGTGGTTAAAGCACAGGAAATTGCCGACCGTTTTGATATCAGTTTGCGGACTGTCTACCGCGACCTGCGTGCCCTCGAAGAGGGCGGAGTTCCCATTTATGCCGAAGCGGGCGTGGGTTATTGCCTGATGGATCATTATCATTTACCGCCTGTGATGTTTACCAACGAAGAAGCCTCGGCCCTGCTTTTTGGCGAGAAGCTTATCGAGAAAATGAGTGACGATAAGACCCGAAATGATTTTTGTTCGGCATTGTATAAAATTAAAGCCGTACTTAAACCATCAGGGAAAGACTATCTCAAAAAGCTGCACAACCAAATTGCCGTTTTCAATTTCAACACCATGAGTGAAAACTACAGGCAGCTTTATCTGAACGAAATCAGGCAGGCTTTGGTAAACAAACAGGTTCTTGAAATTGAATACGAACCCAAATACAACGAGGAAGCCATCTGCCGGGAAATTGAACCCATTGGCTTGTGCAACTACAGTTCGCGCTGGCACCTGTTTGCCTGGTGCCGACTCAGGAGCGACTACCGCGATTTCAGGCTCGACCGCATTATTTCCTTAAAACCTCTCGATGAGTTTTTTATCGAAAAAAAACACATCACCATTGGTGAATACATGGACAAGATCAACCCCATTGCCAATACCCCGAACATTTCCATTCTTGTTATGAAAAAGCGGAAAAAATTCATCGATGATTCAAAATACTGGTACGGATTTTTATC
>JAFGEV010000345.1 GCA_016931385.1 Prolixibacteraceae bacterium
AAATCCGTTTAATCGAAAAACATCTACAACCAACTAAATTTCAAATATTTCAAAGAACTTTTTTAGATTTTAATGGGACAGTAATGATACAATGTAGAATATAATGAATATGAGAATCAAAAGCAAATATATCGGAAAACAGGGCAATCGGGTTGGTTGTGTGCAAAAAGCATTAATGTGAGGGCTTTTGTTATAAAAGATGGAGATAGCGAGGGAGTTGTTTTTGAAGATCCTTTTCCAAAGGCATGGTGTGCATATAGTGGTTTATAATTTATAACTGAACATGACCAAAGAAGGTTAAACCTTCTTTGGTTTTCATTCAATTTATGAGGTTAATTTGGTTAATAATATTTATAATGTTTTTATCATCTTGTGTCAGAGAAGAAGTCCTTGATCTGGATTATTCCCAACATGGGAAGAAACTGGTTTTGTTCTCGGTTATTTCACCGCAAACCAAAAGTATATATGTAGCTTTGTTTGAAACAAGCAGTGGTCTGGATTCCATAAATTTTAATTCTGTTTCATTACCTCCGGGCGAAGTCATTATTTCTGACGATGAAAATGAAATCATTTTTAAAGCACCTTTCAATTAAACCTGCCGTTTATGGATGTGCTCAAACCGAATTCCCGATTCAAAAAGGGATACAATACACTGTTTGTGCTATTGTTGATGGGTATCCAAAAGTTTTTGCAAATACAACTGTCCCAAAAGAATTTAGCAGATG
This sequence comes from Prolixibacteraceae bacterium, assembly GCA_016931385.1. Classification (GTDB taxonomy): domain Bacteria; phylum Bacteroidota; class Bacteroidia; order Bacteroidales; family Prolixibacteraceae; genus DAIMEA01. The sequence continues at coordinate 726 of JAFGEV010000345.1, forward strand.
GAATGAACCTCAAAAACCACTGTACGGGATTACAATTTCTTATAATTGGCTTCCTGAATATACTTTTCTTTTCGAATCGGAATGGATTATGAAAAAACAAAAATCTGAAAAAAATTATTTTGCATATAAGTGCAGAGGTGTAAAATATACCCTGGAATATGAAATGGATGATTCTGTTGGTTATAGGGGACTTCCTTATAAAGTTATAGATTCGTCAAAATATGACAGCAAGGTAATCTTTGATGAAGGTGAAAAGTATCCTTCAGATAAAGACAAACTTAAGTTTAAAATAATAATTAGGGAAGATGTAGCTTATAATGAAGTAATAACCTATGATTTTGGATATCCAATGACATCGGGTTGTAACCCTTCTGGAATAAATATTCACCACCTAACTTATTACATTTTTACGTATGACGAACATTTTGCCGCTTATAAAGAAATGTGTGAGATCTATAATAATGAATTTAACGGCAACGTTGTCGGCGATCTGTTTTTTTCGATGTACAAGGGCATCTTGCCTTCGTATACCAATGTTGAAGGCGGCTACGGCCTGTTTGGAAGTTACGGGTACGACTCGGTTTCTTTCGATGTACATCATGGATATGAATTAATTAAACCAACACAAGAACCATTTTATGCACCTTAGAAAAAATTTAACAGTTTTTGGTATCATACTGATTTTTGTTTCTTGTGCCATGCCCTACCGAGCAATTGACCCGGCGGGCATTTTTACCGGCCAAACAACAAATGGAAACAATTCCTGTATTATAATTACCTGCTCCGATATTGACATTGTATCGCCCCAAAACAAATGGCTGGCAAAAAAGCTTTGGCGCGAGGAGCTGGTATTTGTCCCGGTTAAAGTTGAAAATAAAAGTGAAAAAGCTTTCACTATTTCAAAGCACTCCCTGGAATTTATAAACGATTTTACACCTGTTGAAATGTTGGAAAGCAGCCGTTATCTGAAAGTATTGCGGCAAAAATACTGGTATAATTCTCTGCTGATACCGGCTTTTATAGCAACTTCTTACTATACCGAATGGGGCGAATTCCCTGATGGAGGAAGTTACATGAAAAGTGGCCTAAGATTAAATTTATGGTCGGGCGCAATTGCTTTGCTTGGGATTGCCAATACCACCCGGACCATCATTGTTAACCAGAAAACCAAAAAAGACATACTGCAAAACGACCTTTACCTGAAGGCCGTGCAACCGGGATCAACCGCTTATGGCTTTATCTGTATCAAAGCAGGCAAACTGAATAACCCGATGGTGAGGATCAGAAATAATGAACTAAACTAGCCGAAAATGAAGAGGATATTTTTTCTGTTTCTTTCGATTCTGCCTTTGGTTTTATTTTCACAAAACGATTTTTATATCCTCAAAGCAAAAGTTATCGATGAACAAACGGATTTGCCTTTACCCGGTGCAACAGTTACAGTTAAGGAGATAGGCAAACAATTTATTTCCGACCGGTCGGGGCTTGTCAAAATGGCGCTTGTGCCCGGAGCATATACATTGATCACCACACACGACGATTATGTGTCGGGGATAAAAAAAATTGTGGTGGCTTCCGATTCAACGTTTACCATTGAACTAAAACCATTCGAAAAAAGCGTGGTAATTGAAGAAGTTACCGTTATTGAAAATATGCCCCTGAAAAGCAACCGGATTGAGACCGGGCTCGAATTGCTTTCATCTGTTTCTATTTCTTCCATTCCCGCCATTGCAGGCGAGAAAGACCTTATAAAATCGCTTGCAATGAAGCCCGGTATGCAAACTGCTTCCGAGGGGGTTTCGAGGTTGATCGTTCGTGGGGGCAATCCCGACCAAAACCTCTTTTTAATTAACGGTTTGCCCATTTACCAGACCAACCACTTTTTCAGTTTTCTTTCGGTGGTTAACACTATGCTCATCGATCAGGTTGAAGTTTATAAATCGGGATTCCCGGCCCATTATGGCGGACGGGTTTCCTCGGTGATCGATATGGAAGTGAAAACACCCGGGATGGACAGGGTACATGGTGAAGGAGATATCGGGTTGCTTTCGGCCAAAGCTGTGGTTTCGGTACCAATAATAAAAAACAAGCTGGCAGTAATGGCCAGTGCTCGCCGTACCTACCTCGATTTACTTGGAAGGGCAGTAATTGAACAGTTGGAAGACCTGAACTTCAGCTATACCGATTTTTCTTTATCGGTAAACTGGAACCTGTCGGATAAAAACACGATAACATTTTTCAATTATTACTGCCGCGATGATTTTACATTGAGTTATGATGAAGAACACACAGGCGTTCCTTTAACCGATAACGGCAAATCGTGGGATAACCTGATTTCAGGTATACAATGGAATATTTCTTCCGGCAGGTTTTCAAATGACTTGAAGGCAGGGTATTCGGGCAACCAGACTAAAAGGGGTGTAGCCTATGGAACTGATACCCTGAACATGTATGAAAAGATGTTTTATTCCCGGCTTCAGAATTTTATCCTGACCGATCACGTTAATTATGAACTATCCGATAAGTTTTTGCTTGATGCCGGACTGCAATTTGAAGATGTACAACTGGCGCCTGCATCACTTTATTATTCCGACCCTGATACATCGTGGACACAACAGCGGATTGCAGAAGCACGGTATGAAAGCTGTGCATTGTGGGCTTCGGTTAATTATGAAGGAATAAAATTTAAAGCTCAGGCCGGGTTAAGGGGTTCACTTTATCTGTACAACGGGATTACCCGTTTCATTGCCGAACCACGTGTTAACCTGCAATATTTTTTAAGCGGGAACAATTCGCTGAAAGCATCATATTCAAGGATATCTCAACCGCTCCACCTGCTGTCGAACACGGGGCTGGGCTTACCTGTCGATTTATGGACAGGCCCTTCAGAAAGTCGGAAGCCGATGATTTCGGATCAATGGGCTGCCGGATATTACATGAATTTCCCGGTAAAGGGGAGACGGTTTGAAATCAGCATTGAAGGTTTTTATAAAGCCACTGAAAACCTTGTAAGTTATCGCGACGGTTTTAGTTCCGACATGTTCACTACAGCAAACTATATTGAGAAACCAACATATCTGGATGAAGTGATTGCCTATGGG
>JAFGEV010000346.1 GCA_016931385.1 Prolixibacteraceae bacterium
ATCAGGCTGATCGCCCAAAACCAGGTTTTCGATGGTATAATTGTTGAAACAATTCAGATATGTTAAATGATTATTGCTGCTTACATCAAGCGAAACAATACGGTTATTCCTCACATTCAGGCCTGTAATATTCACAAAAGCCTCAATGCCAGTCATATCCACAATATATAAATTCTCTAACTGAAGTTCACCGTTATAGTTTGAAGCTTCAGAAACCTGAATTTCTCCATCTCCGTTGGTATTAATTTCAGGAATTCCCAGAAGGGCATTTTTAAAAATTTCATCCGGGATGTCCACAACCTGGGAATAAACAAGGTTCACGCCAACCACAAAAAAGAATAGGATTACAAGAAGTTTTTTCATATTAATTTCTGTATTTTCTCATGTGTTTTTTTCAAATTGAAAACCAATCACAACTTACCAAAAAAATCACATTAATATGATTGAAATATATAAATGCCTGATAAAAATGAATAATTGCGCTTTTTTATACAAATCAACAACTTAATATTCATACAAATCTGAAGATCATTTAAGATATTTCAAATACAACACTTTTCATTAAGTTTGTAAACAACAAGCACAAGCTGTAGATGAACAATAAAGGCACAAAACGAAATTATTCCGAAGAAATCCACCGGGCAATTGACTACATTGAAGAGCATTTGTCGGAGAATATTACTTTGGAAAAGCTTGCAGGAATAGCTTGTTTTTCGCCATTTCATTTTCACCGTGTTTTTGTTGCCGAAACCGGTGAAACACCCCGTAACTTTGTTGAACGGAACAAGCTTGAAAAAGCTGCCGGTTTACTTTTTCATAACCCACTTAAAACAATTTCTGATATTTCACTTGAATGTGGATTCTCTTCTGCATCGGCATTCAGCCGTGCTTTTAAGAAACAATATGGTACACCCCCGGGGAAATTCTTTTCAAAACACATCATCGATTTTCACAACGGAGAAACCCACCGTTTTAAATCACATTCAGAGGATGCAAGCAAAGTATGCCGGTTCAATGTGTTTGCCAAATTACCATCGATGCACCTTGCTTACTGCCAGACAATGATTGGATATGCAACCGGGATGTCAAAATCATGGAAAACACTTTTGGGTTTTGCCACACTAAACAACTGGCTGCAAAAGGAAACCCGTTTTTTAGGTATACCATTCGATAATCCGAATGTTACCCCTGCTGAAAGATGCCGCTACCGTGCCTGTATCTCCATCCCCGGCAATATCGTCATAAAACGGGGCAAAGTCAAAACAATGGACATACCAGCAGGGAATTATGCTCTTTTTCATTTTAAAGGGAAAAAAGAAAACATAGCCGATGCTTATGTTTATATATATGGTGAATGGCTGCCCCAAAGCGGTTTCGTCCCGGGCAATATCCCTTTACTTGAACTGTACCCGCCTGAATTTTTAACTCAAAATATGAGAGAAATAATTGAATACGACATCGCATTGCCCTTAAAAACCGGAGTAAGCTACTAACCTGCAATTTTCAAAAAAACAAGCACAGCAATAATTATTAATCCCGAAACAGCCAGGAACACCCTTAAAAAATTTGTCCGAAGAAAGGGGATTTTATACAGTGAATGATGCTGATAAATTTTATAGTCTTTTCGGCTGACGAAGGCCAGAGTTGCCTTACAGATAAACTCAGCTGAATTTATATTAAGCAATTCCCCAAGTTCTTTTGTCGCAAGCCCTGGAAAACCGATATGGCCATAACCGGCAATTTTTTTGTTCACTTTTTTTGGGAACATTAATTCCTTTTCCCCGATTTTGATATCGGGCAGGTCTGAATAATTATTCTTTACCAGCCCCGGGTCTATGTCGAGCATTGCCGAGGTTTCAATCCAACCGGCATGGTAATCGTTGGGGTACTTTTCAAGTTGTTGTTTCACCTGTTCGGGAAAGTTCAGATCAATTCCCAGTTCATCAAAAGAGAAGAATGAACCCATTGGCGATATTGCACAAACCCCATATTTCCTGTTAATCTTTTCACAGGCCTCTTCAATGGCAATGATATGCTTCGGGTCGCCATGCGATGCAATAACTACGATATTTTTTATTCCCCAACCGGCAATCTTACCGATAAGCTCGCAGGCAACACGATAAACAGTCCGTTGCTTTACATGCAGGTTACCCGGAAAACCTTTTACACTTCCCCTTGCAAACGGAATAGGAGGCATTGTCAATAAAGTATAGCCTGGTTCTTTTTTTCTTATAATATCCATTGCCAGTTTTTTCCATGTCTCGCCCAGAAATAAATCAACCCCGAGGGGCAGATGGTGGCTGTGTTCTTCAATAGGGGCAAAGGTTAAAAACAAGATTGTTTTTTCTTTGGGCAGGGCTTCCAGTTCTTTCCATGTCATTTTCATTATGTCCATTGTGATTAATTTTATTAATAATGATGGCAAAAGTAAATGGCCAATGGGGAAGTTTTTTCCCGAATCTTGCTATCTGTTATACAATTCTTGCTGTTTTAATGAATGCACTGCCCTTTCCGTCCGAAGGAAGGCATGTGCCTTTTACGAACACACTACCGCGGACGGTTTTCGTATTATGCCTTTTATCCCCGGGTAGATATTTCGCAGGCTAAATATCTACCCGGGGCTACCAAAACTTCATCCCTACGGGATTATTGGCTGAAAGCCATATTCAATTCAGCCCGGGGCAACGTCCCGGGTAGTTGGAACGTTCAGGAAGAAACCGTTCGATCCGCCGGCCAGGTTAATAGGAATATATTTGTATCGAACGGAACAATTACCTGTTCAAATCAAATTTAAAGAACGATCTGCCATTTTCGTCCGAAGGAAGGATTTACCTTTTACGAACATAATACCGCGGACGGTTGTATAATTTTGACGTGTTAACCCCTAGGTTGATCAGCCAGTTGGCGGAACCACCCTGGGGTTACAAAATTTGCATCCTTACGGGATTGGAAGGTTAGATGAATTTCAAAACCCAAAAAAACATCAGAGGTATTTCTGAATGCAAAAACAAGAAAGCCCTGAAAGGGCGAAACAATAATAGCCAGGGGTGCAACCCCTGGAAAATGAATACACATAAGAAAAAACGTTCGATCAAGCGAGCTGGTTAATTGGAATAGCGCTGTATCGAACGGAATGGCAGCCTTTTATAAAATTATACTAAAAATTCAATAAGGATACGCGCTTATCAACCCCAATGTCAAGCCCTTAATTTCGGCCAGGTTTTTCATGCGCCCATAAAGGCTGTAGCCCGGGTAATTGTCTTTCCCGATTTCATCGAGCATCTGGTGACCATGGTCGGGACGCACAGGAAACCTGCATGGCATACCTGTTTCCTGTTGTCTTCTGAAACCTTCTTTGATAAGCTCTTTTACTACACCTACCATATCGACATCGCCTTCGAAAAAGGTCTCTTCCTGAAAATTCAATCCTGAGTCCCTTATCACATTCCGAAGATGGACAAAATGAATGTAAGGCGCAATTTTTTGGGTTATTTCTGTTAGGTTATTAAAATGTCCCACGCCCAGCGAACCGGTACAAAGGGTTACACCGTTTGCCGGCGAATCGATCATTTTTGTAATTTCAACCAAATCATCAATGGTACTGACTATGCGCGGCAGGCCAAGCAGGTTCCATGGCGGGTCGTCGGGATGGATGGCCATTTTTACTCCGCACTCTTCAGCTACCGGAACTACCTGGTTCAGAAAATAGCTTAAATGTGCTTTCAGCTTTTCGCGGTCTATAGTGTTGTAAAGTGCAAGATGTCCCTTAAACTCATCGAGCGAATACGTCTGCATCGACCCCGGAAGCCCGTACAGGATTGTTTCTTTTAAATGCCTGATCCCTTCATTATCGAGCGCCCGGAAATATTCGCCAGCTTTTTCGATTGCTTCTGAAGGATAATCAGCTTCAGCGCCATCACGCTTCAGTATAAAAAGATCGAATGCTGCAAAAATATACAGTTGAAAACCTGATGTCTGGCTACCGTCCCTGAATAGTACTTTCAGGTTGGTACGCGACCAATCGAGCACGGGCATAAAATTGTAGCAAATGGTTGTTATGCCACAATCGGCAAGATTCTTTACAGAAATCTTATAATTTTCAATGTGCTTAAGAAAATCGCCGGTCTGTCGTTTAATGTCTTCACTTACAGGAAGGCTCTCAACCACTTCCCATGTCAAACCTGCATCTTCGATCATTTTTTTCCGTTCGTTGATCGCCTCTTCAGTCCACACTTCCCCAACGGGTACCTGGTGTAAAGCCGATACAATACCTGTCGCCCCTGCCTGGCGTATCTCCGATAGCTTGATCCGTTCATTCGGACCAAACCAACGCCATGAATAGATAAATTCCATTATTGCTTAAAAAAGTGTTATTCACAATTTGTCGGATTTAAAAAATCCGACTCCCAACCTAAAAAAAATTCAAAATGCCAAATACCAAATACCAGAATCGAGTATCAAGTATCCAGTATCCAGCATCCAGATTACACCCCGCTGTAGGTACTGAACCCTCCATCGATTGGCAAAACAATACCTGTTACAAACGAGGCAGCATCGCTAACAAGAAAGAGCACAGCGCCTATCAGCTCACTTGCCTCACCAAAACGGCCCATAGGTGTTTTGTTAATGACCTGCTGACCCCGGAGTGTTGGAGTCCCATCTTCGTTAAGCAGCAATGCCCTGTTCTGGTTACCTACAAAAAAACCTGGTGCAATGGCATTAACCCTGATCGATCCTTCAAATTTCATGGCCAGTTCCATGGCCATCCATGCAGTGAAGTTCGAAACGGCAGCTTTTGCAGCAGAATAACCAACCACACGTGTAATGGATTGAAATGCTGCCATTGACGAAAAATTAATAATGTTGCCCGATTTCTGTTTCGACATAACTTCTCCAAAAACCATCGAGGGCAACACTGTGCCGTTGTAGTTCAAGGTTGTCACTTTGTTCATATCGTCAATATTCAGGTCGAAAACAGTTTTATCGGGTGGAATAGTAGCACCGGGCTGGTTGCCCCCGGCAGCGTTCAGCAGGATATCTACCCTGCCGTATTCGGCCAGAACTTCATCACGTGTTTGTTTTAATGCATCCAGGTCGAGCACATTGGTTTTTAATCCCGTTGCCACCCCGCCAATCTCAATAATTTTTTGAGCTGCCAGCTTTGCTGCCTCTTCATTAATATCGAGGAAAACAATTTTCACCCCTGTTTTTGAAAGGCCTGCCCCGATCTCTGAGGCAAGAACGCCTCCCCCGCCGGTTATCACGGCTACCTTTCCTTCCAAATTGAACAAATTGTCTAAGTAACTCATCATCTATCTCTTAAAATCTAACTATCAATTTTTTATTCCTGGCACATACCTGAAATTCAGGTTCTGGTAATATTCCAGGGGTTTGTCTGGTTGTTCGTACTTTGTAGGGATCGGCCTCTTCGAAAACTGCTGAAAATAAAGCAGACAGGCATTTCTCCACCAAACAGCTTCCTTAGCCTGAATGTTCAATAGTTGTAAAACATGTTCATACCTTTCTTCGTCGATCAAACCTTCAACACTTTTCCATTTCTCAGGCATCGCGTTTGCTTCGGCAGCTCCAGAATAATAATGATGGCAAAGTTCATCCCAGAGGATGTTTCCGCTTCTCATTTTATAATCCCATGGCACATGATGGAACCAGAGCAGCAATTCTTCGGGGCAAGCCACCAGATTGTCGAATTCTTCTTTTACCTGAGGAAAATACTGGTCAACTGCTTTACTTCCTGTTGAAGAACGGTCGAATCCAATTCCAAGCGTATCAGCCCGGTGATAGTAAACTGAAGTCCAGTCGGGGCGTCCGCCGGTCACCCACGGTCCAGGCCCCCAGTGGTGGTTTCGGGCCATAATGTGATGTAAACCCAGCGGCGTCATGTAATCAACCATCATCTCGCGTGAAGAAAGCATTATTGGTTTCACAATGTCAATAAAATTCTGATCATTGGTAAAAGTTTGCCTGAGCCATTCGTCGGCGATCTGCTCCGATGTCAAATCCGTATTCCAGGCAAGGCGGCCAAAAGCATACCAGTTTGCCTGTGCAAAAGGGTGGCCTGTCCAGTTAATGTCAGTCCCAATATTCGAAACACCTGCCATTCCGGAATATTTATGCCCTTCGAAGCTACCGTCAATCACTTTTGCCACGGTTGATCCTTTACCTTTGGAATAAGTGTCCGAATCGAGGCATTCTTTATACATCGGGGCAAGGTAAACCAGATGAGTAGCACAACCTGTATATTCTTGTGTAATCTGGAATTCCATCATAAGCGGGGTTTTTGGCATTGCACCGAACAAAGGGTGAAACGGTTCGCGGGGCTGAAAATCGATAGGCCCGTTTTTCACCTGGATAAACACATTCTCGAGAAAATCACCATCAAGCGGTTTAAATTCATTATATGCCTGTTTGGCCCGATCATCGGGTACGTTGTGGTCATATACAAAAGCACGCCACATCACAACCCCTCCAAACGGAGCCAGGGCTTTTGCCAGCATGTTTGCTCCATCGGCATGGGTACGGTTGTAGTTTTGCGGCCCGGGCTGACCTTCAGAATTGGCTTTAACAAGAAACCCTCCGAAATCGGGGATCAGGGTATAAATCTCTTTTACTTTGGCATTCCACCATTCAATTACATCATCAGTAAGAGGGTCGGCAGTTGGTAAGCCCCCGGTTTCAACCGGTGCACTGAAACGGGCCGTAAGGTAAACTTTTATGCCATAAGGCCGTAAGGCATTTGCAAGAGCTGCAAGTTTATTCAAATATTGCGTAGTTAGTATCAACGCATTCGCATTCACATTGCTAACAACTGTTCCGTTAATTCCAATTGAAGCGTTTGCCCGTGCATAATCGATATAACGCTTATCGATAAAATCGGGAAGTTTATGCCAATCCCAGATTGAAAAACCTGCGTATCCCCTTTCCACAGTGCGGTCAAGGTTATCCCAGTGGTTTAGCAGCCGGTGTGTTGTTTTGGGCTTTTCTTCAATCCTTATCCCATCGATGGCCTGATTTGTTTGCAGCAAACGAAGAAAATAAAAGGTACCATACAAAGCGCCAATGTCTGATTTTGATGCAACAATTATCTTGTTTAGTTTTTTAGAATCGTAAATCAGATATCCTTCATCGCCAAGATTTTCGATGAGCATTTTTTCCTCCGAATCATTAATATCAGGGAAATCAACCGAAGTATAAACTGCCAACCCGCAATTCGTTTCTTCTTTATCACTTATGTCGACTGGTTTATTTAATAACCCGGAAAGGGCTTTTTCCATCTCTTCACGAATAACAAGAGCTGTTTCGGTTTGCCCATATACAACAACATTCCCAATTTTCTTAGAATAGTCATTGCATAACGAAGAATCGGGAACAGGTGCATAGCGAAGCCACAGGTCATATCCGTTTTCAGCATCTGCTTTGGTTAAAATGAACGAAAGCAGAACGATTGTCAATAAAAGTTTTTGAATTTTCATTTTTATCATTTTTTATTGATTATTCCATTTCTGTTGGAAGATTCCCTTATTACTAATTTTGACTCAATGGTAAAATATTTTTCATCTGAACAGAATGCCTTTCCCTCCAGCAAACCGATCAGATAATTCGCAGCCTTTGCCCCGGCAATTTTCCCGGGATAATCTATCGACGAAAGCATTGGAGAAACAAGACTTGAGGATGGATCGTTGTTAAAACCTACAATACAAATCTGCTCAGGGATTTTTATTCCTCTTCTCAGCAATGTTTTCATACACCCGATGGCCGTAGTATCATTTGATGCAAATATTCCGTCGGGGAGCTTGCTGCTTTCAAGAATTACTTCAGCAATCTGTTGACCGCAATCAATATTAAGATTTTTAAGAAAAACAGTCCTTCCTTTTACCCCAGAGGCATTTACTGCCGCTTCAAAACCCTTTTTCCGGTCGGAATAAATGTTAATGGAAGAATTCTGGGTCAAATGAACCAGATTTTTGCAACCCTGCTCAATAAGGTGCATTGTAGCATGATAAGCCGAATTATAATTGTCGGTTACAAAGCA
>JAFGEV010000347.1 GCA_016931385.1 Prolixibacteraceae bacterium
CATATTTTACTTTAAAACGGATTTATCTGTTTTATATTTGTTTTTTAAAATATGGCAATAGCAACAAAGCGTAAGAACTTTTGTTTTTCATTTAAACATTATAACATGAATTCAGCATTAAAACGCCGCACCAAAGGCGATGAAATATTCAACAGCATTTCGCACGGGGTGGGCATTGGCCTGGCCATTGCCGCAACTGTACTACTTATAGTACGAGCTTCACTTCACGGAACAGCCTGGCATATTGTGTCGTACAGTATTTTCGGGATGGGCATGATCTTGCTTTACACTTCTTCAACCCTTTTTCATGGAGTATACAATCCCCGGCTCAAACATAAACTCAACAAGCTCGATCATTCATCAATATATATACTGATAGCTGCCACCTATACGCCGCTCACATTCACAACGTTAAGAGGAGCTTTTGGCTGGGTAATTTTCGGTATTATATGGGCACTGGCCATTGCGGGAGTTGTTTTTAAGGTTTGGTTTTACACTTCGAAACTGAGGCTCCTTTCAACAATCTTGTATATGGTTATGGGTTGGATGATCATTATGGCCATTGTGCCGGTAATTAAGAAAACGCCATCGCCCACAATCTGGTTTCTACTGGCCGGATGTTTAAGCTATACGTTTGCACCCTTCTTTTACCTGTGGCGCTCGAAACCTTATTTACACGGTGTGTTTCACCTGTTTATCCTGGGAGGGACTATTTGCCACTTTTTTGGTTTCTGGTTTCTGGTTTAAGATACACTAAAAATGTATTCCGGCATGCAGCCCTATTGAAAGGTGGGAACCGTGTTTTCCAAAACCATAGCCGGCAAACGGACCAATATGAATTTTCCCCAACTCAAATTCCGTAATGGTTTCGATGTGGCCAATCAGGTTAAATTCTTGATTTTCTGAATTTGGTAACAAAATTCCGGGGCCTACGGCAAGCGATAAAAAATCGGCAAGAAATATTTTCCCGAAAACAGTTACTGTTTGGTGATATGCCTCTCCGGTTATTCCCTCATATCCAATTCCTGCCCCAAAACGTTCTGATAAAATTTTGACCGCATGAATATGAAATCCCGGGGTGAATTCTTTTTCATCGATGTGGTAAACCATCGCGCCTGAGCCTCCTATTTCAAAACCTTCGTTATGGTGGCTGTGATCGTGCACCTGGCCAAAACCGGTATGGAATAGAAGCATTGACAGGATAAAACAAAAAGATGGGCAAATAAACTTTGTCTTCATTTACAAAACGGCTTTCATAATATCCTTTACATTGTCGGTAATGCCGTATGTATAAACATGGAGGCTGGGTACGTTGTGCCGAACCAGGTCATTTGCCTGGAAGATGGCCCATTCAGTGCCAACTTCTTTAGCTTCGTTGTTGTTTTTGCAACGCTTTAGTTCATTGGCCAGGTCCTTAGGCAGGTCGATGTGGAAAATTTTAGGCAGCACGGTTAGCTGGTTCAATACAGCAATGGGCTTTAACCCCGGAATTATCGGAACAGTAATTCCTGCGGTTCTGCATTTTTCAACAAAGCTGTAATATTTCTGATTATCAAAAAACATTTGGGTTACGATGTATTCGGCACCGGCATCAACCTTTATTTTCAGGTATTCCATATCGGTTTCGAGGTTTGGCGCTTCGAAATGTTTTTCGGGGTATCCGGCCACGCCTGTGCAAAAGTCGAGTGGTGTATTGTTTTTCAGGTCAGGATCGAGGTACCTTCCTTCCTTGAGGCACGATATCTGTTGTACCAATTCGGTTGCGTTGCGGTTCCCGTTAGGCTCGGGCTTAAACATGGTTTCGTTCTTTAAACCGTCGCCCCTTAGTGCCAGCACATTTTCAATGCCGAGGAAAAACAGGTCGATGAGCACGTGCTCGGTTTCGCTCCGGGTAAAACCCCCGCACAAAATATGCGGCACAACAGGTATGCCGAATTTATGTTGAATGGATGCGGCAATAGCCACTGTCCCCGGGCGCTTGCGTACAATACGTTTTTCGATCAGCCCGTCTTCGCGTTGGTGAAAATCAAACTCGTCACGGTGGGTGGTTATGTTGATATATTTTGGGTCGAATTCAAGTAATTGCTCAATGGTATTGTAGAGCTTATCGCCCGTTGTTCCTTTCAGGGGAGGTAAAAGTTCAAATGAAAAAACAGTTTTTTCTGATTTATTTATAATGTCTACAACCTTCATTACAAGTTCTATTCAAAGATTTTTTTGGCTTTATCTTCAGCCTTTTCTATTTCCTTTTTAGCTTTTTTCTCAATTTTTTTGGCCTCTTTTTCAAGGTCCGATTTTTTGTAATGGTTATTGTAGTACCATATTGCTCCCGCGGCAATAATGATCCCAAGGATTAATCCCCAAAGGAAACCCCTGTTCCGTTTTTTACTTTTTTTGACCATTTTTCAGTTGTTTTTAAGTTTGGTGCGAAATTACGAAATATTCCCCTTTTTATAAGTCAACACTTTTTCGATTACTTAAATAAACTTATTTGAAATATGATTCTCAAATATAAAACTCTTTCTAATAATTATTTAAACCGAGAAATGAAAATATCCTGACATTTCAACTTGAAAAATTACTAATAAAAATCATCGAAATTATTTTATTTCTTTTTAATGGAATGGTACATTGCACAACCTTAACCTATTGTTTAACATATTAACAAAATTCAACTTATGAGATTTACTGTAATTATTATTGTTATTTTACTTTCCAGCAGCATTGGATTTTCACAGGATTTAATCCAAAAAAAGGATGGAAAATCCATTGAATGCCAGATTACCAAAGAAGATAGTGCCAATGTTTATTTCGACATGGTACTTAAAGGACAAATGCTCAATACTTACCTGTCACGCTCAGCTATCGATTTTATTATTTATGAAAAAGAAGTTGAAAAAATTGACATTGGAACATTACATCTGATCGAAGGTGAAATTAAAGATGAAGAAGGGTATACTTATCTGTTTACTAAAGAAGTAAAAGATACCTTAAAACAGAGGAGTTTATATTCACTAAGCACTGTTCCCGCTATGCAGATTGATAATACTAAAAACCAGATTAGTGATAACTTTGCTTCGTTTCAAACTGTAAAAATTGTTAGTGAGGTTTTGTCGTATCTGTGGGGAGCATTACTGGGAGATGGCCTTTATGAATACTTAATGGGTGACGAGGAAGTTGGAGGTACTTTAATGGCAATTGGCGGCGTTGGTTTTTTGGGAACAATGGCGATTGTTTTACCTGTTAGCTCAGGAATCGGTAAAAAGAATATCTCTTTATTAGAAGAGAATATTGTAAATCCCCATAATCAGAAAATTTCAAAATCTGAATCATTAAGTTATTATAATCCAGGCACGTTAAAAATAGGATTTGGTATCCAGAATGTTGGCGGAGCAACAGCTCCATCGGTAAGGTTGGTTTACAATTTTTAATACAATAAAGGATACCCCGTTACTTATCAAACGAGGTATCCTTCTTTGGTAAAATTATTTCTTATCCAGAATCTTCTCAATCTCATCCATCACCTTGTTCATGGCGGCAATGGTTTTTTCAAAGGGTTCGAAAGTGGTCATGTCGATACCTGCATCTTTTAGCAGTTCGATCGGGTAATCGGAGCCACCGGCCGATAAGAAATTGATGTACTTTTCGAGCGCCCCGGGTTCGTTGGCCATTACTTTTTCGGCCAGCGAGATTGATGCCGTGAATGAGGTGCTGTACTGGTACACGTAAAAATTATAGTAAAAATGCGGAATGTAGGCCCATTCCATATTAATGTAATCATCGATATGGCAAATGTTCTGGTCGTGTCCGTAGTAGCGTTTCACAATATCGGAATACATTTCGGTAAACGAGTCGCCGGTTAAAGGCATCCCTTTTTCACCGGTTTCATGTATTTTCAGTTCAAACTCGGCGAACTGGGTCTGGCGGAATAAAGTTCCCTTAAAACCATCGAGCCAGTTCATCAGCAGCGAAAGTTTTATATCGTCGTCTTCAACTTTGTTCATCATATAGTTGAACAGCAATACTTCGTTAAAAGTGGAAGCCACTTCTGCCACGAATATTTCATAATCGGCCAGCGGGTAGGGCTGGGTTTTGTTCGAGAAGTAGCTTTGCATAGTGTGCCCAAGTTCGTGCGCCATGGTGCTCACATCGGAATAAAGCCCGTTAAAATTAAGCAGGATAAACGGGTGACCATCATAAAAAGCCCCGTTTGAATAAGCACCGGAACGTTTACCGGGCGTGGGGTACACATCAATCCAACGTTCGTTGATAGCCTTTTTCACAGTCGAAACATACTCTTCGCCAAGCGGTTTCAGGGCTTCAAAAATTATTTCCGAAGCTTCTTCATAGGTGTAATTCATTTCAACATCCTTTACCACCGGGGCATACAAATCGAGGTAGCGAAGTGTGTCGAGCCCCATCATACGTTTCTTAATTTCAAGGTAACGATGAAAAGCCGGGAGGCTTTTGTTTACATTTTCAATTAAAGAGTGATAAACCTCAACCGGGATATTTTTCGGATAAAGTGAAGCTTCCAGCGCCGATTCATAATGCCTGGCCTTAGCCCTGAAAATATGGTTTTTCACATTCCCGTTCAGCATTTCACCGTAAGTGGCTTTGTAGTTGGCAAAGTTATCCCAGAAAGCTTCAAACACGATCTGCCGGTCTTCGCGATTTGGTTCAGCCCTGAACTTACTATATTCCGATATTCCAATTGCAATGTTTTCCCCGTTCGAAAGGGTTACTTCGGGCCTGGGCATTTCGGCATCTTTAAATGTGCCGTATACCGATGATGCTGTTCCGCCAATCATTCCGGAAAGCGCCATAATCCGTTCCTCGGGTTCGCTTAATGAATGCTTCCTGGTGCGGAACATGTTTTCCAGTCCCAGTCGGTAAACTTCTAGTTTTGGTTCTTCTTTAATAAAACCCTCTATTGTTTCACATTCTGCTGTAAGTATTTCGGGCTGGATAAATGCGGCCTTTGCTCTGAAGTCGGAAAACATTTGCTGAAGTTCCTGGCGCATCCCCTTGTATTTCATTTCACGGGTGTCAAGGTCGGCATTCATTCCGGCGTAAATAAACAGCCGCGAAGCTTCTTTCGAAATTGATGAATTGTACTCGAGGCATTCGAGCAGGTTTTGGGCCGATTGGGTCAGGGTGCCCTTAAAAATTTCAACTTTTTCAAGTTTTTTGGCAATAACATCTTTTGCTTCGCGCCATTCGGCATCGGAGCCATAAATATCGGTTAAGTCCCATTTGTATTTATCGGGAATGCCTTCCCTTGTTTTTTGTCCTTGTGTTGTCATGGCAGCAAACATAAGGAAAACCATCAGAAAGATGGTCGCTGTTTTCGAAATATTTTTCTCCATAAATTTTGTGTAATTGGTTATAAATAGAAAGTTTCAAAAATTGTAAAAAACAAGTTATTGAAAAAAAACATTGGTCATGCTTTTAGTTTCAAAAATGGTTCTTGCTTTTTGGAATATTTTATTCATTGAACAGGAAAGCAATTGAATGCTTTTGAACACAATAGGAAGCAATTGTTTTTAATGGTTTCTATTGCCTTCTATTGTTTCCGGACTATTCGATAGTATTTAAATAATTGAAAATTGAAAAGCATTGCCAACATTTAATGTCAGGCAGATATTATTTTTAACTTTTTTTGAAAATTGGAATGCCCATAATTCATACTGATATTTAAATTGATTCGTTACCTTTGCAGCAATCAGGAAAAACAACGATGTACACTCTTCGGCAAAATAAAGTAGCCCGGCTTATTCAGAAAGAACTTGCTGAAATTTTTCAGAAAGAAAGCCGCTCGCATTTCAAGGGCAGGTTGATTTCGGTAACCGTTGTCCGCATATCAAAGGATTTATCGGTTGCTAAAGTTTACCTGAGCATTTTCCCATCAGAGGGTGCTGGTGAAATTCTGAAAATTGTACAACAACTTTCGTCACAAATCAGGGGGATGTTAGGCCGGAAAGTTGGCAAACAACTGCGTATAGTGCCCGAGCTTGATTTCTTTATTGACGACAGCCTCGATTACATTGATAAAATTGACCATATTTTAAACGACTAAACCAATTACAATGCAATACGATCCCATAAAACGTAGCCTTGGAAGTGTTTTTAATAAAACGGTTTTTCTGAGGAAGCTTTTTTACCGGCTTTTAAATTTATTGCTGTTACGTTCGTGGCATATTCATAAAGAACTCAGGCGGTGGATTAAGCCTGAGAGCCCGATAATTCTGGATGCCGGTTCGGGTTTTGGGCAATATACATATACTGTTGCACGCATGTTCCCCGATTCGTTGATTAAAGGGGTAGATGTTAAAGAAGAACAAATTCTCGATTGCAACCAGTTTTTTTTAAAACTCAAATTGAACGACCGGGTCATTTTTGAAAAAGCCGACCTTACAAAGTACATCGAAGAAGAACAGTTCGATCTCATATTGTCGGTTGATGTAATGGAGCATATCGAAGAAGATGTAAAGGTGTTTGAAAATTTTTACAAATCGCTGCGCACCAATGGTATGTTGCTTATATCGACACCATCGGATCAGGGCGGCTCCGACACCCACGACCATGGTACCGACAGTGTAACCGGCTTTATTGAAGAACACGTTCGCGATGGTTATAACTTTGATGAAATAAAAAATAAGCTCCGACAGGCAGGTTTTAACGAAATATATGTTAGGTACCAATATGGAAAGCCAGGAAATATTTCATGGAAACTTTCGATGAAAATACCCATAATATTGTTGGGTATTAGCAAGTTGTTTTTTATCCTGCTGCCATTCTACTACCTTGTGGCTTTTCCGGTTTCGGCCTTGCTTAACTGGATCGACCTGGTTACAGAGCATAAGAAGGGTACAGGTTTAATCGTATCAGCATACAAATAATTGAATTTTTCATATTACATAGCCCGGCGTTACCTGGTTTCGAAAAAAACGAAAAACGTTGTTAATATCATTTCAGGTATAGCTACAATAGGGGTTATTGTGGGTACAACAGCCCTGGTGATTGTAATATCGGTTTTTAACGGTTTCGACCTGTTGATCAAATCATTCTTCAGCGTTTTCGATCCTGAAATTAAAATTACTTCCGCTGAAGGAAAACATTTCAATCCTCATACATCGGAATTGGAAGCCCTCAGAAATTCACCCGATGTAATCCATTTTTGTGAAGTTGTTGAAGAAATTGCCCATTTCAGGTTTGAAGAACGGCAGTTTATTGCCCGTATAAAAGGGGTTGAAGAAAATTTTTTCGAAATGAGCAGGCTCGACAGCTTTATGTACGATGGTAAATTATTACTTGACGACGGTAATTTTAAGTACACGGTAATTGGCCGTGG
>JAFGEV010000348.1 GCA_016931385.1 Prolixibacteraceae bacterium
ATTTACGCTTTCACCAAAGAATATTATTACAACAGTCTCACACAGGAACGGATTGACCTTGTAATCTTTTAAGATTTGGTTATGAAAAGAAAAAAAATCTACTTTTAATGTGTCCTAAAAAGGGGGAGCTTACACTTAGGCCAGGAACTTTCTCCGAAATCCGTCTCAATATGCACCAACCGTTAGCGTACATAAAAATCTTTGTAAGCATTCGCTAAACTCCGTCTTGTTTTTTGGGATTACCGGATTATTTTAACTTCTGCTTATTTAAACAGCAATTCTGCTTTATCAAAAATTGATTTTAAACCCTTTGGAATTTTTTGAATTATTAATATTGGTCATACAATGGGATTAAAACAATCTGAAATCCCTGTGAATCATTGCACCCTGGTGATTTACATCCAGCTCAAGCACCCTGCCTAAACAGTAATTCATGGCATGAAAATCTTTTAATCCCAGGTAACCCAGTCCTTTCATGTACAAGCAGTGTATGTGGTTTTTCAGGTCAAGGTCCTGTTCAAAAACCAGTAAATCGGGCAACGACACGGCAAAATAGTCAATGGTAATTTTATCGTTCAAATGTGCATTCCCGAAATCAATCAGTTTCTTAAAAACCGGCCTGGCCTTTTCAGGCTTATCAAGTTTCAGCCATGCCAGTCCCTTGTAGAAAATCTTATCTGGCTGAGGGTCGTTATAGAAAATGGCCTGCACAGGTTCCGATATCCCATTTGTAGCTTCAACAAAACAGGCAACGGCCCTGTCGTTTTCACCCATCATTTCAAAAGCCAATCCTTTCAGATAGTTGATATCGTTCTCCTGTGTGCCGAAAAGTTTGCCCTCGCCCAGATTGTGCGGGTAATTTTCCGTCATCTTAAGGTAATCGATCGCCTTTTGTGGTTTTCCATTCTCGAGGCATTCTTTGGCTAACCCTGTTACAGCTATCAGGTATTGCCCAACCACTTTGCCTTCACCTCCTTCCCATGGATGGAATTTGTGACTGTTTAAAAATGACAGGCTCTTACCGTAATGCCCTAGTTGATTTAACAAAGTAATCCGTTCAAGGTACAAATCGTCTCTTTGAAAAACCAGCGCCAGATGTTTTTCGAGGAATTGCAACCTTTTTTCCAATGAAACATTCTGAATTTTCTTCAACTGATCCAGCTCCATTAAAACCCGGGAATCATTTGTATTTAGTTCAAACGCCTTTTGTAAAAATTTCACGGCCTTTGAAGTATCGTTCATTTTATTGTGATAAGCCAGGGCCAGGTTGCGGTGAACTGTTGGAAAGGTATCATCAATTGCTGACGATTTCTCCCACACGTCAACTGCTGCCTCGTAATTTTTATGGGCATACCAGTAATTGCCAAGGTAGTAAAGCGCTTTGGCATCTTGCTTGTTTTGCTCAGAAGCCCACTGCAATACAAGCACCGATTCAGGCTGATTAGGAAAACAATAACCCGGGTCTGAATTTGCTGCATCAATTAAGGTGGCATGATACCCCTCCTTTCCCAGCTTATATTCAAACCAGGCCTTGAAGTAGATGGCCAACGGATAAAGGTCTGCCTTTTTATGATCAGCTATGCCTGTTACAAGTAAATCCAATGCTTCCTCATAAAACCCGGCCATGGCGTAATCGAGTGAGTATTCAATGTAATTGTGAATATTCCCCCTGATCAGCTTTCTGAGCTTTTCAAGGGCAGATTGGTTTCCCAAAAGGTATTCTTCGAAATACAGCCCAAAATTAAACTGGTCGATTTTTAACGATTCCTCACACCAGCTTCTTGCTTCTTCCAAACGATTGGAATGCCTCAGAACAGCTGTTTTTAAATGTCGTGCTTTATGATCGTGCCAGTTTCGTATAAGTGAGCGTTGAATGGTATCGAGGGCTGCGTCCCATTTTTTTTGCATGGCTTCAATCCGGGCAATACTGAAATACCCGCTGTTCATCCAGGCTGCATTCCAAACCGACTTGTAGAATGCCTCATAAGCCTCATCATATTTTTCCTGAAACATTAACGACAGTCCAAGGTTATAAAAAGGCTCACCGTTTATAGGATTCGGGTTTCGCTCAGTTAATGTTTCGATAGTGACATTGAAATAATTCTCAGCTTTTGCAAACTGCCCCCTTCTAAGGTACCAAAGTCCCAGGGCATTGTTGCAACGGCTGTCTTTGGGGTCTCGCCTCAGCGCTTCCGAATAATAATCCCTCGGATCGCGGGTGGCATGGCGGTACTGCTCCAGATGGAGTCCGGTAAGATACAACTGTTCGTTGTTCTCAATATCGCCGGGTGCCTGAGCTGCCCTTGCAGGTTCAAGGATATCTTTTGAAACTTCTTTTTCAAGTCTCCATTCAACCAACGTTTTACCATCATTCGATTGGATTACGACATGAAAATCGCTGATATCTGAATCAGGCGCTATATTGATTTTTTTTTCATACGAAACGGCAGGGTGAAAATCAAAAGTTTCACAAAATAATTCTTCTCCTGTATACTGAAGTATGATCTTCCCGGCAGGATAACAAGCAGTGGTGTATGCTTTCACAACAACCTTCTCATCATCGAATTCCATATTAACCATGGCTTCTTTGGTCGCATTTTTAACCACGCCCAGATCGCGGTATGGCATAAAGTACTGGTTGAACGATTTTTCTTCACCGGGCATCATCCAGCTGAAATCGGGCTGGTTATCGGTATATACCCCGCACATCAGTTCAATGTAAGGCCCGTCTTCGTCTGTCAGGTTGCGGTCCCACGCCTGTCCGAAATCGCAATTGCCCCATGTCCATTGCTTTTTACCTGGAGAAATGTGGTGGTTGGCCACATGCAACAAGCCTCCTTTCGAGTCATTCTCGTAGCCGCCAACAAAATCATATTTCGATTTTATGGCCATATACGAAGTAGGGTTCGGGATATTTTTATACCTCGATATGTCGGTGCCGGGCGAATAATCCACTTTGTAATACGTACCCTTTGCAATCGGGAATTCCGACACATCACGTTTTCCATGATCAAACACGGCATTTACATCGGGCGGGAAAACCGACTGGTAATGATCATTTACCTTTACAGCCGGGTTTGCCCACCACAGGAAGGTTTGCGGAAAAGGTGTGCCGTTATAAAGTTTTACTGATATTTCGAGATATGCTTTATCGGGATACAGCGTAAAGCCAGCCAAAGCTTTCGTTCGGAACATCCTTTCAAGCTCGCTTACCCATGCCGTAACACTTCCGTCGGGGTTTTCTTCTATCGTAAAATCAACCGGATCAAACGTACCGGGACGGTGATGCTGTGGCCAGTTGAATTCAATCCCCCCCGAAATCCAGGGGCCGGTTAAACCCACCAATGCAGGTTTAATTACCTGGTTATAGTAAATGAAGTGACGTTGTTTGGTTTTATCGTAAGCCATTTGTACCCTGCCGCCAAGTTCGGGAAGGATCATTATTTTCAGGTATTCATTTTCGAGATATATTGCAGTGTATGTTTCATCGGTCTTTTCGTCGGAAACTGATTCTATAACCGGGTATGGATATACTGCACCACTGCTGCCCTGGTAAACCCTTTTTTCAAGAAATACCGGGTTTTTCTCAGGGATACCTGCTTTATAGGTTGGGATTATTACATCTTCGATCCATACCGATGCATTGTTTTGAGATGGTTGTGTCATTGCAATTTTTTATTTTGTTGACTTGTAAAATGTTAATGGGCTAAAGCCCTTTTTCATAAAGGCTTCTTACTAACCCCAGGCTTGCGCCACCGCTAAAGCTTTAGGCGACACGCGGTAAGCCTGGGGTTATTGAAATTAACATATAGAACCGGGCTTTAGCCCACCCTATGAATCAAGGTATTGTCCAATATATAGTTACCTTTCTTTTTAAGAGTGTACATTATGAACTAAACCCATTTTTCCAGTAAAACTAAGGGAAATTCAAAAGTTAATAAATGGATTGTATTTTGATATTGATGGATTATTTTACTATTTTCAATCCCGATGAACAAAGCATTGCCCATACGAAAAAAGGACGGGTTTGAAGGTCAGAAAGCCATTGTACTTTCAAAGAAGGTAAAGGAGTTATGCTCGTACACCCCACCAATAAACGCTCTTTATATTACCGATATCGGTTATTATCCAAATGCACAATACCACTTCAGAAAACGGACGAGGGGTGTCCCCCAGAACATTTTTATTTACTGTGTTGAGGGAACAGGATATGTTGAATTACCAATGGGAACATTTAAGATTCAACCCAATAATTACCTGATCATTCCAGCCGACATGGCTCACAATTACCGGGCTGACACGAAAAAACCCTGGTCGATTTACTGGATCCACTTCAGGGGCACCCAGGCACCATATTACACCTCGTTGCTTTCCAAACAATCGCGACAACCTGTAAATTACGTAAGTTATCTCGATGAAAGGATTAAGGTCTTTAATGAATTGTACCGCACAATCGAGGATGGGTATACCCTCGAAGGCCTAATCTTTAACACCGTTTACCTTGGATATTTCCTGATTTCGTTTTGTTTCCCCGAGCGCTTTTCGACAAAATTGCATAAACCCCAGGAAAATGAGGTGGAACAAGCAATCAGGTTTATGCAGCAAAATATTAAAAGAACATTGAAGCTTGAGGAGATAGCTTCCTCAGTTTACCTTTCAACTTCACAGTTTTCATCCAAATTCAAATCGAAAACAGGGTACTCTCCAATGACCTACTTCAACCAGCTGAAAATACAACGCGCTTGTCAACTTTTGCAGTTTACCGAAATGAGGATTAAAGAAATTGCTTTGGAATTTGGCATTGAGGATCCTTACTATTTTTCAAGGCTTTTTATTAAAACCATGGGCATATCGCCAACAGAATACAGGAATAAAGCGAACAAATAAGATAATCCATCACAACCCTTTTTTTCTCCATTTTAGATGAAAGAGAATTTGGTAAAATTTGAAAAACCTCCTATAACCCATCTCAAGAAGGGGAATAAGGGGATAATTATTAAAGATATGGCAAAGAAAAATTACATACTGCTCATAAGTCTGATTGCTGCTTTAGGAGGCCTTCTATTTGGTTTCGACATTGCAATTGTTGCTGGTACTGTCCCGTTTCTGGAAAAACATTTCTCGTTGTCGGAAGCTCAACTTGGATGGACAGTTGCTTCTTTATACGTGGGGTGCATTATCGGTTCATTCTCGACAGGGTATTTAACCGACCGTTTTGGACGTAAAATCCCACTGATTATCGCGGCGGCCATTTTCGTTGTATCTTCTGTTTTTATGGGTTGGTCGCCTACACAAAACATGCTAATTGTATGGCGCATGATTGCCGGCATTGGCGTTGGTGCAGCATCCATGCTTTCCCCTTTGTACATTGCCGAAGTAAGTCCGGCTAATGTTCGGGGTAAGATGGTTTCCATTAACCAGCTTACCATCGTAATCGGAATTTTAATAGCCTATTCATCAAATTATTTCCTTTCGGGAATTGAAAACAACTGGAGATGGATGTTCACCTCAGGAGCAGCTCCTTCGTTGCTCTTTGTCATTTCAGCCTTTTTCCTTCCCGAAAGTCCCAGGTGGCTGATTAGTAAAGGTAAAATTGAAAATGCTAAAATCATACTCGGTAAAACCATTTCTCTTCAAAAAGCGAACGATGAGATTATCGCGATACAGGCTAATTTAAAATCCGAGATCAAGGGCAGAATATCCGACATTCTGAAGAAGGGTGTTGCCCCCGTGGTATTGCTGGGGATTACGATGGCTGTTTTTCAACAAATATCCGGTGCAAATGCTGTTTTCTTCTACGCTCCGAAAATATTTGAAAAAGCCGGGATGAACATATCCGACCAGCTATTCCAACAAATTCTCATTGGGTGCATTAACCTTATTTTCACCCTTGTGTCGATGCAGCTGGTCGATCGGATCGGGAGAAAAAAACTAATGCTGTTTGGTTCATCGTTCATGGCCCTATGGCTGCTCGTCATCAGCATCTTTTTTCATTTCAGTTTCTTTGAAGGATATTGGCTGACTATTGTTGTCCTGGCTTTTGTGGCAACATATGCCACAACGCTTGCGCCTGTTACGTGGGTTTACATTTCAGAATTGTTTCCTACACGCATCAGGGGAATATCCATTTCGTTAGCAACAGGAATGTTGTGGGTAGCCTGCTTCCTTTTAACCTACTTGTTCCCAATCCTGATAGAAAATCTGAAAGCGACACAAACCTTTCTGCTTTTTGCTGCGATTTGTTTTATTTATTTTCTGATACTTCTGAAATTCGCTCCTGAAACCAAAGGAAAAACCCTCGAAGAAGTTGAATCGGGCCTTTAGATTTTTAAAAGCCTCCCCTAACCCCTCCCAAGTAAGGGAAACAATAGAAAAACATTACAGGGCGTTTACTCTGTAAGTTATCAATCGGCATTCACCAAGAGTGCATGATGCATAATTGTAAAATTTATTAAATTCGGGCATGATGATCAAAACAACCCTTATACCGATAATATCCCTGCTGTTCATTTCAAATATTTTTGGACAGCCATTCTACATTGACGCCCGTGTAAACAGAACCGAAGTCCGTTCGGAGCATCTCAAAATGGGCGGAGAAAATTCATTGGGTGAAAAAATTGAAGTGAACAACCGTTACATCTCATTGAACGGGAAACCTTCAATCCCCGTCACAGGTGAAATCCATTATTCCAGATATCCCAATACCTTATGGGACGAAGCAATAAAAAAGATGAAAGCAGGCGGGATCAATGTCATCGCAACTTATGTTTTCTGGATTATGCACGAGGAACACGAAGGGGTATATAACTGGGATGGCGACAACAATCTGCGGAAATTCATTGAATTGTGCGCTGCCAACAACATAAAGGTCATCCTTCGCATAGGGCCGTTTTGCCACGGCGAAATTCGTAACGGCGGATTGCCCGACTGGCTGCTGGGAAAATTCCTGAACATCCGCTCAAACGACCCCGAATATCTGAAGTATGTCGACAGACTTTACAGCCAGATTGGCCAACAGATAAATGGGCTTCTATTTAAAGATGGCGGTCCGATTTTCGCTATTCAGCTTGAAAACGAATACCAGCACTCAGCTGCCCCATGGGGACTAACCTACCCCGGACAACCCAAAGACATGACTTCTTCCAACCGCGACCGGGAAATTATACAGGAAGGTGTGGGCGTTTCTGAAAAAACCAATCCTTATTCAGAACTGGGAAACGAACACATGAAGATATTAAAATCGCTTGCCGAAAAGAACAGATTGAAAGTGCCGCTTTACACTGCCACAGGCTGGGGAAATGCTGCAGTAATAAAGAACGAAACCCTGCCGGTTACCGCTGCCTATGCCTATCCGGGATGGGCCCCTGCCCGCCCCTCTGGTTTTTATATCTACAAGGATTTACAAAAAAACCCTGACTATTCACCGGTAAGATACAAGCCTGAAGACTACCCTTATTTTGCAGCCGAAATTGGTGGAGGCATCATGAATACCTATACGCGCAGGCCGGTTGTTCCGGCGAAAAGCCTTGAAGCGCTGATCAACCGTTTTCTGGGAAGTGGTGCCAACGGAATAGGTTATTACATGTACCACGGGGGCATTACACCAAAAGGCGATGAGTTCTTTTTCAGTGATGAGGCTTATGGATACCCGAAAATGTCGTACGATTTTCAGGCCCCGCTTTCAGCGTATGGCAAACCAGCCGAATCGTTCAACCGGTTAAAAATTCTTCATTTCTTTATAAACAGTTTTGAAGAAATACTTGCCCCCATGCAGCTTGTACTGCCTGTCGACCCGTCAAGCATTGATTTAAACGATGCCGGCCAGCTTCGCTTTTCTATGCGTTCAGACGGCAACCAGGCCTTTTTGTTCCTGAATAATTTTCAGGATCATCTCGAACGTAAGGACATTGACAACCTTCAGTTCAATATTCAGCTTAACAATTGTGAAGTACAGGTTCCTGAATCAGGAAGCTTTACAATGAAAAAAGATGAAAATGCCATTTTACCGGTTAACCTTCAACTGGGCTCTTTCCGGCTTATTTATGCCACTGCGCAATTGCTCACAAAAGGTAAAAACGGAAAAGATGATTTCTACGTGTTCTTTGCACCTGATGGGATCCGGCCTGAATTTTCCTTTGCTGCATCAAAAGGTCAAATCATTAAAGGAAGGAGATGTAAGGTTGATAAAAACTCACAACGAACCCTGATTACTTCAGAGACATTTCCGTATGAAATATCATTGCAGATGAAGAATGAAACTGCCCGGATACTTGTTGTCGACAAACCAACAGCTTTAAACAGTTGGAAACTGAAAAACAAGAGTGATGATTTCCTTATCTTCTCCGAAGCAATGATCATCGAAAACAATGGTTCTTTTAACCTTATTTCAGAAGGTAACAGCAACATTAACCTGAATATTTACCCTGAAAACCTTGAACTGAACACCAAGGCTGGAAGCTTGTCAAAAATTTCAGAACAAAGAGATATTCTTTCCGGCTACCTTCTTGAACTCAACGCTATTGACATCTATTTTCCCATCAAGTACATGGGTAACAAAATGGCCATCGATTTATCAGCCGGACTTCCCGAAGGATTGAACGACGTTATCTGCCGCATCAACTACATTGGCGATACAGGGCAGGGGTTCATCAACGGGAAGCTGGTGATCGACAATTTCTACAAGGGCGTTCCCTGGAAAATTGGATTAAAAAATTATCTGGAAATTCCCGGTGAGAAAGATATGGTTTTCTATTTCAGGCCGATGTATAACGATGCCGTTTTTTTACAGGACATTGATCCTTCGTCAATTCCTGAATTTGACAAAATAGGAAGATACCTTAAAATTGAAAAACCCGATTTTTATCCTGAGTATAAGGTAGAAATAGCCATTGGAAGGTAGAGTATTATTGAAAAGCCTCATTCCCTTTGCAGATCAGAATTTAGAAGGTTGACTTAATAACCAAAAAATGTTTATCTCTCCGTTTCTTCAGATTTACGCATGAAATCACGAATCAGTTCGAGGAAAACTTCCTTCACGGTTGTAATATGGGTTGCCCTGTATGCATTGCTCCCGGCAAATGCATATCCTGATTTCATATTGCCCCTGGCCGCATTGTACAAGGCATTTACAATACAATAAGGGCTCTTGCTGATATCGCAGGTTTTGATGCATTTAAACGGGCAGGTTTTAGGTACTTTCAATCCTTGCTTCACCTTTTCGATAAAGGCATTCCCAAAAGCCCTGCCTGGCATTCCCACCGGACTTTGGATTATTTCAATATCCTTTTCTCCGTTGTTGATATATTGCTGTTTGAAAACATCTGAAGCGTCACACTCTTCGGTGGTAACAAACCGGCTTCCCAATTGCACGCCTTTTGCACCCTTTTTCATGATGTCAAAAATATCGTTACCATCGTAAAGCCCTCCGGCTGCGATGACGGGTATTTCCTTATTGTATTTTTCTTCAAAATACCTCACTTCATTCACCACATCAGGAACAATTTCTTCAAGTGAATATTTTGCATCATCAATTTGTTCCTTTTTAAAACCAAGATGCCCACCGGCTTTTGGCCCCTCAACCACAAAAGCATCGGGTAAATAATTATATGACGATTGCCACTTCATAGAAATCAAGCGGGCGGCTTTCCCTGAAGATACAATTGGCACCAGCCGTGTAACACTATCTTTCTGAAGGAAACCTGGCAAATTTAAAGGCAATCCTGCACCCGCGAAGATAATATCCACCTTTTCGGCAATAGAGGTACGTACCATGTCTTCAAAATTGGTCAGGGCTCCCATGATGTTCACGCCAATAATCCCTCTGGTTGCTGCCCGGGCCTTTTTTATTTCATATTTCAATCCTTCAATACTGGCCTTCAGGTAATCTTTTGAAAAATTTTTATACAAAAGGCCAATACCTGCGCATGAAATTACACCAACACCACCCTCATTAGCCACTGCTGAAGCAAGTTTCGATAATGAAATTCCAACACCCATTCCGCCCTGAAATATTGGCACTGGAATATATAATCCCCCAATCTTTAAACCTTTCATATTAAAATATTAAATGCGCGCAAACGTACCTATAATAAAAGGGAAACAACTATTTTTCGGTGTTTGATAACATTTATTAACATCGAAAGGGTTTATTTATAATGAATAAAGGAAAATACCCGATTGATTTTGCAAACAGGTACAATTCCGCTTTTGCAGAAATGTCTTCAGCACCTGTTAAATTACTGCAACGATTGTCAGCCCATCGTTTTATATGGATATATAGGGAATGGTTTTTTTATTTGCCGGTTTTCCAAACCTCCTGACTGAGTTTGAAAAACTCTGTCAGGTTAGGAAAGAGAAAAACTCTACCACAAAAAAAAAATGACACAGAATAAAGCTCAGCTTCCCTGCTTTTTTGATTTTCTGAACCAGAAAAACAGGTACAAACCTCCCATTACCAATAAAAGCAAACTAATACCGCCAATGGGTACCGGGTTCCCCTCAGATGGTTCCGATGGCGGAACAGGTTGGGCATAAAGTAACTGTCCTATGAAAAGCAGAATAATAAGTATCGTGTATTTCATTTTCATGAAATTAAAAGTTTGCATATATTTTACCTGTAAATACCTGGTTGTTATCCTGTACTACTTTCACAAGGTACACACCCGGCCGGCTGAGCGGAATGACTAACCGGTCAGTTTTCACCTTTCGGGTGTAAATGATCTGTCCGGTCAGGTTCGAAATCATCGCCCTGCCCGGAATATTTTTCATCCCGTCAAGGATTAGCTGCTGCTGGTTTACACTTAGCGTAACAGAACTTTCAGGAAGGACATCAGGCGTATTGGATGAAATTCCAAAGGCAAGCCAGAAGGTTTTAAGCTCTCCTTCTACTGCTTCAAATGTATAATCGCTTATGGCCAGATCAGTGTATATATCGTTAACAGCATCGTAGAGGTATACAGGTAAACTGCCCGAATATTCTTTCAAACCGTTAAGGGAAAGAGTATGTGTGCCCTTTTGTTTGATCAGCATTTCAAGTTGAATAACCATGTCATCCAAGAGTTCAGACAGGCTATTGATAGAATATTCCCCGCCCTGATAAACAATGCTGAGCTGAGGTGTCAGCGAAGTGACTGCTTTCAGCTTTGACGCATCAAAACGGGCATCGAATCCAGAAGTAGCTAAAGGATTTATACTTATAACGGTTTCATCTGCACGTCCCGCAAAATCGCTCAATGTTAAACGGATAATATTTTTTTCTGAAACACTTTTAAAAGCAGCCTGGCTTGTTGTGGTTTTTGAGGCATCGGTAAAAGCCACCGAACCACCGGGAGCATTGGCCCGCACAAAGAACCCCTGGTTGGGGGCAATATAACCGGTTTGGGTAACAGGCGAACCTACCCCGCTTACATAACTGGTATAACTTTCCGCAACAGGATCCCACAGGTAAATGGCATCATCGACCCCTGTAAGGGTGATCCCCGTTTCCCAGTCGATAGTACAGGGGTACGGATTCCCGGTCAGGTTCCAGCCATGAGTGTCATGATCGGTAAAGGCTGTATTAAATGTTTGATTTCCTGTATTGAGTATCCCAAAGAATTTCAAAGTTGTATCATTTCCTGCCGGCCAGTAATATTGTGCACCATAACCTGTTGTACTGGTCAGGGTATTTCCGGTTTGCAGGTAGTTCCAGGCATCGGTTACTTCTGTATGGCCTATGACATAAAAATGGTTTAAAGACCTCTCAACCTCGATATGGCCCGTAACGGGAGTTGTAACATAATGCCATTGATCCTCAACAAAGAATTGCTCAACAGTTGCGCCCACGCCTGTACTGTTGTTTGCAAGGTTACCTGTACCCGTAGCATCCGACTCTAATACCAAACCTAAAGTATCGGCATTGTTTACAAGGTCGCCCCCTACGGTAAGTGCCCTGGCCGGCTTAACAGTCAGCATAGCATCAGTATCTATTGTAAGGTTGTTACAAATGGCATCGGTACTGTTCACTTCAGGTTGATTGGTTACATCGGGGATAGTAAGATCATCACTTGATGTAGGTAGTGCCGGAGGGTTCCAGTTCGAAGTGGTTTCCCAGGCGGTTGAAGTTGCTCCTGTCCAGGTAATATCTGAAAAGATGTATTCAAACGCGCCAATGGTTGGGTTTACCTCACGGCGGTTTTCTCCGCGCTGATCGACTGTTATTTTTGAATCCCAGCTTCCGGCGCTTATGGCAAAACTTCCACTGGTAACGGCCAGAGTCTGAGTAGGGCCGCCATTATCGGCCAGGGTTGATGAGAGGTTAAGATTTTGGTTGTCTAATACAGCGCCATTTCTTGACCAGCTGGTATAACTTAATCCCGCATCATAGTATTTTGTATTGTACAGAATATCATTTTTATCGTTGAACCCCCCTGTTGCATTTGCGGCAACATTTGAATACCAAACGACATTGTGTCCATTGTCGGTTAAAGTTCCCCCAACATAGAAATAGTCATCTCCGGTGCTTGTTCCACTTCCCTTGTAGTTGCCGGCAATCAAAGTATTTTTAAAGGTGAATATTCCGTCAAAGAAATATATTCCACCCCCATCTTCAGCCCCTTCTATACCTAAATCGTTACTGTTGGAATGATTTCCTGAGATAGTACTGTTTTCAATATTGATATCGCTATAAACAGTACATATTCCTCCTCCCATATAATTTGCAGTATTCCCGCAAATGGTAGTATTCGATATCTGAGGGGTGTATTGGTAATAGCTAAACATACCGCCACCATAGTAACCGGCTGAGTTATTGCATATAGTAGATTTGTCTATGGATGTTAATTCGCCCCAGGCGTTAAAAATTCCTCCACCCTGTCTATCGCAAGTATTTCCGCTAATTGTTGAATTGCTGATTGATGTTATTGTTCCCGCGTAATTAGAAATTCCTCCTCCATCGTGAGGAGAAACATTATTCTTTATTTCACTGTTAGCCACAGAAAGATCACCATTATAATGGTAAATACCACCACCGGGTCCATCTGTTGAAATATTCCCACTGATAATACAATCCGAAAGTGTCAGATCGCCTTCATTATAAATTCCCCCTCCGACATATGCAGTACATCCGGTGATATCGACAGAATTAAGAGTTAAGTTTCCGGTATTTTTAATTCCACCTCCTTCTCCTAAAGGAGTACAGTCACCATTTTCCAGGGTTAAATTCTGAAGGGTTACAGTAGCAACCGTAATATTTAATATACGATAACTCCAATTACCACTGATTGTTATATCTGTACCGCTTCCTTCTGAATTGTCCCCGTCGATGGTTAAATTTTTCCCAATGTTTATGTCGCCAAGAGATAGTGTAATTGTTTCATTACCTTCTGAAAGGTTAAAAACAATTTCATCGCCCCCAACAGCATCAGTAATGGCTTGCCTGAGAGATCCTGCTCCACCATCAGCATTACTGGTAACGGTTAGTGTTGCCAGGTGAAATTCATACCCTTTCATTTTCAGGGTTGCTGTTCCAATTTCACCCACTTTGTAATCGAGTGTCCAGTTGGCAAGCATACCACCAATTTCTTCAGTGGCAGCAGCAATATCGGCTCCTGTAAGTTCTGCCAGTTTTTTCACCAGTTTGCGTCCTTCGGCTGAAGCTGCAAATTTACATCCGTACAGCATAATGTCGGCATCATCTGCAAGAGCCTCCTTCCATGAAGCGATGGCCTCACTGTTTTCTGCCACAAACCTGTGATTGAAAACTTCACCGTTCAGTGTAAAAAAACCTGCATTGCCATGCGAAATGATCCTTACAGCATCGATTTCTTCTCTACGGGCCAGCGTTTCGGTAATTTGTTCAATGCCACTTCGGTTCTTACTAAGATACACGATTTCAGCATAATGAGGGAGATGGCTCTCAAACTCTTCTGTTCGTATCACGGAGGAACTGATGAAGATTATCTCCTTGTTTTTAGATGTGAACCTGATGTTTTTATCCACACATATTACAAAAAGGACCAGGACAATACAAAGCCCTATAAATGCTAATTTCAACTGGTAGGTAAAAGGTTTATTATTCATAATATCTTCGTTTGTTACGGGTCATTGTCAGGTTTATATTTTTGCTACGTCTTTTAATGCATCATCAGGAATCACATATGTCGTGTTCAGCAATTCATCGGTTTTTTCCATTAATTCAGGAAAAGTGGTATTGTGCAGTACCTGAACGGCAAAAATCTCCTCCACATCGCCTTCAAAGCGGACAAAACCAATTACCTGCCCGGTTTGGATGTGGCAAACA
Source organism: Prolixibacteraceae bacterium (assembly GCA_016931385.1). Lineage (GTDB taxonomy): Bacteria > Bacteroidota > Bacteroidia > Bacteroidales > Prolixibacteraceae > DAIMEA01. The sequence continues at coordinate 14,279 of JAFGEV010000348.1, forward strand.
TATACACCACATATTCGATCCTCCAACTCCTCAAGCAAGGGGAAATCGCTGAATGTTGCTGTTTCACGTACTTTCGACAATCCTACAAAAGCCAGTGGCCCGGCAAAGTCGAGCCCGCGTGTAAAGCCGGGCATTTTGCACACCACATTTTTCTTTCCTGTTTCCTGTTCGAAATACACCAGTGTACCATGGCCCGATTCGAGCATCCACAACCGGTTGTTGTACCAGCGAGGCGAATGTGGCATTGAAAGTCCTTCGGCTATGATTTCATTCCTTTCAACATCCATCAATATACCGCCATCCCGTTTATTCTCACGCCAACCTCCGGCGGTATCCGTTTTCCCAAGGGCTGTTACAAAACGGGGTTTACCATTTACCATGGCCAGTCCGTTCAGGTGGCAGCGGTCTGATGGTTCAAGCGCGCTCACAAAGTACGGGCGCCAGCTGGGTACAAAACTGTGCTCACCATCAAAAGTTGAAAGGCACGAAAATCGGGTATTGACCCCCCAAATCAGGTTTTCACTGCCCCAGGCCATTTCATGGATGTCGATGCTACCCGTTTCAATGATCGAACGTGTCACATAACAGGCATCGTGCATTTCGGGTTTCTCCAGCCTTGAAATGAGTGCCGGAACATTATGGTAGTTTTCGACCGTTCGCAGGCAGCCAATGCTTATACGATTGGGCTTAACGGCAATGCCCATGGGCCGGTTAAAGTTTCTGAAATGGGTATTGATGGTATTATCCTGACGACGAATCAGCAACACTTTTCCACACTGATAGGTAGAAACGATAAGACTGATATTAAGCTGTTGAAGTATACCCGGCAAATTGGAGGTAAAAACGCTGTTCAGATTTTTTTCGTTTTCCTTGGTTTCCAATTTCAGGTATATTTTATTTGATGTTATTATTGTTCTTTCTTCCAAATAGATGGATAACAATATAGCATAAAATATTTACATAATTTGCCATATAACCTATTAACTTTCAGAATAAGCGTGATTCATACTTTTTTGAACGAAAATAAAATCCGCTGTTTCACAGCAATTTTAGCTCAACACGAATACTTAAACTGCTGGTTTCAATACTATTTCTTTGCAGGTTTTATCTCCACAGCATAAATATCCGAATTCCCTTCAAAATTTGCCCTGAAGATGATCCATTTCCCATCGGGTGAGAAATGCACATTTGGTTCAAGGTCATAATCGTGGTGTTTCATATTAACCAGTTTTTCGGAACGAAGAGAGTCGCCATCGGGCCTGAAAAGATAAATCCACATTCCATCCTTTGCCTTAGCAACCTGACCGGGATCTCCCCCATCGCCAGCAAAAAGAGTCTGGTCGGCATTGCTGTTAAAATGAACTGACCATTCATCCCGGGTAAGGCCATAACGCAGCACGTCGCCTGTGTCAATGTCAACACTGCTCAGGTAAAACGTCACACTACGGGGTATCTGAAGATCGAACCAAATCCGTTTGCCGTCGGGGCTGAAAAACTCATGCCCGGCAATTTCCCTGTCCACAGAACGATGGTGCATCAGGCGGGGAATCCTTTCATTAATATCGATAGTCCATATACGATCAAGCTTATGCCAGGGGCCTTCGTGACAATACATCATCAAATCAGGATCGGTTGGTGAAAACTGAATATGGTTCAGCCATGCATTTTCGGTATGAATGATATTCAACTCACCTTCTTCAACAGAAAGAGTATACAACGACCGTTCAAGTCTGGCCTCGAAAATAAGGTCAAAATAACTTTTCTTTTCAGGATTATTCCTGAATATTTCACGTTCCTGTGGTGTACTTATAGCTCCGGCCAGCAAGGTTTCATCAGCATTAAGTGTAGTAATGCTACCCCTGATTGTGTCGGGGAAAATATACACCAGCCTTGTTTCACCATTATCGATCGCTGTGGAAAAGACTGAATCCCGGCACTGATAATATACCTTCCTGCTTTTCTTTCCAACAATTTCGCCCGAAATACGTTGCTTATTGGTCAACTGCTTTGTTTCACCTGTCTTCATATCAAGTGAAAACAATTGCATTGGTTGCTCATCAACCGAGCTGTAGTAAATCATTATGTCGTTGTGCAACTTATCGCCGGGTATAAACGGGTTGTTATGGAAGTAGAAGCTGCGGTTGCTTCTCCCGTCGGGTACCAGCTTTTTCAGGCGGTGGCCTGTATCCTGATCGATCCATTCGTTTGGCATGGGATTTTGAGCGCCTGTTTCAAGCAATGGCAATTTTTCTTTGTTGCAGGCAGCAAACAAAAGGTTGATAAATACCAGGCAGAAAATGATTCTAAAATTTTTAGTTTTTACCATTGTTCATTTTTTTGAAGTGTTTCCATCGAATACTGAATAGCAGTACGCTCTACCGATTCCTGGAAAAGTGTAGGAAGAACGGGCAATTCAAGTGAACTACCTTTCCTGAGAAATACAGGTATCTGATAAGGTTCTGCATATACCTCAACGATCTGTCCGCCAGAATACTCAGTGCCTGTCCAAAGGTCGGTCCAGGTTTCACCTTCAGGTAACCACACCTGTTTTACATTCATACCCTTTTCCCATATAAGTGAAACCAGCAAGTCGTTGCCAAGAAGATAGGTCGTCCAGTCATTCCAGCTTTCCTTTTTTTCGGGATATGTAAGAAAGAGTGGCCGGGCAATTGGCATTCCTGTTTCACGGGCTTCAAGTGCCAGTTCATGAATATAATCGACCAGCGACATTCTCAGTTTTGCATAGAAACGCCAGGCAGCAAGCAGTTCGTGATCAAATTCAGGCTCATGGTTCATGCCCCAAAAACCCCGGTTGTTGGTAGGTCCCACTTCCATTATGGGTGAGAAGCATGAGAAGCCAAGCCACCTGAGTGTAACCTCCCGGTCAATCCGCTTGGAATAACCACCTGTATCGGAGCCCCAAACAGGGTAACCCATTACCGAACAACGCAGCATAGCAATAAGTGCCGACCGAAGCCCTTCGGGCGGATTGCCGGTATCGCCTGCCCACATAGCCCCATACCTTGAGCTGCCGGTGTATTGTGCCCTCGGAAATAGCACAAAGTTGTCGCCAAGCACCGGTTTAACAGCATCGTATGTAGCCTTTACATACTGAACAGGGTAATCGTTATAATTTTCCCTGTACGAAATTCCCGAAGACGTAATCAGATGCAGGGAGTCGGTAAGTTTCTCGCCATCGGCCCTGTCGAGCTTAAAGCCCTTCACGCCCATCCGTGCCAGTTTTGCCGGACCGTTCTCGCCCCACCACTTACAGGCATCGCGATTGGTAAAGTCCATCAACACCTGGTTTCGGCTTATATGGTTCTTGCTTATCAGATAATAATTATTTTCAAGTGCTGTTTTAGCCATTTCGCCCATCACAAAGGGTCCTATCCACATCATCAGCTCAATTTCCTTGCGGTTTAACCAGCTGATCATCGGTTCAAAAGCAGGCAACCGGGCTTCATCAATTTCAAAATCGTCGTAACCCCGTTCACCCGGGCTCCACGGGCGATCGATCCAATAAGCCGTACAAGGAATGTCGTATGCCTGCATCATCAGCACATCCTCAACTATTTCGGCATTGTAGGGTGCTTCTACAGGTGTTCCATCAAAATAAACAGGTGTGTGGTTATGTTCATCGCGCCAGCGCCACGGACCAAAAGCCCATTTTGGGGGCACAAACGAGGGACCTGTCTCAAGCGCATGACGTTTAACAAGCTCTGCCGGCCGTTTATCAAGATAAAGCTTTAACTTCAATGCCGGGCCTTCAAATAAAATGCTGACCCGATCGGGATTTTCCTTACAGAAATCAATTACCCCGGGCCACGCACCCTGAACAAACAAGCCATAATTCTCAGAAGAAATATAGAAGGGAGCATAAGCCGATACTGTTGGTTTTAACTTAACCTCTACACGTTCACCGCGAAGGTTAAGCGCTGTTGTAATGCCTTCCTTCCATGATTCACGCTGGCTTCCATCGACAACGCGTTCGAAAACCCCGGTAAAAAATTCTTCTTCTCCTGCTGCAATGTTTAATAACCATGCTGAAGGCTCTAGCTTTTCACTTTCAAAGGATATTTTTACCAACAAGTCGGTTTTTTCTTGCTTAACTTCCATTACGACAACAGGCTCATTATGTAACCAGCGGTATGTATCTGTTTCCTGACCGGAATTAATTTTTTCAGGTTTACCTTTCAGCCACAGTGTATCCCCTTTCAGCACATAACCCAGGGCGCCTTCGATTCCATCGGATGCAAAACGTACCTCTTCACCAAAAGGATTATAAATGGAAAATTCCGTGCAGGCATCATTCCCGACATTCTGAAATCGTACATTTTCGTTATGCATACAAGCTTGAAATATTAAAAAAACCATTAAAAGAATCAGGTAGCTGTTATGGTGCAGATTTTTTCTCATGTTATAATTTTCATTTTTGGTTCAAGACCTATCAATTATTTAACCAACTTATGAACTGCATACAAGCCTTCGCCCGTCACAATGCAAAAATAAATGCCCCGCGGAATAACCCCCAGATTGTTCAGGGTAAAGTAATTTCCGCTTGTAGTTATGGCCAACGAAAATACTTCTAAACCAGATGTTGACAGTATTTTTATGTTTGCCGCCTTGTCAAATTCATTTGGGAAGTAAACAGTCAATTCGTTATTGAAAGGGTTTGGAATTATGCTTACATCCTGATTCATAAACTTTTTTACTGTATTTGGCCCTGCAGAAGTAGTATCGGCAAATATGTCCTCAATTTCATAAGCATTAAGCGCGGCCTCGTAAATCCGCAGGTCGTCAATAAGGCCGCCAAACGGATTGTCGAAGTATACATTCCTGTTACCGACAATGAGTTTTCCGGTTTCACCAATTGCCCCGGTTGCATCGGCAACTTCCTTTTGAAGGTTACCGTCAATGTAAACTTTCAGAAGCGAATTTTCAACATCGCGCATACAGGCTATATGATGCCAGGTATCGTCAAACCAGCGATTGGCATTGTCGATATTGGCTGTTGTTTTCGTTTTGTTGTCATCAATACCAAAGGTAAGCGTTGACCCCTTGTATTCAATTCCGTACCAGCGGCCTGTCCCGCCATTTTCTGAATCGTGCGTTCCCTTGTGCACAAGATACGAGTTGTAAATGCCACCCTGCGATTTAAACCAAAGTGAGAGGGTAAATGATTGGTCATCAATCAGCAGACCATCAAAAAAATCAACTTCAAGCCGGGAATCATCAGGCGTACCGGGGAAAAAAATGGCACCTTCATTTATTCCTTCTTCCCACGAAGGTGTAAAATTTACAGCCAATCCTTGTGCTTCGCGGGTCAGGTCGGTTGCTACATCCCCGGCCGATTCGTCGAAGGGAAAATGCAAAAGCATTTTCCGCACGATAGGTTCTCCTGTAGAAAAGCTCCAGGTAACCCCTTCATCAACGCCAAGAAGGTTGGTTGTTTGCACACGCCAGTAGTATGTAGTATGTTCCCTTAGTTCGTCAATTGTATATGAATACAGGGTTGTTGCTTCAATAATTTTATCCATATTATTCTCGCTGGTACCCAAAAAAATGTCAAAGTAGAGCGTTCCGGCCATTATCCCTGTACGGTTTTCCCATGAAAGAACAATGTGCTTATTATTATCAATTACCTGTCCGTTTGCAGGTGTTGGATTTTCGGAGGGTTTTGGAGGGATAACCTCACCATTGGTAACAACCGTATATATGTCGGAATAAGGTGATTCCTGTTCGCCCCGTACGCTTTTCAGCCTGAAATAGTATTTACTGTTGCTCTCAAGGTTGTCTATAACAGCGCTTGTGGCTGTACCTTCTACTATTTTCGATTCATGGAATAACTCATTTAAACCATATTGAATGACAATTCCTGTAAGGTCCTCCTCACTGTTTTCCCATGAGAGCGTAATTGAACTGGTTGTTTTTGCAGTTGCCCTTATATTGACCGGATTTTTTAAAAACGAAATCGGTTCACTAATCCCGTTAATATATCTTTCGATATTCGAGTAACCGTCGGCGCCAATAACTGCTGCGTCGTTTATGCCTTTATTGGTACCATTTGCGTCTTCCCAAACATCGGGCATGCCATCGTTATCGGTATCGGGCAGTTTATCGCCTGAAAATATTTCGCCCGGGCCATTGGTGGCCAGTTCATTTTCGTGACTGATTATTTCCCCGGCAGTGCCAAGCGATGTTAACTCTGCAATCATTAACCGGTCAACCTGATCGCGTGCAGGCAAAATTGCCCCCACATTTTCTACAATCCAGTGATAGGCTTCTTCGGCGCTGGTCATTTCTTCAATACCGGGATGCATCTGTGGAATCTTTTTCGCATCACCTGCCGGCACATCAGCCCAGTACTGAGGATCTTCCACCCAGAATGCCGGCCCGTAGTCGTTTTTCACATTAAGAACGCCGTTTAACGAACCATCACGGTTCCCGTCTTCATAATTTCCTGAAGCATAAAGCTGGAAGTTATTGTTGGCCCTTGAATAGGTTGACACAGTTGTTCCGGGGCCTTTAATAAAGTAATTGTTCACAATGGTGGCCCATGAGGTTCCTTCTGAATCGCCAAGGATATAACCTCCCCCACCGCCCCAGTTGTACACCACATTGTTTACAAACTGGTTTAATCCTTTAACTTTTGGATTTCGGGTATGGTTATCGATATATAGGTTGCGAAATAGTGTTACCCCGCCTGATGTCTGTACCAGTCCGCCACAGGAATGGGTCATCAATCCCTGGCCAATAATTGAATTCTGAATGGTGATGTTTGTAGGTTCTGTTCCCTTGTTGTCCCAACTGATTGAAAAAGTTTCGTCGCGCCCCCATGTTACCGACACGTGGTCGAATATCATGTTTTTACCGTTTGCAATTCCGGCCGCATCTTTTCCTGAGGTACCACCGGCGCCCATCCTGAAGCGCATATAGCGGCAAATCATGTTATCGGCTCCTGAAAAACTTACCCCGTCGCCATATACCACAATCCCTTCGCCAGGGGCTGTTTGCCCTGCAATGGTCAGGTTTTTGGCAAAAACAATCCTGCTGTTAATATGGATAATCCCTGCCACATCAAAAACCACAATACGGTTTGGCTGGCTAACGGCATCGCGAAACGAGCCTGCGCCACTATCGTTCAGGTTGGTAACATGAACAACCGTTCCTCCCCTGCCCCCGGTTGCAAAACGCCCAAAACCTTCAGCACCCGGAAAAGCCAATTGCTGCGCGTTTAGGGTCAGGGCCAGCAATCCTAAAACCAAGCTCAAAAAATATTTAACCATAAACTAAGAATCAATAAAAAAAGGCCGGACACGTATGACCGGCCCACTAAAAAAATCTATTTCTGAACTAACAACTTCCTGGTTACAATCCCTTCGGTAGTTTCAATGCGTACCAGGTATAAACCATTTGATAATTTATCGTTAATGTCAATTTCAGTTAAAGTAGAATGAATATTTCTGGCAAATACAGTTTTACCAGAAGCATCGATTACTTTCATGGAGATGCCTTTAGCTGCCGGAAGTTCCAGGCTAAGTTTTCCTGAACTTGGGTTTGGGTAAATGCTTACTTCCTTATCGATTGAAAATTCATTTACCGACACACCAGGATCACCCGGGTCTTCAGGGTTATATGTTCCAGATCCGCCGCCACTGGTGAGGGTTACTGAGCCATCAACATACAGGTTGGATAAATCCCATTCCCAACCTTCGTCGGTAAAGGGCAGGCTGATTGAATCGAATGCAGCGCTTTCCAATTTAAAAGCACCCTGCAATACCTGGTATGTCTCGCCAGCAACAAGGTTATATGTTGCAGCTGGTAAAACTGTCAGCTTGCCGCCTTCAATCATGAACGAATCGGCTGCAAGTACATCGTATTCAGTAGCCGATCCGATTTCGATTGTCAGTCCGCCAACTTTCTTAATAATCACCTGAAACATTACCTGTTCGGGCAGGCCAACCACTGTTGATGAATCCTGTATTGTAAGTTTACCCACTGCATCTTCGCCAGGCTCAATGGTCCCGTAAACATCAACATTACGTGAAATACTTCCAATCCCTCCCAGTACAGCACCGGGCCCGACAATTAATGGAATACCTGCACTCAGGTAACCAGTTCCGGTAACCGATCCTTCAGGATTACTGATAAAGAGTTTTCCTTCTTTAACCACAATCATTCCAGTAACATAATTGGCAGGATGGTTAAGGGTCATGGTGCCCGTCCCAACTTTCACAAAACCTACTGTATTGTACCTGCGGTAATCGTCACCTGAACCCTGTTCTCCGGTAAAGCGTGACGAAAGGGTAAAATCGGTATTGGCGCTGCCTATACTATAATTTATATTTGGGGTAGTCGATTTCTTCACATAACCGAAGATGGTTGCATCTTCGCCCCCGGTTAGTTCTCCAATCTGAATGCAACGGTTACCCGACCATGTACCCAGGGTAGTACTGCTACCCATATGTATTTTTGTGGTTGACAGCATAAGGTCTACACCGGTTTCTGTAATTGTACCTGTACCAATGGTATCATCAATTTCAATCACATATGAACTGTCGGTTTGCAGACAAAGGCCATAAAAACCTGGAGTATATAATATTTCATCATCCCCTTTAATTACATTGACTTGCCCTGTGAATTCTGACCAGTTGGCTCCGTTAGTAAGGTCGATAAAATCCCTTTCACCGTTCGAGATGAAATCGAGGGTGCCGCTGCCAGTTGCTTTTCCAACAAGGTTTACCCTTCGGGGAGTAATAATACCCCCTGATTGGCCTTCGGCAACATGAATATCAAAAGGTGCATTGTAAGTTGGATTGTCCACAGCATCTTTGTTTATACTGATGTATCCTCCTTCAAAAGTCACCTTAGGTCCAAATGCATTGATAGAACCATCCGGGTTATTGGCAACATATTTACCCTGCCGCGCGATAATCCCTCCGGCCATTTCAACGTTAACCCCAACAATGGCATCTCCGTTATTTTCTTTGTAAATTGTTCCTTCGCCCATTATCTTTGCCGTAGCGTCAGCCGAATATAATGCATAGGTAACAGCAGCCGAATTGTTGAAAGTAACATTAGCTGCATTGATCTCGCCAACAACGCTAATGCTGTCCTGTCCTTCGTTACGCGTATCATCAAGTAGAACATCATCGCCTGCTTCAAATGTGGCAGGGAAAGGTAACCCTTCAATAGGCACCCAGTTGGCAGAGATGTAATCCCAATCATTTGAGGATGCTCCCTGCCATTTTTTAACCGGCGACTGAGCCATAAGCTGAGTTACCAGTACCAATAAGCATAAAATTGTAGAAATTGTCTTCATAGTTATATTTTTTAATTTTCCTGTAATTTAAAATCGACAAACCAGTTTGTTGGATCCATCAGCTTAGTGCGGATGGCCTCCTGAAGCCCTTCCGGGTATTTGGCGCTTACCCTGTCGGCAAGGATCGATGGATCGTTCCAGCGCTTCGCCATTCGTAGCATGGTATAATAAGCTTTTCCTTCGCCCGCCAGTTCCAAACAAGTTTCTTCAACCAGCAATGAATCAAGAAA
>JAFGEV010000349.1 GCA_016931385.1 Prolixibacteraceae bacterium
AGGAAGCCACAGCGCAACATCTGCAATATATAAACAGAACTATTATATCCATTACAGATCCATCGGACGTGTAAACTCTTTATTGCTCAATATGGAGCGTGCTAAAGACGTGACCGCCCCGGATAAATATACCCAAATACAAGCACAGGCATTGGCATTGCGGGCTTACCATTATATGTATTTGACTGAATTGTATGGTGATGTCCCACTGGTTTTACAAGTATTTAGAGGTATCGAAGAATCATTGGTTCCGAGAGATCCCAAGGAAACTATTGTCAATCAAATTCTTGGTGACCTGGATGTAGCTATAGCAAATCTGCCAAACACCTGGGCAGGATCTGATAAAGGCCGGATTACAAAAGGGGCTGCACTTGCATTAAAGTCACGCATTGCTTTGTATAATAAAAAGTACAGTGAAGCAGCCTCTGCAGCAAAATCCATTATAGACAACGAATCTGCTATGGGGTACAGTTTACATCCTAACTACGAAGATTTATTTGGTTTGGCAGGTGAGGGGTCACCGGAAATTATACTTTCCATGCCATTTAAAGATGGGTTTAAAGTCAATAATTTTCCACTTGCACAAGGTTCAAGAAATAATAATGGATATAGTGTCAATGTTCCCACACAATCCATGATTGATTCTTATGAAGCAACTGATGGAAAACCTATTGATGAATCTACAGTTTATGACCCAAAGCATCCGTTTGACAATCGTGACCCGCGCCTAAGTGCATCAATTATTTTGCCTGGCACGCTTTGGGCTGGTCTAATATTTGAAAGCCATCCGGATAGCATCATTCTTCGTAATGCTACAGGAGCTAATTTGGGATCCAATAAAAATTGTAGAACGGCATCCTGGCCAGCAGCATTTTGTGGTTACTGTTGGAAAAAATATACGATCGAAGAGTATCAGGTAAAAAAACAAACCTGGGCGGATTATGATTTTATTTTGATCCGTTATGCGGAAGTATTATTAACCTATGCGGAAGCAAAAATTGAAGCTGGCCAAATCGATGCCTCTGTTTTAACAGCCATCAACCGGGTGCGTGCGAGGGCTTACGGTGTCGATGTTTCAAACACTTCAGCGTATCCAGCCATCACAACGACAAATCAAGCTGAATTAAGAAAAGTAATCAGAAGAGAGCGTAAAGTGGAATTAGCTAATGAAGGATTCCGTTTATTTGATATCAGGAGATGGCGTATTGCTGAAAAAGTTATGCCGGTTACGCTTTATGGACGTATCCTTGATCCTTCTACAGCAACAGGGATACCACAAATCGATGACGACTGCTTCGTTTCGTATGCAGGAATCGAAAGCCAATATGATTTAAATACAGACGCACGTTTTCCCAATGCACAAAACCGTGTGTTTGATGCATCCAAAGATTATTTGTGCCCAATTCCACAGCAGGAGATAGATACCTACAAAGGGTTTGGTGTAACATTGGAACAAAATCCTGGCTATTAATTCCAATGATATTATTAAAAAGGTGGCAAAGTTTTATGCTTTGCCACCTTTAACTGAAATTTGGGTAAGAACATAGCACCTTGCTATATTCAGGGAACCTTGATGTTAGTGCTTATGGATGTCTCCATTTAAAATTATACACACTAATACTTTGAGTAATAGTGTTGAAAGTTAGGAGTGTCCGATAAAAAATGTCAAGGATTATGCTAAAACAATAGCTTCCGAAATTATATAAAACTTTAAAACTTAGCTATTATGAAAAAATTATGGAGCATTATTTTTTTACTGTTCCTATTGGTAGGTGTGGCTTGCAATAAAGATGATGAACCGGTTGAGCAAGAACAAGTAGAACAAGAATCAGATTCGGAAAACGATTTCAAGGTTTATAGCGCCTTGCTATATTCGGGAAAACCTGATGTTAGTGTTTATGGCATATCTCCAATAAGGCTTATTTACGCCAGTAGTCTTTGGAAGGCCGGTGAGAGTAAGGAATATCCAATAGAAAAAAATGTGAGGGATGTTGTTAAGGGACTGGAAACAAATAACAATCCCGTTGTTATTGACATTGAACATTGGGATTTAACCGGTAGTGAAGAAATTGTTAGTGCCAACATAAAGAAAATGACCGATGTAATTGAATGGGCACGAGATGAAAGAGAAAATGAAAAATTTGGCTTCTACGGAGAATTACCACAACGGGATTATTGGTCCGCTTTGAAGGGTGAAGGAACTGGTTATGAAAATTGGGTAAAAGGGAATTTTCGTTTAAAAGAACTAGCCGAACATGTTGATGCTGTTTTTCCTTCTTTGTACACTTTTTATAATGACCCGGAGAACTGGGAAAAATATGCTATTGCAAATCTTCGGGAAGCAAAAAAATACGGAAAGCCTGTTTACGCTTTTTTATGGCCTATTTATCATGATAGTAATGCCGAATTAAAAGGGACTCACATTGATGGCCAGTTTTGGCACAAACAACTCGATGTGTGCAAACAATACGCAGATGGGGTAGTTATTTGGGGAGGCTGGAAAGTTGAATGGGACTCCAATTTTGCATGGTGGCAGGAAACCTTAAAATTTATGGATAGTTTAAAAGAACACTAAACTTTTGACAATAAGGTTAGAATCCATTATGAATAGTCCAACCCGAATCAGTAAGCTGAATATTGTTACTATGCTTGCAATACTATTTTTTGTTGCCTGTACCCTTCAGTATAGACAGCCCGAACCTCCAAAATCTATCAGGAAGTTAAACTTGCAACAGGAGAGAGTTTTAATTATGAATTTCCCGAATCATTTTAATCGCGTTGGATTCGTTTTGTTGCTGGAAAAGATTACAAGACAATTGCCTGTCTGAAATGTGAGTAATGTTTTAATAAAATTAATGAACTCTGATTTGCATCATGGCTCATTTTTGACGTTTAAACCTTGGGATTAAAGAAATGTTAGATATAAAGACTATAAGTTTGCTATTGGTTTACTGTTTTGTTTTTTGTGTTCCGTTGGGCGCACAGGATGACAAAAATACGGAAGAAAGTTCAAAACGAGTTACTATTATGGGATTGGGCGATTCTATTACCGAAGGAGGTGAGAATTTTCATTCATATCTCTTTCCGTTGTGGGAGCGACTTTTCTCAGCTGGATATCATTTCGATTTTGTTGGATCGAGAAGCAGTAAATGTCGTATTGGAAAACTTAATCATTGTGGTTTTAGCGGGAAAAATGCCGAATTTCTTGAGGCGCATATTGATAGCATATACCGACAATACCCGGCAGATTTTGTTTTACTCCATTCAGGACACAATCATTTTTCTACCGAAAATCCTGTAGCCGGAATAATTTTCGCTCAACAATCAATCATTCAGAAAATACTGTTGATTAATCCGAAAGCTAAAATCTTGGTAGCTAAAGTTGTTGTGAGCGGTAAACTGCCTAAGTATTCTTACGTTCCGGAATTAAATAAACACATAGGCCAGATGGTGCAAAACATGCACAATCCAAATGTAATATTAGTTGATCAGTCCAAAGATTTTGAATGGGTAAAGCATACCATTAGTGACAAGGTACATCCCAATTCAGCTGGGGCTGATCTGATGGCTGATGTATGGTTTGATGCGTTAAAACAGATTTTGCCACCTCCTGCGCAGTCTTTTCATCCGGAAATTGTTTGCTATAAGACGATAGATCAGGAAAGTTTGAACCTTCATGTTTTTAAGCCAAAGCAGGCACAGAAAGAAGAGAAACTTCCTGCCATTGTATACTTTTTTGGTGGTGGTTGGGCTACGGGGACACCTTTGCAATTTTACAGGGAATGTGCTTACTATGCTTCAAAAGGAATGGTAGGCATTACGGTTGATTACCGCAATGCCTACGTGAATCATTCTTCGCCGTTCGAAAGTGTAGCAGATGCCAAAGATGCTATTCATTGGATTCGCATGAATGCAGAAAAATGGAATATCGATCCGACGCGGATTGTGGCAGCTGGCTCATCTGCCGGTGGTCATTTGGCCGCAGCTATCGGAACATTAAACGAATCAGGTGGAGCTGATTATAAGCCAAATCTCATGGTTCTTTATTATCCTGTGGTTGATAACAGCGAAAATGGGTATGGCACCGAATCCATGAAAAAAAGGTATCAGGAGATTTCTCCATTGCATAACATTGATCAAAGTACGCCGCCTACGCTTTTTATCCTGGGTACAAAAGATCAGCTTATCCCGGTTAAAACTGCCGAAGAATTTAGATCACGTATGGAGACAAACGGGATTTATTGTGAGTTGCATTTAATTGAAGGAGCTGGTCATCCGATCTTTTATTATGCAAAAGATTTAACTCCGTATTTTTATACTATTCGCAAAATAACCGATGATTTTTTGAGGAAATATGCTTATCTGAATTAGTTCAAGAATGAATTTTAACCTAATATAAATAAATCATGAGTCGAATTCTTATAGTTATTTTGATTTGTGGATCTGTTTTTACTTCAGCCAGAGACGTTTATGCTCTTGAAGATGTTAGTGTAAGTAAATTAACATCTTCAAGAGGAAAGAAGTATGCGATCAATCGCATTGTTTCAGGAGGATATCAGTATATGGATCGTGATTATCAGTTTAATTCTGTGCCTGAAGAGTTAAATGGTTCTTTGCATATAAAAACGCATGGTAACGATAAGCTAATCAGTGAAAATGATACTTGTTTTTCATTTGTGTGTAATTGTGACATTGATGTATATATTTTATTTGCAGATAAATTTCCGGTGCTTCCAAGCTGGCTTAATCAATTCGAAAGAACTCGGTTGAATGTAACCCGGATGGATTCGAATGCTGCTAATCTGAAAGGTTATTTCAGTTTGTACCGAAAGTCTTTTTCAAAGGGGCAGGTAGTTCTCAATGGCTGTTCTCCAACGAGTATGCTTGAGAAGAAAGGTTTTGTCGAATCAATGGGATCAAGTTATTGTATGTACACCGTTGTAATAAAAGAGAAGGAATAATAATTTATTAGTAATCGTTATGAGAAGGTTCAATTTCTTGTTTTTGTTATTATTAGTGTCAGTCTTCTGTCGGGCACAATCACTGTTTGTCGAAACCGAAAGTTTCACAAATAAAGGCGGCTGGTCGGTCGATCAGCAGTTTATGGATTTAATGGGTTCGCCGTATTTACTGGCTCACGGATTGGGTTTCCCGGTTGAAGATGCAACAACAACTGTTAATTTTCCGAAGAAAGGAACCTATTATTTGTGGGTGCGAAGTCGTAACTGGGCATCGCTATGGACAAGCAAAGCCCCCGGTCAGTTTCAGGTATTAATTGATGGCAGGCAGGTTGGTGGAAACTTTGGTGTATCCACGCCTGAATGGTGGTGGGTTGAAGGTGGTTCGGTTGAAATAAGCAGTAAAAAAAGTAAAATTTCCTTGCACGACTTAACTGGCTTCGATGGACGTTGCGATGCGTTGTTTTTTACCAAAGACAAAAACTTTATACCTCCTTCGGAAAAAACAGAAATGGCTGCCTGGCGCAAACAAATGCTGGGATTACCCGATAATCCGGAGTCTGCCGGAACATTCGACTTTGTAATTGTTGGTGGTGGAATGGCAGGTACCTGTGCTGCAATATCGGCAGCGCGTTTAGGTGTAAAAGTAGCTTTAATACAGGATCGTCCGGTGTTGGGTGGCAACAATTCTTCCGAAGTGCGAGTGCATTTAGGAGGCCGTATTAAGCTCGAACCATATCCGAATTTGGGAAATCTGGTGAATGAAATTGGACCAAAACAAGGAGGCAATGCCAAACCGTACGAATATTACGAAGATGACAAAAAGCTTTTTTATGTGGAAGCTGAAAAAAATATTTCGCTTTTCCTGAATTACAGGGCCAACAAGGTTGTTACTGAAGGAGACAAAATAAAGGAAGTGGTTGCTGTGAGTACCGAAACCGGACAGGAACTGGTTTTTAGTGCTCCTTTGTTTGCTGACTGTACCGGCGATGGAACCATTGGTTATCTGGCTGGCGCCGATTATATGATGGGGCGTGAAAGCCGAGGCTTGTACAAAGAAGAGACAGCTCCTGAAGAGGCAGATATGATGACCATGGGCTCATCGATTCAGTGGTTCGCTGAAGAGAAAGATGCCCCTACTTCATTTCCTGATATCGACTGGGGATTACCGTGGGATGATGTACGCGCAGAAGCTATAAAACGCGGTGACTGGAACTGGGAAACAGGCATGAACCTGAACCAGATCAACGATTTTGAGAGGGTACGCGATTACGGGTTGCTGGTTGTTTTCTCAAACTGGTCGTATTTGAAGAACCACAGTTCCAGAAAAGATGAATTCAGTAAAAGCCAGATGAAATGGGTTGCATTCGTTGCTGGAAAACGCGAATCGCGTCGCTTGGTTGGCGATTATATTTTAAAAGAACAGGATTTGACTGAACACAATGTGTATCCCGATGGCACTGCACCTACAAGCTGGACCATCGACCTGCATTATCCCGATCCTGCGAACAGCAGGTTATTTCCCGATAAAGAGTTTAAATCAATAGCCAAACACATTGCTATTTATCCGTATCCGATTCCGTTTCGTTGCCTCTATTCTAAAAATATAAGCAACCTGATGATGGCCGGGCGCAACATTAGCGTTACTCATGTGGCACTCGGAACAGTTCGGTTAATGCGTACTACCGGAATGATGGGCGAGGTGATTGGCATGGCAGCATCAGTATGTAAATACGAAAATACCGATCCGCGCGGGGTATACCAGGATCATCTTGATAAGCTAATCGAACGAATGAAAAAGGGGGTAGGAAAGCCTGGTTTAGAAAACATTCAGAAATATAATCTTGGAGAAACAAAACAAGATTAGTTGGGTACTGCTTATTTACCCATTATCCGAATGTAAATAGTTTTGTTAATAGCAGTGATTTTCTTACCCACGCAAGTTTCCGGGGAAATTGGACTGAATAAGAATTCTATTAGAATCGTGATTAGTGCTTTTGCTGATGGTTAAGTTTCAAAAAAAATACATTTAATTTTTAAAACTAGATGATAAAAATACTTAAAATAATATTGTTGCTACTTTTTGCTCCTGCTGTTTTGTATGGTACTTCTGTGGATGAGGTAATTACTATTGAAACCAAAAATACAGTTATGATTTTTACCGGACATCCAGGTGAAAAATTTCTGTTCCAATTTTACGGTGATAAAGTTAACGATGTCTCTCAGGTCATTCGAAGTGCATCAGGAATGAATGAAGAAGCTTACCCGGCATTTGGGATTGAATGTTCAAAAGAGAAGGCTTTACAGGTAACACATCCTGATGGGAACATGTCTGCCGACTTATTCTTTAAATCAGTTGAAAAAATAAAAATAGATGATAATATTTCCCTAACTAAAGTGGTACTGTTTGATAACGCGTATGCCTTTCAGGTAACTGTTAATTACAAAACTTATTTTCAGGAGGATATTGTTGAGATATGGACTGATATTTTAAATGAAGGCACCGGCCCAGTTACCTTATTTAAATTTGCATCTTGCTATATTCCGGTACGATCTTTCGATCCATGGTTGACACATTTCCATGGGGCGTGGGGAGATGAGTTTAATTTAATTGAAGAAAAACTGGAACGGGGAGTAAAAGTTATCAAAAACCGAACAGGCATTCGTAATACACAATGTGACAATCCTTCCTTCATGTTAAGTTTAGATGGCAAATCGACAGAAGAGAATGGCGATATAATTGCTGGTTCTTTAGAATGGACCGGTAATTATAAAATTTCATTTGATATGGATGAAAAATACAAGGTAAATATTATCTCCGGGATCAATGAAGATGCTTCTCAATATATACTTGAAAGAGGCAATGTTTTTCATACCCCAAAATTTATCCTGACATATAGTAACAAAGGTAAAGGACTGGCTAGTCGAAATATCCACAGATGGGCCCGTGAATATAAAATAAAGGATGGAACCAGCGAACGGATGATCTTGCTCAATAGTTGGGAAGGTGTATATTTTGATATTACAGAGGATAAGATTTTGAAGATGATGGATGATTTTGCAAAATTAGGAGGCGAATTATTTGTAATGGATGATGGATGGTTTGGTGACAAATACCCCCGAAACGATGGCACTTCCAGCTTGGGTGATTGGATAGTAAGTCCCCAGAAACTCCCTAATGGGTTGGATCCTTTAATTAAAAGAGCAGAAGAAAATGGGTTAAAGTTTGGTATCTGGTTAGAACCTGAAATGATTTGTGATAAAAGTGAACTCTTCGAACAGCATCCCGATTGGATTGTGCATCAACCGAACAGGACTACATTAAAGGGACGGGGGAAGTCAGAAATGCTACTGGATATGTCTAACCCTGTTGTACAGGACTTTGTTTACCATGTAGTTCACGATTTGTTAGTTAAATACCCCAAGATTGCCTACATCAAGTGGGATGCAAATCATTTTATCAGCAATTATGGCTCAACTTTTCTTGACCAGGATAAGCAATCTCATCTGTACATTGAATATCATCTCGGCTTACAAAAAACATGGGAACGTATCCTTGCCAGCCATCCTGATATTGTTATGCAAGCGAGTTCAAGTGGCGGCGGAAGAGTTACTTATGGGCATTTGCAATATTTCCATGAATTCTGGACCAGCGATAATACAGATGCCTTAAGTCGGCTAAACATACAATGGGGAACTTCACATTTTTTCCCTGCCAATGCAATGGCATCACACGTGAGTGCTTCTCCAAACCATCAGACAA
This sequence comes from Prolixibacteraceae bacterium, assembly GCA_016931385.1. Taxonomy (GTDB): domain Bacteria; phylum Bacteroidota; class Bacteroidia; order Bacteroidales; family Prolixibacteraceae; genus DAIMEA01. Next base: position 8,722 of record JAFGEV010000349.1, read on the forward strand.
ATAGAGAGATTCCTTTGAAATTCAGATTCGATGTTGCGATGACAGGAAGATTGGGAATGGAAATGCGTCCAGATGATTTAACTCCGGAAGAACAAAATTTTGCAAAGGGGGCGATTGAAACCTATAAATCAATCAGGTCAATTGTACAGCAGGGAGACTTATACCGTATAATTGCACCTAATGATGGTTGTGGTATTGCCTCACTGATGTATGTCTCTCCTGAAAAAGACAGGGGTGTATTTTTTGCATTTAGTTTAAGTAATAATCTCAGATACAAACTCCCACCCATAAAGTTGCAAGGCTTAAGCCCAAACATGAAATATAAGATTGCTGAAATTAATAATACGGGGATAGGCTCAAAGTTATCAGCATATAATGAGATTTTCACAGGAGAATTTTTAATGAATACAGGTATTCAAATTTCAATGAATAAAGTTTGTCAAAGTATAGTGGTAGAACTAGTTGAAGTGCCGTAAGAAAATTAATTTGCAAAAGAGAATTTTTGCAAAAGGATAATATGCTGTATGTATCCAATTTTAGTAAAGAAGAAATTGAGTTTAAGAAGTGTATTTAAGAAAAAAATCCGATATCAAAGGACTGCTGGTGGTTTTCTCCAACTGGTTGTCCCTGAAAAAACATAGCTTGGTGAAAGATATTTATAAAAATCGCAAACTCGAAAGGGTGGCTTATATTGCTGGAAAAAGGGAATCGCGCAGGTTGCTTGGCGATTTTATTTTGAAAGAACAGGACATTACCGATTACGTGATTTACCCGGATGTTTCAGCTTCAACTGCGCTATTGATCTGCATTATTCCGATCCTAAAAACATGGAACATTTTCCTGACAAAGAATTTTAAGTCCCGAACTTGTTGCAAGTTGTACACTTCACCCGGTGGCCGACATTCCGCCATGTGAAAATTTGTTTTATAATGGCATTTAGAAGTAAAGATTACATAAAAGCATTGACAGCGATTGTTTTTCTGCTGCTTTCCGGTTTTACTAAAGTTTGGCCGGATTTCCCGCATGAAGGTTTGCGTGATATGAAGGGGACGTTGGTGCACCATATTTTTGAGAGCGAAACCGATTCACTTTCAGATCCTGAAATTGTTGAACTTCAGGATGAAAATGGATTGCCCATTTGGTTTAGTCGACAGTTTCACAAAGATGTATGCATAACCGGCGAATGTAAGATGATCCGTGTGACTCTTTTCTGGGACGGTTCTGGTAATTATCTGGGCATGGAAATACCGGAAGACCAACCCCTGACCAAATCAGACCATACCGAATTTGATGCTGGCGACTATGAGAAACTTAACGCAATTCTTAGCAACACCGCTTCAATATTGAAAGATTTGAAGTTGGAAGAATTAATTGTAGTGCCTGACTCAATTGATCCTTACACGGCTTATAAAATAGATGGATACACAGCAGCTACCCAACCAGCACTCGCGGAAGTTGTAGTCAAGGACGCAGCATATACCTGTTATACCCTATGGCACACGGTTTATGGCCCGTCTCAAACAAAAATATTGGAAATACTGGATGAAAGAGTTTGTGCCGATTTTTTAAAACGGATGTTTGAAAGTCAGGAGACTAAAAAAATACTTTGGGGAATTCGGGCGGTTGAGAAACGTCCTTCGTACCATGAGGATTTTTATCCACTTTTTATCCAGTACATCCGTTCCGATACGATCGAAATTTCACAACGAGCACTTCTGTATTTCCAGTCATCCAAATTAAAAGATGCTTCCCTTCAAAAACAGTTGGTTGAAGTGATGTTTGGTTTATCAACAGAAAAGAAGAATACGATTATCTGGAAATTGATTGAATCAGGTTATGCAACCGAGGAGGTTATTTTTGAGCTGTTAACCCTTTTTCAGGAGCAACAGCTCAACAGTGGCTCTCTGAACCTGATTTATCGTTTAATCCGTTCGGAACACCTCCAAAACCAACAAATCATGTTGGTTTTAGAAAGCCTGTCGAAGCACAAGGACGCCTATGTACGAAACCTCACAGGCAAATTGTTGGCCAAATATGAATGACAATAATAAGTTTTAAAATTAATGAAGCAAATGATTTCACATATCATATCAATAGCTATTTTGACAGGAGGGGATTTTTCCCCATCCTGATGGGGTCGAACAAAATCAGGAATAAATTTATTAAAGAGAATATATTGACTTATGGTAATATTTATAATATCGTTGTTTTTGCTGATAGCCGGTTATGTTGTTTATTCAAAAATAGTAGAGCGTATATTTGGAATTGACCCTGCCCGGCAAACACCGGCCTATTCCATGGAAGATGGTGTCGATTACATCCCGATACCCTGGTGGCGGGTTTTTCTTATTCAATTTCTGAACATTGCAGGCCTTGGGCCAATCTTTGGTGCAGTTGCCGGGGCCATGTGGGGGCCAGTCGCATTTCTTTGGATAGTGTTAGGTTCGATATTTGCCGGTGCGGTTCACGACTATTTCTCCGGAATGCTTTCAATTAAGCATAATGGGCTAAGCATCACCGAAATCGTTGGTATTTATCTGGGAACAGGGATAAAGCAATTTATGCGTGCATTTACAGTGTTATTAATGATAATTGTAGGAGCCGTATTTATTATGGGCCCGGCAAAAATATTGGCCGGACTAACTCCTGATTTTGCATCAATGACCTTCTGGGTTTGGGTTGTATTTGCCTATTACCTGCTGGCCACCATGCTGCCAATCGATAAAGTAATCGGGCGAGTTTATCCGGTTTTTGGGTTTGCACTCCTGTTTATGGCGGTCGGGTTAATCGTTGCTTTGTTCGTTAAAGGATACCATATTCCGGAATTGAACATTACAAATATTCATAATTACCATGTTCGTGCCGATAAATTCCCAATTTTTCCAATGTTGTTTATCACCATTGCCTGCGGGGCAATTTCAGGGTTTCATGCTACTCAGTCGCCTCTAATGGCGCGCTGTATGACGAATGAAAGATATGGCCGTCGTGTATTTTACGGGGCAATGATCACCGAAGGGGTAGTGGCTCTGATCTGGGCCGCAATTAGCATGAGTTTTTTTGGCGGAATACGCGAATTAAACGATGTTATGACAGCAAACCAGGGAAATGCAGCTTTTGTTGTTAATGAAATTTCCAATTCGCTGCTTGGTAAATTTGGTGGGGTTTTGGCTTTGCTTGGTGTGGTGGCAGCCCCGATTACTTCCGGCGATACGGCATTCCGGAGTGCCCGGCTGATTGTTGCCGATTTTATGAGATATAAGCAAGGGCCTGTAAAAAACAGGTTGGTGGTAAGCATCCCCCTGTTTGCAGTTGGGTTCTTTCTCACCCAGATTGATTTTGCTGTGGTTTGGCGGTACTTTGCATGGTCGAACCAAACATTGGCCACAATCGTATTATGGGCTATTTCTGCGTTTCTTAAAAAGGGAAACAAGTTTTATTGGATAACATTAATTCCCGCAATATTCATGACAAGCGTAACAACAACATATTTGTTGTTCGCCGATGAAGGTTTTGGGTTCGACTATACTTTCTCTTCGATTGTAGGGATTAGTATTGCAATATTTACATTTATCGTATTCCTGGTTTATAAAAGAAAGTGAGCGTTTTTAACCCTGATTCATTCCAGGTTTCCGAACAACTATTAGTTTGAATAACAACATTACAACAATCGATATTAAAAATGAAGAATAAGTTACAGCGATTTCGAATCGGCATAATTTTAATTGGTTTAGCAGGCATTTTACTAGCCTCCGGCTGTTCCGGGATAAAGAAAGAAAAACCTCTCGAAGAGGTAATCGATGCGGCATTTGAAAATGCCATACAGCAAAGTATCCAAATGGCAGCAAAATATGCCAATAACGACTCGGTGCTTCCCCGTTCATTTGCCGACGGCAAAGATATTACATCAACCCCGCAGTGGTGGTGCAGCGGTTTCTTTCCCGGTACACTTTGGTATTTGTACGAATACAGCAATGACGGGCAAATCAAGTCATATGCGAAAGAATATACATCGAGGATAGAACGTGAAAAATACACCACAAACAACCACGATATTGGGTTTATGCTGAACTGTAGTTTTGGGAACGGCTACCGTTTAACACAAGATACCTTGTACAGGAATGTCCTGGTTACCGGGGCCCGTTCTCTGGCAACGCGTTATAATCCCCGGTTAGGATTAATCCGCTCATGGGATTTCAATAAGGGGAAATGGCAATACCCGGTAATTATCGACAATATGATGAACCTGGAACTATTGCTTGTTGCTTATAACGAGACTGGCGATGAAGGCCTGAA
>JAFGEV010000047.1 GCA_016931385.1 Prolixibacteraceae bacterium
AGTCCAGTCGAAAGGTTGATAATATGTAACATCAACATCGTCGCTCACGTAACCCAGTTCGGGGTCATAATAGCCCAAACCCATGTAATCAATAAATCTTACAGGGTTATTTGCAGCATAGGCAAAAGGCGACTGGTAGTTGAATAATTCAGCCAGGGGGTCAACCGTGTGGAATATTTTTGTTGCTACCAGGTTTTCAGATATGTTTATATTTTTTTCTTTTATCATTCTGTTTTCTTCGTCATTTTAAATTCCTTATTATAAAGATTCGGATTAGGACTGCAATCCGAATTCGTGGAGGGGGAATACCTAAAAAAATACCCAAAATAAAAATACAAATGTCAACAAAGTATATATGCTTATTATTAAATTACCAATAAAAATTTGTCTTTTTGTTTCATTTATGAACCGCTTCTCAATTTCAACATACTTTTTCCTATGTATAAAAATTAAATAATTTATAATTAAAACTGAAATTACACCAAGAATGACAGGTATTTTAATTTGTTCATATGATTTATTGTTCAAAAAATTAAAATGCTTTATGAAAGTTGAAATATTGAATATAATTAAGAGGCTAAAGGCTACCATTGCTAAAAATGCATTGTCAGGTCCTTTCATTTTTATCCATATCCTATAAATCCTGTAATATAAATAATAATATATTTTCATTAGTTTTCAATTATTATTTAAAACTAATTGGCATAAAAAACCCATCAGATCTAGGTATTAGCAACATATTATGCTGTTTGTATAAAATCTCGTTCATATCCATGAAATAATATAATCCGTTAAAACCACCAGCAACATCAATTAAACCTATTCCAATTCCTAAATATGTTGTTTGGGGAATAGCAGATAAAGTTGCACTTGTTAATCCAATGCCAAGTTCAGTTTTGTTTCCCCATGTTGGATTTTTAATTGTGGAATATTTATAAAGACTTAAAATTCCACTTGTTACAGAGGTGCCAACCCCTATGCGGTATAAATTTGTTCCAGCTCTTCCAACTAACGAAATTTCTTTAGAGGTACCTTGGCATGTTTTTAGAAAATCAATTGATTTATCTATCAACTGGACATCAGCTGTAAATACCATACCATTTACAAAATTCAAGGCAAGATTACTGCAATCATATATATCAACATTTTCTCTTACATTCTCACTTTCCGGCAATCCCCCCAAATCAATTGGTTCGGTAAGTACAGGCCCCGGGCCACGGAACTCACTGCCATTATTTTGGGTTTGTGTATTTTCCAAAAGGTATTGGGCAGTCCAGTCGAAAGGTTGATAATATGTAACATCAACATCGTCGCTCACGTAACCCAGTTCGGGGTCATAATAGCCCAGGCCCAAATAATCGATAAATCTTACAGGGTTATTTGCAGCATAGGCAAAAGGCGACTGGTAGTTGAATAATTCAGCCAGGGGGTCAACCGTGTGGAATCTTCCCAGCGCGGGGTCGTAAAAACGTGCCCAGTAATCGTACCAATCCAACTGGTATTTATTATTGCCGTTTTCATCGGGTTTAAAGCCATCGTCCTGGAGCTCTTTGCCGTTGTACATAAAGCGGTTGTCGGAGTATTGGAGCCAGTTGGGGCGGTACATGGTCATTGTGAAACCAAATATTCCAAAGCCTCTTCTTTTGTTTTGAACGAACGGATATTACGCCCGGTTATTTTAATGAAAGCATTGTACATGATTGAAATCAAACCACTCATGCCCAATACAGCACCTGCTTTAACATAGGGGGCATTTCCTTTAACAATCTCCTCGAAATATTTTTTAATATCGTTGTTAAAATACATGTTCTCCATGTTTGTTAAAGTTAACACCGACTTAAAAGGCTGGCTCCTGATATAATCGGCCCCATCCTTTTCAAGTTTCATGATTTCATCCCTGTTTTTCATGTTGGTAAAGTCAAGGTACACGATAGTTTTCCCCTTATGGGTAATGATTTCTGGTTTTCTCATGGTAGTGTATTTAAAATTGATCCGTTGCTAAAATAACAGATTTTTATTGTAAAGTAAAATAAACATAATAAAAACAACCATCTTCTTTCTAAGAATAAAAACACAAAGAACAAATCCTGCATAACACATTATTCCCGGCTTGCATTTTCATTGCTTTTATCCTATCCTTGCAATATGGTTGAAATTGGCCGGACAATAATAAGCCTCGATGTTTTTAAAAAGCATTTTTTATGCGACCTGAAGGTCTGCAAAGGAGCTTGTTGCATTGAAGGCGACTCAGGGGCGCCGCTTACCGATGAAGAAGCAGCCCTGGTTGAAAAATACTATCCCGTTTTCAAAAAATACATGCCCCAAAAGCACATTGCCGAAGTGGAAAAACAAGGTTATTCAGTGATCGATTCCGATGGCGACCTGGTTACACCATTATACAACAAAAGGGAGTGTGCCTATACCTATACGAGTGAAGAAGGCATCTTAAGTTGCGCCATCGAGAAGGCTTTTTTAAATGGTGAGGTCGATTTCAGAAAACCCGTTTCGTGCCACCTTTTCCCGATACGCATAAGCCATTACAATGATTTTGATGCCGTGAATTACCAGCAGCTTGATATTTGCCGTCCCGGGCGCGAATGTGGCGCGAAAAAGGGATTGCCTTTATACAAATTTCTGAAAGAACCACTGATAAGGATGTATGGAGAAGAGTGGTACAGGGAGCTGGAAGTTGCGGCTGAATATCTGGCGAACCAGTCGAAATAAGAAGTACAATCATTTATTTTCTTTCTTCAATCGAATATATTTTTGATTTTATTTTCTTAATTGAATATTTTCCAATCTTTTTTCTCTCTAATATAATTTTGGTTAGGTGATTGTTGAAAGAGTTTCTTATGACAATGTAATTAAAGAAATAGAAAAGATGGAAAAGGTGTATGTTTAATCCTTATTCCGGTTTTGCCCCGGCAATGATCGCCTGATCGTGAATTTTACTAAGTGCAATCTCTTTTATGCTTAATGTGCTGTCGGTGAACGAAAGGTGTATCCATCCATAACAGAATCCTTCATCATCCTCAGACTGAATGCCAATGTATCTTTCAGGTTTTTTTTCCAAAACCCACACTCCGTCATTCTTTACAAAGATACTGCCTGCGATGGTAACGCGATCCTCAAAAAAAAACCGATTGCTGCTTACCTTGCTGCCATTTTCCACATAGTATTTAAAACTGCTGCCTTGGGCTCCCCAGGCAAGTTTAATATAATCCTGAAGTGAAGTTACTTCGCAATATAACCAGGAGTATTGAACACCGTTTACTTTTGTATCCTCTTGCTTAACTTTAAACCACAAATCAGTATCATTATCCTGGTCGATATCAAACTCAAAAGGTTGATCATTAAGCACCATTACGTGAGAATCAAAAGCGGCATAAAAAATTGTGTCGTTATCTTGTCGTTGAAAAGAATCATCTTTTTCACACGAGAAACCGAATATTACAACAATTAAAAACGAAAGAATTAGAATTACTTTCATGTTACAAGGAATTGTTGAGAAGTACAAGTTACAGCTTTAATTCCCAATATCCCACGTCAATCCATTCTTCAAATTTAAAACCTACCTGTTCCAAACAACCAACTTTTTTAAAACCGAACTTTTCGTGCAGGGCAATGCTGGTGCGGTTTGGCAGGGATATTCCAGCCAGAAGTGCATGAAGGTTGCTTTTTCTTATTTCATCAAGGAAATGTGAGTAAAGCTTGCTGCCATATCCTTTTCCTGTTTTTTCGGGGTGCAGGTAAATTGTTACTTCAGCCGAAAAACGGTAGGCCGTACGTTCTTTCCACCTGGTTGCATAGGCGTATCCGGCAATTTCATTGTTATCTTCAATTACCAGGAAAGGATATTCTGAAGAAATGGATTTTATCCTTCTGGCCATCTCCTCTTCGGTGATCCTTGTTTCTTCAAAGGTTACGATTGTCTTTTCAATGTAATAATTGTAGATGTGCGTTATCTGACAGGCATCTTTAATATTTACACTTCGAATGTTCATGGTGGTTTATTCCTGTTTATCCCAGATGGAAAGGGCAATTTTACGCAATTCTTTCACATACAAAAACGGTGAGTACTGTTCGAGGGTTACCTTCTCTTTTAAAATATCCTGTATTTTATAGGTCAATACTTTCAAGGCTGTTTTTCCATGTGTAAACCTTTTAAGATTGTTCCGCACCAGTTCCTCAACTGCACTTCCCAGGTGGCTGTGTTCTTCGGTTTTATGGCCTCCAAACTCCTTTTTCCAGAGGTAATCGACCGACTTGGAAAAAACATCCTCATACGTTTGAAGAATTAACTGTTGTGCTTCATTTTCATTTATCGAAGGGTAACAATGGTTAATGTGCCGGGCATTCAGGAAATAGCTTTCAATGTCGGTACCTTTGGTAACAAACAGGTAGGTGTCGATTTTTCGGAAGGTTTCCCGCTGTTCGTCAATTTCGATATTGGTAAGGTAATCGCGGTCACGATGCACAACGATCCGCACACCCGGCATTTTTTGTTTAACGAAAATGGAAAACAGGTTGGCCGAGCTGATCTTTGAGCATCCTTCGTACGAAATAATGTTGGTTTCGTTCATGTTAAAACCCGAAGCTTCAAGAATGTAGGCCAGCAGGTTGTTCGTGGCACTGTCTTCTGTAAGTACAATGCAACGTTCGCCCTTGTTCATGTTTTCAAGTTTCTTTTCCAGGTCGTATTTTGTCTCTATTGAAATGTATTCGGGACTGCTGGTGAAATCATCGATGGTTTCCAGTTCTTTTTCGGCAAAAAACCTGATCAGGGGTTCAATATTTCCTTTGTCGGCCTGTTCGAGGTTTTCATAATAGGCTTGCCTTTCACCTGAAGCAATCAGTACCGGGAAATACCCCTTTTTCATCAGGGCAAGGTTAAGCAGCAACCGTGCGATCCGTCCGTTCCAGTCGTTAAACGGATGAATGGTTGTTAAACGGTAATGCAGGTAAGTGGCCATGATTATGGGGTGTACATTATGCCCCTTGTCGGTTACATTGTACCACTCAACCAACTTTTCCATTTCTGCAGGCACATCTTTTGCAGGGGTCGTTTTCTGGCGGTCGCCGCTGTTGTTCAGAATAAATTTTTCACTTGTCCGGTAGCTGTTTTCCCCATATAAAATTTCGGCCAAAAGAACGATCAGAGAGCTTGAAAGCTTTTGAGAAACCATGTCGGAAAAAAGTTGAACAATGGCTTTTTCTTTTCCAATTGCAAAATAGGCTTGCTTTATTTCTTCGTGGTTGGAGCCATATAAACGTGCACCTGCCGCGTCTGTTTCGGCCTTGTTCGCTTTCAGTGAAGTTAAGTGGAGGGTTATTTTTTTCTGAAACCTTTCTTTTATAAGTGAAATCAGTGGGTCGTGGCTTGAAAGTTTACGTATTTCAAATAACTTCCCGTCAACCGAAAAAAACTCGGGCAATGTGTAAGATAAATTCATCAACAATAAAATTAATTTATTTTAAAGCTAAATCATTTTTTGAAACTTAAAAAGGTGTATGTGATTTTTCATCGCAAAAATGAAAATAGCATACATAAAGTAAGGTCATTGATCAATTGAAAAAAAATCCGTTCCCACAATCAGAATGCGGGAACGGATATAAAATTAGGAACAGGTAAGAATGTGTATCGAATTTACGTTAGTTGATGCTGATTCCGGCATGAAAACCCACCCAGAAGCGGTAGCTCCAATCGGGGTAGGCCGTAAATGTATTTGAATTTACCTTCCAGTATGGTTCAATGATTTTTCCGGTATAGGTGTATGATGAACCGGCCCATTCATGAGAATTTCCGTAGTTCAGCGTTGGGCCTACATTCAGGTATATATTCTTAAACAGGTTCTGCTTAATTCCCACTTTCAACTGGGTCACGCTGTTATAACGTTCGTTATATATCGAGAAAAGAGTAGGTTGAATCAGGAATTCGTTATGATGTACCAATTCAATATTGAGTTTCATTTTTGCTGTCAACGGGCGTATATGTCCAAGGCCAAAACCCATGGCAATCCTGCCCCAGGAGCCGGTTAGTTTACTTAGGGAGTATATGTTGTAAAACTCTTCCTTCCCCATGCGGTAATTCAGCTGTACAGGCGCCCACTCGGTTGAGGCTACTTCAAAGCTGTAATATCCGTTGTTTTTAATAATGTTGATAAAGCCCAGTGGTATGCCATCGAGGCTGTCGCAAATGTTGATAAACCCGGCAGCCATAACCCCTTCAACATTTCGTGCAATGTTCATAAAGCCCGCGGCCTGCACGCCTTTAACATCTCCGGCAATGTTCATAAAGCCTGCCCCCTGCACGCCATTGATTTCTTCACACATATTCATGAAGCCTGCCAATTGCACATAAGCATCACCTTTTGGCGAGATGTTGGCAAAACCAGCGCCCTGCCAGCTTTTTAGGGCATTTTTATTCAGGTTGGCAAAACCGGCAACCTGTACCGATTTCTCAGCATACCCGTTTATATTGGCAAAACCGGCTCCCTGAAATCCCTCAAACGACTTGTTGATATTTGCGAAGCCCGTGCCCTGAAACCCCGAAAAATGATTCCCGTTATAGTTTATAAAACCACTACCCTGTAACCCCGATGAGCTAAATTCTCCGGCACGCTGATCAATACCATTGGCATTGATGTAACCCGATAGCTGAAGCCCTTTTGAATAAAAACGGTTTACATTAAGGAATCCGGCAACTTCAAGGTAATTAACTGCCGCTCCAACACCAACAAAGGTGTTTATTGAAACATCGTTTACGGTATTTGCAAAATAAATACCATTGGTACCAATTGGCGGGGCAATCAGTGTAAACTGGAATGTTACATTCCTAAGCCCTTCTGTTGGATCTGCTTCTTTTTGGATTGTTTCGTCCTGACCGAACGAGATAACTGATAGCATCATTAGCGATGCAAGTAAAAATTGTGTTTTCATAGCTGTTAAGAATTTACATTCAATGACAGCAATAAAAAAACAAAGTTGCAAGAATATGATTTTTTTATGGATATTTTTTAAAATACTTTTTTATAAGTAACTTAGGCTCTTCCAATAATAAATCGGATACCTATCAAATAACTAAAGTACATTTACTATGAAGAAAATATTGCTCATTTGCCTTGTTCTTGGTTTTGCATTTGTATCGGTTTCAAATGCACAACCGATTTACGCTTCAACATACGGGCTTAACGGCTATTACGAAATCGGAAATTGGTCTCAGGTTCCAAACTCGGGTACTATTGATATTTCAGGGGCTCCTAATAGCCTGACTTTTCTTTCAGGCGATTCAGGTTTTGAAGATACTACCTATATTAGTATTTATGCCCCTTGCGATATTATTGTCAAAATTAACTGGACTTATACTACCCCAGATGTTGCTGCGCATTGGGATTTTCCTGTTTATTTTATCAATGGGGAAATGTTTCCCTTTTCAACCTATGATATGGATGGTGCCTTAATTCAAAATGGTTTAGAAGTCTTTACTGTGCAGTCAGGTCAGAATTTTGGTATTGGTGCTTATACCGAAGATGGATTTGGTGGTGCCTGTACAATTGACGCGGTTTCTTTTGAATTCGAAACAGTACCTGTCGGGATTACAGCAGCACTTGGTGTGTTTGGTTTGGCAGGCATATCGTTATTTGCCCGGAGGCGTATGAAACGATCGAAGAAAGAAGTTTAACAAGACTCAATACAATACTGTGATAAAGGCATATATTGTCGTCTTTCCTTTTTAAATACTGAAAGCAATTGAAAGCAATAGAAAAAAATTGTTTTCAATTCTGTTTCATTGTGTTATATTCCCTTCGGATTAATCCGGAACAAATTAACTTTGGTGTTGATTATCTGATAATACAAGAATTTAAAATTAGTCGTTAGAATAAATAAACTTTAACACCAAAAAAGAGGCTGTCTCAAAAGTTGATTTTAAATGTAAATACTTACAATTTGAAAGTTAAAGCCTGAAGGGCTTAGTCATTTCAGCCCAAGGCATCGCCTTGGGTAATTTGTAGTCCATTAGCAAAGCGGGCTGAAGGCCCAGCTTAATCAATTCATAATAAATCAAATGCCCTTTCAGGGCGCAAAATTATTCTTCCTCTCAGAACCCAATGCGCCTTTGCCAGCAGGCGGATTGCATTGGGCTGAAATGAATTGGGCTTGCAGCCCGATAAAAAATATTAATAACTTACAAATTGTTAGTAATGAAAAAAAGAGGCTGCCTTTTGAGACAACCTCTTTTTAATATCTGTTACAATTGCTTTCTACGATTCAGAAACAGGTTCAACAGAAACAAATGATTTATTGTTCTGCTTCTTTTTGAAGATCACTTTGCCATCGATGAGTGCAAACAGGGTATGGTCCTTGCCAATTCCCACGTTTACGCCCGGATGGTGTTTTGTACCACGCTGGCGAACGAGAATGTTCCCGGCTTTTGCCGATTGTCCGCCCCAAATTTTTACGCCTAACCGTTTACTTTCCGATTCGCGTCCGTTCTTTGAACTACCTACACCTTTCTTATGAGCCATGGTATCTGTTTTTTAAATTATCCAACAATTTCTTCAATCTGGATTTGGGTCAGGTACTGGCGGTGGCCGTTTTTAACCCGGTATCCTTTTCTGCGTTTTTTCTTGAAAACGATTTTTTTGTCATCCTTTAAATGCTCAAGAACTTTTGCAGTAACTTTTGCACCCTTAACAACCGGGGTGCCTACTTTTACTTTCCCGTTGTTGTCGACCAACAGAACTTTTTCAATATCGAAGGTTTCCCCTTCAATTGTTTCGAGGCGGTTTACATACAATTTGGTGTCTTTTTCAACCTTGTACTGTGTGCCTCCAAAGTCAATAATAGCAAACATTTCAAATGAATTAAACGTTATATCCGGCAGGCGAAAGCAGCAAATGCTTTTCTTATAAGGCCTGCGCGAAACTTTCGGACTGCAAAAGTATATAATTTTGAATGATTGCCAAATATTTATCTTCATTTATTATAACTTTTTTGGAAAGCATATATTGCTTGTTTTTTTGAATATGATTAAAGATTTGTTCTGAAAGCAAAAACAATTTTTATCTTTGCTTTCGTTGCCTGCGATTATGAAATCATTATTATGCAAAAAATAAAGTTAAACGTACTGGGGCTTTCTGTAAGCCAGACTCAAACCGGCGCATACGCGCTTGTATTGGCCGAAGAAAACGGCGACAGAAGGATACCGATCATTATTGGGCCGGTTGAAGCTCAGTCGATTGCAATACAATTAGAGGGGCTGCATCCTCCAAGGCCACTAACACACGACCTCTTCAAAAACATTGCCCATGCTTTTCAAATTGAACTGATTGAGGTTATCATATATAAACTTGAAGAAGGGATTTTCTTTTCAGAACTTATTTGCGAACAAAGCGGCACACACATCGCGATCGATTCACGCACTTCCGATGCGGTAGCCCTCGCGTTGAGGTTTAAATGCCCCATTTATACAACCGAAGAAATACTTTCGAAAGCAGGTATTGTTATCGAGGTTTCCGACAGGTACGAAGAAAATGCGCCAAATGAAGTCACAGAAGAAGATTCCAGGAAAAACAAATATGAGCTGTATTCAGTTGACGAGTTGCAGCAGATGCTCCATGAAGCTGTTCAGGACGAAAAATACGAAGTAGCCTCAGAAATACGTGACGAAATTTCAAGACGAAAGGAAGGCAACTAA
>JAFGEV010000350.1 GCA_016931385.1 Prolixibacteraceae bacterium
CGGTTTAAAAGCGTATCGGATGATGCTGAATTATCAATAAGGGTGTATACCGGTGAAGAATTTCCGCTTTTTGCCGAAAAACAATATAAATATCCCTATTCCAAACTAACACGTGAAGCTATGAATTTTCTCAAGTTTGACGAACCCGTTACAGTTGAAGATACTTTCTTTATCAGTGTTGTAATTCCACAAACCGATTCCCTTGTTCTTTACCAGTCGGAATTCAGGCCACGGATTATGCAAAATTCAATGCTTGTTAAGCACGAAGGGATATGGAAACAGGCCTCCGACCTTTATGTCAATCCAGGGCTTGGGGCTTCGATGTTAATGCAGGTATTGGTTTGTGGCGCTGAATTTGCGCAGGGAAACGATACAATAAATCAATTCCACAATTTGTTTAAAGCCTATCCAAATCCGGCAAAAAAATATATTGTAGTTGAATTCAGTAAACGTGCACCGGAATATGAGGTAATGATGTTCGACATGGCTGGCCGGGTTTTGTATGACGGGTGCTTTGAGAACCGAATGTATACTGAGATCAATACTTCGGATTTTGCAACAGGTATTTACCTGGTTAAAGTGACCGGTGAAAATGAGAGTGAAGTACAACGGGTTGTAGTGATAGGTGACTAAAAAACAGCAGAGGTTTGCTTTCGGGGCAATCAGATGATAAACCGTTTAATGGTTGCGATCAAATCATCGCTGTTAATGGGTTTAACCAAAACATAGTCGCACCCGGCAGCATAACATTTTTCTTCATCATCGGGCAATGCCAGTGCAGTTTGGGCAATAATGGGAATATTTGAATTAATTTCCTTTATTTCCCTGGTGGTGTCGTAACCGTCTTTATCGGGCATCATAATGTCCATTAAAATAAGGTTAATATCATTCTCCTTATACATCTTAACGGCTTCGTTTCCGTCCTTAGCCCAGAGCAGGTTTACTTTTGTCCTTTCAAGAAAGGCTTCAATGAAGAAATAGTTCGACTCGGTATCTTCTGCAACCAGTATGGTTTTGGAGCTCCAGTTTAAATCGCCGTAAACGGATGGTTTTGTAATGTAAATCTTCTGTTCTTTTTCAATGGGCAGGTGAAAGGTAAATGCACTGCCTTCGCCTTCGCGCGATTCTACTTTGATTTCCCCGTTCAGAAGCTCAACCAGTTTTTTCGATAATGTAAGCCCAAGCCCTGTTCCCCGGTTTTTATTGGTGTTGATGTTGCCCGATTTTCCAAATTTGCGGAAAATTATTTCCTGCTGGTTACTTGGAATTCCAATGCCTGAGTCTTTTACGTAAAATGCTATCCTGTTGTTGTTCGAGAGAAAAAACCCAAACTCGATAAACCCTTTTTCGGTAAATTTCAAAGCATTGTTCAATAGATGGGAAATAATCTGATAAATGCGTTCAGGATCGGAAAAGATCATAAACAATGGATCGGGGTTGCCACGGTTCACCCTGATTTCAATATCGGTTTTTTCCAGAATGTTTTGTTTCGATTCAATGTCGGTCAGTAATTTGTCGAAAATGCTGTTGATGTAACATTTTTCTTTCTTAGGCTTAACCTGATTGGTTTCGAGTTTTGCAATCTCAATAATGTTGTCCATCAGGTTCAGTATATCGTTGCTACTGTCCTGGATGAATTTTACGTATTCCTGGCGCTCATCAACACTAAGGTTTGAATCGCTCAGCAACGATGTGAAGCCGGTAATGGCATGAAGCGGCGTTCTTATTTCGTGGGGGAGGTTATCGAGGAATGCCGATTTTAACCTTTCAGCTTCTTCAACCTTATGTTTTGCCCGTTGCAATTCGGTTTCAATTTCTTTTTCAACAGATATGTCGCGGAGTAACACGAATTGATATTTTTGGTTGTTAATTTGAAAAATCCTTACAAATTCAGAAAACCAATAAATTTTCCCTGTTTTTGATAATAAACGTTTTTCAAGGAAATATGAGTCAAGGCTATTGTTGTTCAGTTTTTCAAGTAACGATTTTTGTTTGGGGATGTCTTCGTCATATGTAAGTTCTTCCCACGAGAGGGCTGCTATTTCCTCGAAACTGTAACCTGTTTTTGAAAGAAGGTAAGGCGATACATATAAGGTTTCGTCAAAATCGATATTTTTTAAGATGATCCCAACCGGGGCATCGTTAAAGATGTTCAGGAAATCGTTATTCCTGAAAATTTGGTTAATGTTAAGCTGAAATTCGTTAAATGTTACGAAAAGTTCTTCGTTGCTTATTCCTGCATATGTTATTTCAACCTGTTTGGTAATTCCTGTTGGGTGTTTAATACTGGCAAACTTTTTTGATTTTTTTTGGGGAAT
The DNA here is from genome assembly GCA_016931385.1 of Prolixibacteraceae bacterium. Taxonomy (GTDB): domain Bacteria; phylum Bacteroidota; class Bacteroidia; order Bacteroidales; family Prolixibacteraceae; genus DAIMEA01. Next base: position 2,319 of record JAFGEV010000350.1, read on the forward strand.
AGTTCCAAAGTCCACCCCCTTTACAATGAGCTGGTTTAAATCATCGATTGTATTGATTTCCCTGCCAAATAAATCATTGCATTCTTTATTCGGGCTAATTCTACTGTTGTTGATATTAATTATCAGGGCAGGAATTGGTATGTTATAAAAAAGTTGATCTTGACCCATATATAAAATCTCCAAAAAGGTATGCTAAAAGAAAAATTAATTTAACAATAAATCAATAGCTGAAACGTACTTTTTGATGAATGTATCAAATTATTTGAGCAACGTCTTGATTATTTTTATTAAATTCTTATAATCGATTTTTTTTGCCAGTATTTTTTTGTCTTTTCCAAGCAAATATATCATTGGAGTTGTTTTTACATTGTACCTGAAACGGAATTTTGATAAATGTTTGGGGTCCCAAACGTGGTGCCAGCCCACAAGTTCTTTATCATTTACAAATTCCCTCCATTTTTCATCATCATCACCCGTGAAAACTGCAAAAACCTCGATGTTTGTTTCCGGAAATTCAGAATATAGGAGGCTATACAGTTCAGGGATTTCCTTTTTGCAATGCCCGCAGTCGGGTTCCCAAAAAACGACAACTGTAAAGTCGGACGTTATTTGATAAAGGCTTTCCTGTTCGCCATCAATAGTTTCCATGACCATTTCAGGGGCTTTTTTCCCCAACAGGTTGTA
>JAFGEV010000004.1 GCA_016931385.1 Prolixibacteraceae bacterium
GTGGCGACTATTTTGGTGTGTTTCATTTTGAATGTTTTTATCGTAATGGCGCAAGGATGCTAAGAAACAATAAAATAAAAAAATGCTTTATAAGCATCAAAAAGCCTTTGCCATTGTTTTTCTTTAATTCTTCATGTTGTGAACCGGTGGCAAAAATAATTTGATAATTTGCAGCCCGGTAGCATAAAATGTTAATTTTAGATGATGTTTACAATTTAGCCATAATCATTTAAAAATAGTTTAAATTATGCCTGAAACAATGGAAGGCATAGTTGGATTTATTCACAGCCACATTCCATAAAAGTGAAATTATATTTAACCATTATCGTTTTGAAGCATTTATATTATTTTTTTGTTTTAATTATTTTTCTGTTTGAAGCCGGTTTCCTCTCAGGCCAGCAGCTTAACCCGCCTTACAATGAGGTTTTTCGTGAGAATGAAATTACCCGTATCGAAATACATATCGATGCCGATGAAAAGGAAGCGCTCATTCATCCGGCAAATCCCGAAATTGACCATTATTACGAATGTGAATTGCTGATTCAAAACAGCTTGCTCGACACTGCATTGTATCCAGTAGGGATACGCATCAGGGGTAATACATCGAGACATCATCAGAAGAAATCGTATAAGATCGATTTTAAGGAATTTGGTGGTGAACAGTTTTACAAACTCAAAAAGCTGAACCTGAAACCCAACAATAATGACCCCGGTCAGTTACGTGAACTGTTGAGCTGGCAAATGTACCGCAATATGAACGTGCCGGCTGCCCGCACTAATTACATCGAACTGTATATGAATGATGAATTTATGGGCGTTTACCTGAATGTTGAAAACATCGACGATGAATTTGTCGACCGCCGGTTTGGCAATGAGGCAGGAAACCTATACAAGTGTTCATGGGGGGCAACACTTGAATTGTCGAACAGTGTTTATGACAATCATTTGTTCGAGATTAAAACCAACGAGGAGGAGAATAACCGAAACTTGCTCAATGATTTCATCCAATTATTAAATTCTCCTGACGTTGAAGGATGGGATGAAAAAATGGAAGCCATTTTCGATGTGGACAATTATTTACGCCAGCTTGCCGTTGAATCGACCATTGGGCACTGGGATGGTTACTCTTTCAACATGAACAACTTCTACCTTTATGAAAATCCCGAAACAGGAAAAATTGTGTTTATACCTTACGACCTTGACAATACCTGGGGCATCGACTGGATTGGGTACGATTGGACTGAGATGGATGTGCTAGACTGGCACTCACGGCAATACACTCTTCCGTTAACTGAGAATACTCTTGCTGTACCCCGTTTTTTTAACGCTTACATTGGATATCTGAATGATTGTTTTAAATGGTTCAATGTTGATTACATCGGGGTAATTGCTTCATCTTATATCGACTTGCTGGAAGAATCGATTTCAAACGACAGGTATTATACGCTCGATTATGGTTACAGCGTTGATGATTTTGTGAATTCATTTGATGAAGCCTGGGGCCGACAGGTAGTTTACAGCATTCGTGATTACATTGAAAAACGGCAACAAAATTCCCTTGTGCAGATAAGCCCGTATGTGGTTGTCAGTAACGTGGTTGTAAGTGAATCAAAAATTTATCCCAACCCTTCGGATGGATGTGTTGTTTGTTTTGACACCCAAAGCCAGGAAAGTAAGCCGGAAGTATTTTCCACAACAGGCAGGCGGATTTCTTTTATTCAGGCAGGGAATAAGCTTCAATTTTCCGATCCCTTGCTTCCGGGTGTATATGTATTGAAGGCCGAAAGCGGGGTATACCGTTTTTCAGTTTACAGATAATTATGACTGAGCTGCATTTTTGCTGCCAGTTCACTGGCTTTTTCTTCCCCCGAAAAAACAGAAACGACTTTTAGCGCCAGCTGAAAAGCAGCGCCCGGGCTTTAGCCTGTAATAATTTTCCCATCCTGTTCAACCTGGTTTCCGGTTACTTTGGCGCCAAAGAGCTCTTTTCTAAATCCGTAGTTGCTGTCCGGGATACTTCTCCAGGTATCTTTTGACTATTATTTCCTATGACACAAAATTTTTTTTATATGGAAATTTATCGTTCTATTTGTCTCATATGTGCTATTTGATGAATATATTAATTGCTAAGTTTGGAACATGATATTGAGTCTATTTACGAATCGGATAATAATTTTATATGGATGTTCGACCGGAGCGGAGCCACAAACGAAAATATAGATAATTATCGTGAATTGCACGAAAATTACACTAACTAATTGAAATTTAGCAATGAAAAGACTACTGGCCATCGCATTCTTTTTTTTAAGTATGGTAATATTTGCCCAGCAAAGCAAGAGTCGGGTCATTTTCAATTTTGATGGCGAATGGAAATTCACACTGGGTGATTCTCCAGATGCTTTTAGAGTTGAATTTAACGATGCAAACTGGCGCATATTGGATTTGCCCCACGATTGGAGTATTGAACTCGAAAATGAAAAAGATGCACCTGGTGGTGGAAACATTGGTTTTTTCCCAACAGGTATAGGCTGGTACCGCAAAACATTCGACCTGTCGAAATATGATCCCGATAAAAGATATTCTGTTGAATTTGATGGTGTGCTTACAAACAGTGAAGTATGGATCAATGGAATATACCATGGCAAGCGCCCTAATGGATATGCAAGTTTTTCATACGATCTTACTGGATTACTTGATAGCAAAAAAAATGTAATTGCTGTACGGGTAGATAATTCGAAACAAACCAATTCCCGTTGGTATACAGGTTCGGGAATATACAGGCACGTGCGCCTTGTGGAAACCAACAAACTGCATTTTGAAAAATGGGGTGTGTTTTATTATACCAAATCCATTGAAAAAGAAAGTGCCATTCTTTACATTGAAGCATCGGTGGTGAACGAAAATCAACATGCCATGAAGGATGTGGCCATCCGTAATGCCGTTCTGGATGCGAAGGGCAATGAAGTGGCTTTTGCAATAACTTCTGTATCGGTTAATGCAAAAAGCAATTTTACAGCCGAACAGCAGATTGAAATAGCCGATCCACGCCTATGGTCGGTTGAATCGCCTAATCTTTATAACCTCAAATCAGTAATACTTGTAAATGATAATGAAGTTGACTGTGTGTTCAGTAATATGGGGATTCGTACCATTGAATATTTGGTGGATAATGGTTTCTTACTAAATGGTGAACAAGTAAAAATGAAAGGCGTAAACCTCCATCACGATGGAGGGCCGGTTGGAGCTGCCGTACCCGAAAGGGTTTGGGAACGCCGTCTGGAAATATTGAAAGAAGGCGGCTGCAACGCCATACGTACATCGCACAACCCGATGGCACCCGAATTTTATGACCTGTGCGATAAACTGGGCTTCCTGGTAATGGACGAGGCATTTGATGAATGGGTACATGGAAAACGCGATTACAGCTACAAGCTATATTTCAAAGATTGGTATGAAGAAGATTTGAAAGCCATGGTTTACCGCGACAGAAATCACCCGTCGGTCGTGATGTGGAGCATCGGCAACGAAGTCCCTGACCAGTCGGGCAACGAAGGACCAAAATTTGCCCGTAAAATGATTAACATTTGCAAAGAAGCAGACCCTACACGCCTTGTTACAGCAGGAAACGACCGTATTGCTGCAGACGACAATCCGGCATCGGAAGCCTACCTGGCCGAATTTGAAAACGAAATAGTTGGTTATAATTATCCCGACCGCTGGCACGAACGAAGGGAATTGTACTATCATCAGGATAAACAAAAATATCCCAGCCGCAGGGTGGTTGCTACCGAATCAACTGGTATGGGTGGTGTTCGTGGAGCCTACTATTTTGGCAGTGATCCGCACAAAATAAAAGCATCTTACACACACGGACGGGTTATTGATGTGGAACAACGTTGGAAGTTTACAATGCTTTACGATTATGTGATTGGCGATTTTATGTGGACAGGTATAGATTACTACGGAGAGTCGTGGAGATGGCCCTCGCGTGGCGCTTCATCTGGATATCTCGATAATTGCGGGTTTCCGAAAGATGGGTATTATTTTTTTAAAAGTATCTGGACTGAAAAACCCACATTGCACCTGTTGCCTCACTGGAACCTGCCTGAAGATCGCGAGGGGCAGATACTTCCTGTTATTTGCTATACCAATTGCGATACGGTCGAGTTATATTTAAATGGCAAATCGTATGGTGAAAAATACCTTGAATTTCCGCGCAAAGGTAATGCCGAAAGATGGAACAAGCCTGAGGACGGGAAAGTATATACTTCAACAGGCGACCTGCACCTTTCGTGGGATGTGCCTTATGAACCCGGTGAACTGCTGGCGAAAGGAAAAAAAGACGGAAAAGAATTTAACTGTCGCGTGGTTACTGCCGGTGAACCTGCGCGAATCTGCCTGTCGGTCGACCGTGATGTTATTAATGCCGACCCCACCGATGTGGCCCATATTATTGTTGAAATACAGGACAAGGATGGCAATATTGTGCCCACAGCCGATAACCTGGTTCGGTTCGAAGTTGCAGGCGCTGAAATTATCGGAGTAGAAAATGGCAACATGAGTGATTTGTCATCACCTAAGGCCAAACAACGAAAAGCTTTTAACGGTTTATGTTTGGCAATTGTGCAAGCCAAAAACCCCGGCGAAATTACAGTTAAGGCTGTTTCTGAAGGATTAGAAGATGCATCAGTTTCGATTAAAGCTAAATAGTAATTTATTGAATAGCGTTAAAATGAATTTCACAGAAAAACAATATCATCCTTGATAAAATTTTGAAAAAAAGTTGAATACCTAAAAAATTAAAGAATGTATATAAAAGAAAGGAACCAAACACTTCGGATTTTTCATATTCTTAGTTTATTTATCATCTGTTCGCACATAGCACTGGCAGCCGACCCGCCAGGGATTCCCGGTGGTTGGTCCGATGGTTTCGTGTATGATAACGGAGTGCGAATTCATTATTACCATGCCGTTCCGGCACCAGAGAAGCCGGTTATTGTAATGGTTCATGGAGTAACCGATAACGGCCTTTGCTGGACAACGCTTACATGGAAATTACAAAACGATTACGATATCTACATGCTTGATGCCCGGGGACATGGATTGTCCGATCCGTTTACTTCTTCCGACGATGGAGAAACTTTAGTGAAAGATGTAGTTGGCTTTGTAAAAGCAATGAACATTGAAAAACCAATACTTATTGGCCACTCGATGGGTGCAGCAACTGTAATGCGGGTTGGAGCAGAATATCCTGATCTGGCTCAGAAAATAATCATGCTTGATCCTTTTCTTTCCCGACCGATGGGAACCCAAAGTGGTGGTAACCATCAGGCACCTATGGAAAACCCTGTCGATGTTGTTCCTGAAAAACTGAAGGTCAATATGTTTGGCGATCCTGAAACACTGGTAAAACAGAACAACTACAGTTTAGACGATTTGTTAAAAAAAGGAAAAAATGATAACCCTAAATGGGATATTGTGGATATTAAATACTGGGCCTTGTCAAAAAAACAATATCATGGCCCTTACTCTCCTGAAGCATGGAATGCAATGAGAGGCACAATGAATATTGGCGATGCGCTATCAAAAATAAAAGTTCCATCGCTGATACTTAAGGCAGATACCTCGCCCGAAGGCCGAAAGGCCAACCAGGAAGCAGTTGATGGCCTCGCAAGAGTGAAGCTTTTACATATTGATGGGGCAGCACATAATTTGCACCACGATGAACTGGAGCAAACAGTTAAAGCAATAACTGAATTTTTATTGAAAAATTGATTCCATGAATAAGCGAATCCTTTCATTTTTATTGGCAGTGGCCGGTTTGGGTATGATAGTTCATGCACAGGATTTCGGTCGCAGAGTAAGAATCAATAATGACTGGTTTTTCAATTTGGGCGACATTCAGTACGGAGGAAGAGAAGTAATGGATTGCAGTAAATGGAATGTTATTGATCTTCCTCACGACTGGAGTGTCGAACAAAATGCGAGCCCTGAACGTGCAAGTTGCACCGGCTATCTTCCGGGTGGTATTGCGTGGTACAGAAAAGACCTTGTTATTCCGGCCAGCGAAGAAGGAAATAAAGTGTACATCTTTTTTGAAGGGGTGTATAACAACAGTGAAGTTTTTATAAACGGAAAGTGGATTGGAAAAAGGCCCAACGGATATATCTCGTTTATGTATGAACTAACCCCTTACATTAAATGGGGTGAAAAGAATTCAATAGCAGTTAGGGTCGATCACAGCGCTGAAGCCGATTCGCGTTGGTATACCGGATCGGGGATATACAGGGATGTCTATTTAGTCTATGCTCATCCAGTTCATATCCATCTTTGGGGGGTAGCCTATCAGTCAGAAGTGAACAAAGGCGTGGCCACCATAACCGTGAATACTATCATAAACAACACAATTGAGTCTTCTGATTTAATGATTGTTAATGTGCTGACTGATGAAAATGGGAAAGAAGTAGCATCGGCATCTAAAAAAGGCAAAGCGGCTGCAAAAACCCAAACCTCTTTTAGCCGGAAGATGACAGTCAAATCACCAAAATTATGGAGTCCCGAATCACCGTACTTATATACCCTGAAAACTTATGTTTATAAAGGCTCTGAACTTATTGACGAAAGCAAATGCAAAGCAGGCATCCGGACCTTTGAATTTGATGCCAATACCGGTTTCTCAATCAATGGCATGAATACCAAATTGAAAGGTGTTTGTATTCACCACGATGCAGGGATTTTAGGAGCAGCAGCTACTAAGTCGGTTTGGCGTACAAGGCTTGAAACATTAAAGGAATTGGGAGTTAATGCAATCAGAACAAGTCATAACCCTCAGGCGCCCTATTTATATGAATTGTGTGATGAAATAGGTTTTTTTGTGATGGATGAAGCTTTCGATGAATGGGAATACCCAAAGAAAAAATGGATTGAAGGATGGAATAGGGGCACTCCGGGGCATCAGGGAACTTCGCAATACTTCAGGGAATGGAGCAGCAGAGATTTGAAAGATCAGATTATGCGCGACCGGAAGCACCCTTCGGTTATTATGTGGAGTATAGGTAATGAAGTTGATTATCCCAATGATCCTTATTCCCATCCTGTTCTTGACAATGAAGGTATTAGTCAAAAATCGGTAAAAGCATACTTAAAGGATCACCCAAATGCTAAGCGTCTTGGCGAAATAGCAAAAGAATTGGTTGCTGTAGTTAAGGATGCCGATTCTTCACGACCTGTTACCGCGGCATTGGCTGGCGCAGTAATGTCTAATTACACCGATTATCCTTATGTGCTCGACATTGTTGGATATAATTACACTGAGTACAAATACGACAGCGACCATGAACTATATCCCGAACGAATTCTATTCGGAAGTGAAAACAGGCATGACATTAACGCGTGGTATACCGTGAAAAATAAAGAGTTTATTTTTGGACAATTTTTATGGACAGGTATCGATTATTTAGGTGAATCCCATGCCTGGCCTTCAAGGGGTTTCGGGTCGGGCTTGCTCGATTTGGCTGGAAATATTAAACCCCTGGGGTATTTCCGTAAATCGTTGTGGAGCGATGAACCTATGGCATACATGGGTACAAGAAAAATAGTTGAAGATTCGGAAAATGGACGCAGGGGTAACAGGCTTTCAACCGATGCACCGCAAATCTGGAACTTTGATGAGGACACTAAGGTTCAGGTGTTGTGTTACACAAACTGTGATGAAGCAGAATTGCAGCTAAACGGAAAAGTAGTTGGCGAACGTAAGCCTTACGATACCGAAACCGGGATTATTGTATGGGAGGTTTACTTTCAGCCTGGCGAACTTAAAGTTGTGGCCTTTAAAAATGGGAAAGAAGTCGTGTCGGATAAAATTATCACCAATACGATGGCTGCTGCCATCAATACAAAAGTTATTAAACCAACCGATAATGAACTCATAAGACAAATTCGGATTCAGATACTTGATACAAATGGTAACCATTCTGTTTTAGCCGATAACGAAATAACCTGTGATGTTAACGGAGGTATTGTACTTGGCATGGAGAATGCCTCGGCAAATGCAGCAGATAATTATCAGGATAATAAGCACCGTTGTATTAATGGCCAGTTATTGATTTTTTTGAAGAAAGATTCTGACGCAACAAAGATGACCGTAAGATTATCTTCACCTTTATTAAAAACAGTAAACCTGGAAATTGAATAATTAATGCAAACCAGGATGAAAAGAATCAGACGGACTGATAGGCACAGAAGGCACATCAAATTGAAAAAAAAGTATTTCATTGCATTTATTTTATTTCAATCTAAGAGAAGCTATAGGCACAAAATCCGGTTCGTTTGTTTCATCTTTATTTACCTTCTCAATTCATACTTATGGGCAGGTAATTATCAGTTTTTCGATAACTACAAGCTTAGCAATGAGCCCAATTCGGTGCGCTTTATTATTCAGGACACAATGGGACTGATGTGGATGGGTACCAATAACGGACTTTACAGCTTCGATGGCTACAAAGCTTATCTGCAATATTCACCCCAGGCATACGACAATCCTATCAATTGCGGTTTAATGTACAACAGTACAACTTTGCTGTTGGGATCTGAATCGGGACTCATTTTCTTCAACCTGCAAAAAGAACGCTACGAACCATTTGGGATTGATTTTGACAACGATGTAAGGGCTTTGGTGAAAACAAACAACAACCTGTGGATTGGTTGTGCGAATGGTTTATTCGTATATAATTTTTCATCGGGCAAAATAACCGAGTTATTACTTAAAAATAAAAAGCATAAAATGGTTTATGCTTTATTATACGATGATAATTATATCTACCTGGGATCAAACAACGAGTTTGGCCGCTATAATATTCATACAAAAATTTATGAACCCCTTGGATATCCGGCCAAATCAGAGAATTTTTACATTACATCGTTGCTAAAAGATGAAGTTCGAAATTGTATCTGGATTGGCAGAGGCTTTAGCTTGTTACGTTTCTTTCCGGCCACCGGTAAACTTGAAAATATGGGCAACTTTTCGGTGGTTAAGTCAATGGCCATCGATCACCAAAACAACATTGTAATGGGCACCGACGATGGCCTCGATGTATATAGCGAGAAAGGAACAACACATATCGTACATGATTCGCGCGAAGCTAATTCGCTTGCCAATAATATTGTTTGGTGTGTGTTTAAAGATAAAGCCAATAACATATGGCTGGGCACCGATAACGGCGTTTCTGTATTGCCCCGGTATCGCCGGTTTAATACAATACCGATTTATACAATAACCGGTAGTGGCGAAGGAAACCAGTTTAATGTTCTATTTCGCGACTCGCAAAAAAGCTACTGGCTGGGAGGTACAAACGGCCTGATAAAATGCCGGACAATACTTGAAAATGATGTACAGTCACGTTGGTTTAAAATGAGCGAAGACGTTAATTATATCTCACACAATCATATACGCGATGTACTCGAAGATTCCGGAAACCACATTTGGGTAGCTACCGATTACGGCCTGAACCGATACGATAAACTGTCAAATCGATTTACAAGGTATTCAATTTTTTCTCGTGATAAAATTAGAAATGCAAACTGGACTTACGACATACTTGAAGACAGTTTTAAAAGGCTTTGGATAGCAACTTTTAAAGACGGGATTTTTGTTGTAGACAAAGAAAAACTGCTTCAAAAAGAAACATCGTATATTGCCGATATCCACTATTCTATGGGAAACGGACTTTCGGGTAACAATGTTGATTTTTTAGCTTTGGGCAGCAACAACAATATTTGGGCTTTAATTCATCATACAACCCTTGATGTAATAAACTTCGTTACAGGCGAGGTGAAAAATTTTCCGGTGAAACAATACACCAATCAGCATATTCCAACCTATTTAATGAACGACTCCGAAGGCAATATTTGGGTCGGATATCGAAATGGTGCCTTATGCATTGACGCTCAAAATAAAGTACAAACCATTCAGTTAAAGGGTGCTGATCATGCCGATGTTCTATCAATGGCTGAACTTGAACAGGCAGTTTGGGTTTCAACAACCGATGGAATCTGGATGATCGATAAGTCAACCTTCCAAAACCGGCGATTTGCAAAAAGCAAACGGGTATTTACCGGTATGTTCTACGACAGCAATACAAATAACCTGATACTTGGAGGAACAGACGAAATTTCATTACTAAACCCTGAGTCGGAAAATGGTGTCCATCCAGAAAACATTATTATTAGTGCAATCTATGTTAACAATCAGAAATACAATAATGAAACGGATTCATCGTCTGTACGGTTTATAAATCAAATCGAATTAGATTATTCACAAAACAACATCCGTATTGAGTTGAGCGACTTGTCGTATACCAAAGAAATGAAAGGACAGTTTATTTATAAATTGAACGACGACCACTCATGGAATTCGTTGCAACCGGGTGTGAATTTTATTGAATTCAACAAAATAAGTCCCGGTTTATATAATTTGTCCGTATCAAAAACATCTGAAAATAAAAGCCCTTCAGGTGTTGTCCGAAGCTTTTCATTGCTTATTACCCCTCCCTGGTACGAGTCGCTGTTTGCCAAAGTTTTTTATCTGATCTTCTCAATTTTCCTTATTTGGTGGGTTTACTATTTTTTTCTTTCAAAGAAACTTATGAAATTCGAACGTTTGGAAAAAGAAAGGTCGTTGGAACAATCTCAATTAAAAATTGCCTTCTTTTCCGATGTTGCTCATGAATTTAAAACACCTCTGAGCTTAATTATTGCTCCTTTGACAGGCCTGATTAAAAGTCAAAAAAACGACAAAGACCGCAACGCGCTTGAAATGGTTCACCAGAATGCGATGAAACTTAACACCCTTATACATCAGGCAATTGATTATTACCGCGACGACAGCAAAGTAAATATTGGCCTGCTTTTATCGAAAGTTGAGCTGGTTGAATTCTCAAAAACCATTTTTTCAGCTTACCGTGAAAGCATGAAAGATAAAAACGTACAATTCATATTCAATTCTAACATCGACAAGATGGTTTTAAGCCTCGATATCGTAAAAATTGAATCGGCGTTAAACAACTTACTTTCCAATGCCTGCAAGTTTACAAGGCCAAACGATACCATCATTCTTTCACTTGAATATATTTCTTCCAAAAACGAAATCGCAATCAAAGTGTCCGATTCTGGTATAGGAATTTCCGAACAAGATTTGCCATACATTTTCCAGCGTTTTTATCAGTCGCCAGATCATACTGCCAGGTATAATGGCACAGGCATCGGGTTGTTTCTTGTGAAAAACTATATTGAACTTCATGGAGGCACTGTTGAGGTTAGCTCCGAACCGGGCAACGGAACCACATTTTTCATAAACCTACCGGTAATCAAATATGAATTGGATGAACCACAGGACAATCAGGAACAAATAACAGAAAACACAGAAAAACAACTCATTGCGATTATTGAAGATAACCTGGCAATTGCCGATTTTATTTACAATACATTTGCTGCCGAGTACCGTTGTGTAATAGCTCACAACGGAAAAGCAGGCCTGAAAGTATGCATCGACCTGAAACCCGATATCATTATTGCTGATATTATGATGCCCGTGATGGACGGTATCGAAATGGCACGGCAACTTAACAGAAACGCTCAAACCGAAACCATTCCGCTTGTTTTGCTTACGGCGAAGGACGATAAAGAAACCGAGCTGGAAAGTATCCGGCTGAACATCGATGCGTTTATTGCCAAGCCCTTCGACGCTGCAATTTTATATTCGCGGGTAAAACAAATTCTCGAAAGCCGAAAAATACTCGAAAAGAAAGTACGAATCGAACACATCGCTTCACCAACGTTTGAAAAAACAGAATCCCAGGATGAAAAGTTCCTCGCTAAAATCACTAAAATAATTGAAGACAAAATTGCTGAACCAGAGTTAAATGTCAATGTGTTATGTGATTTAGCCGATATAAACTCCAAACAGCTTTACCGGAAAATAAAACAACTTACCGGGTTAACAGCGGTTGATTACATAAAATCGATAAGAATGAAAAAAGCCGCAATGTACCTTTCGAATAAAAACTTTTCAGTCGCCGAAGTAATGTACATGGTTGGCTTTTCTAATCATTCATACTTTTCCAAGTGTTTTTATGCCAAATTTGGCAAAACCCCGCGCCAGTATGTTGAACAGATGAGCGATAGGACAAAGTAATTTAAAATTGCATTCTAAATAATGTTGTGCATTATCTGTTCATATTTGTCTGATATGTGCTTTGGTGTAAAATCGGCTGTTTCTAGTTTTACGATCGGAATATGACGGTTGATTAAGGTTTCATCCGCGAGTTATTTTATGAAAAAACCCTGATTCGGAAGCGAATCACAACCGCGAATGATTTAAGTGAGTTCCATTAGTTGCCAAAAACTTTAAATTTAATCGAATGAAAAATTTAAAAACAACAAAAACTTATCCTATAATTCTCGCTATAATGGTTGCATGTAATTTTTGCGCCCTTAGCCAAACAATCCAAAACGATGTTTTTTGGCACGACACGGATGGAAACCCGATCTATACACAAGGAGGCGGAGTGCTGAAAGTTGACACTACCTGGTATTGGTATGGAGTAAGGTATAATGGTGCCGATGATTATTACAACAACCCGGGCGCAGGAAAAAATAGTGGCTACCAATTTAATACGATGACTTGTTATTCTTCAACCGACCTTGCAAATTGGAAGTTTGAAGGGGACTTGTTAACTACTGCTGACGGTTTAGGCGGCTGGATTGGCCGTGTTGGGTGTGCTTATAATGAACCAACCGGTAAATATGTGTTGATTGCCCAAAGGTACCCTGGCCTCATGTTTGCTACCAGCAATAAACTAACAGGCCCTTTCAAAGTAGTCGCTAGTCAGTCGAAAATAGAAAACGTGGTCAACGACATGACAGGCGACCAATCGGTTTTTACCGATGACGACGGGCAGGCCTATCTGGCATACTGCAATGTGGAAGGACGGTCGCACCAGTATATTTCCAGGCTTCGTCCTTCTGATTATCTTTATGTCGAACCTGCCGTTGAAATCCATAATGGAGGTGGACGCGAGGGAAACGTCCTGTTTAAGCACGACAGTACCTATTATTTCATTTCATCCGATCTTCATGGCTGGAATACATCTCACACCTATTGCATTACAGCAACAAACATTTTTGGGCCCTATTCAAATGAATTTATCATTGAAGGCACAGAAGATGATTACTCGCATGTAACACAGAGCGGTCTCGCATTTGCGGTAAATGGCACATCCGGTTCTTTTGTTATATTTGGTGGTGATCGTTGGGCTGATTTTGCCGGGAATGGCGTTGGGTATAATCAATGGTGTCCTATCACCTTCGATGGGGATAAACCAATCTTTCATTCACTCAGTCAATGGAACATTAACGCCACTGAAGGAACATGGTCGGTAGGTAGTGGAAACAATTACGTGTTGAACCCAAACTTTGAGGCCGACAGGATATCTGTAACCAACATAACCGGATGGACCAATAACGGCAGTGCAACCAGCAATGCCAATGGCAGCCATGAGCCGGGACGCTGGGCTTTGGCGCAGTCAGGTAACTCGCCTTATATAGATGAAGTGTATCAAATCATTTCACTGCCCAATGACACATTCAGGCTTACGGCATGGGTAAAGAGCAGCGGTGGACAAAATACAGCAAAAATATATGTCAAAAACTTTGGCGGAAGTGAAATGGAGTATTCAATCAACAGTTCAATCAACAATTGGACACAAGTTAGTATTCCGGATATCATTGTCACCAATGGGTCGATACAAGTAGGAGTATATTCGGATGCCAATGGCGGAAACTGGGTAAACGTTGATGATTTCAGCCTGGTTTTGGCAAGTGAACCATTTTGTGAACCGACAATGATTGCCCCAAATATTCAAATTAACGGGGGGGAATGGATTGATACCACAAGCGTTGAAGTAAGTGAAGGCGATGATATTAAGATTAGTCCCGAAGCTCCATCGAATAGTTCCTGGATATGGAATGGCCCAAGTGGTTTTTATGCAAATACTCGCGAAATTACAATAGGTAATATCCAGAACTTTGAGGGAGGTAACTATGTTGTAACTTACACAAATGAATGTGGAGCAAAAAGTTATACTACTTTCAGTATTGCAGTGGGCAGCCAGAGTGCAACATCATTTACGATCCAGGAAAATGAATTGGGTTTCTGCGGTTTAGACGGTACTATTGATAATAATAATCCGGGATTTTCCGGAGATGGTTTTGCCAATACACCGAATGAATCAGGCACGGGAGTTTACTATAAAGTAACTTTCTCTGAAGACGGAACCTATCCTTTTATTTTCAGGTATGCCAATGGAGGTGGTGGTAACAGGCCTGGAAAGCTTATGATTAATAGTAATACCGTAATTCAAACGATAGATTTTCCGGCAACAGGATCATGGACGAACTGGTCAACCGTAACGGTAAGTGTCAGCGTAAACGCTGGAACATACGACATACGTCTGGAGGCCACGGGTAGTGATGGTTTAGGAAACATTGATTACCTGGAGATACAAGGAACAAGTGTATCAGGAGATAGCTGTAATGCTACTATTACTTCCTCAAATATTGACTTAATTTCGAAGAAGGGAAACGAGCTTGATATTACATTATATCCAGTTCCGGTACAGGACCAATTGCATCTTGTTTTAAGCAAGGAACTTACAGAAACTGTTGATGTAAAGCTGTATAATGCAGCTGGGGAAACGCAATTCAACGGAAGCTTGAACAAAGGGCAAAACCATTCAATAAATATGAAAGGCTTACCCAATGGTTTATACCTTATCAGAATAACCGGACGAAATATAGATATTACCAAACAAATTACAAAAATGGTATTTTAGAATTCATACACCATTAGGGTAAATGAGTGTATCGGTGATTGCCACGAACAGATAGGTTTGACTCAGAATAATACGAAGATAGTTACGAAGTTATGATTATGGTTTATAGGCGATTGGCGAAAGTAGTTATGTAAAAAAGTTTCATATTCAATAAAAAGTAATGGTGAAAATTATAGAATTAAAACATATGTTACAAAAAGGCTTGTTTCTTCCCGTTGTTCTGTTCGCAACAATGGGATGTCGCAATATTCAGGAACAGGTAAGTCCACGCAACGAGTTTATTTTAGAAAACGGATGGAAGTTTAGTCGGTTAGACACCACTGCTTCAGGTGTAAATTTTGATGAAAGTGATTGGCAGAAAGTCACTGTTCCTCACGACTGGGCGATTTACGGACCTTTTGGTGAAACAAACGACCTTCAAAAGATAGCGATAACCCAGAACTTTGAAAAGGAGGCTACTGTCAAAACGGGTCGAACAGGAGGCTTGCCGTATGTTGGTGTTGGATGGTACCGCACAACGTTCGATGTCGATAATATCGATGAAAACAAGCGCGTGAATATATTGTTCGATGGAGCAATGAGCAAAGCACGTGTTTATGTCAATGGCGAAGAAGTATGCTTTTGGCCATACGGCTACAATTCTTTTCATTGCGATATTTCTAAGTATGTAAACCAATCGGGTAAAAATAATACATTGGCCGTCCGGTTGGAGAATCGGTCAGAGTCATCTCGCTGGTATCCGGGAGCCGGATTGTACAGAAATGTGCATATTATTGTCACGGATAAAATTCATGTTCCCGTTTGGGGAACCCAAGTTACAACACCTGAAGTTTCAGCAAAACAGGCTAAAGTTGTTCTGAAATCAAAAGTCGAGAACTATAATAACAAGGTAAGGGTTTCAACCGATATTGTAAACTTAAACAACGAAGTAGTTGCCAGTAGTGAGGAATATTCGGTAAGTGGGAACACCTTTACGCAAGAATTTTTGCTTAAAAATCCAAACTTGTGGTCTCCTGAAAACCCGGCGCTGTATAAAGCCATTGTCAGGGTTTATCATAAACAAAAATTTCTCGATGAGTATATCACACGGTTTGGCGTTCGCTCTATTGAACTAATCGCCGACAAAGGTTTCTTCCTGAATGGTAAGAAACGGAAATTTCAGGGAGTTTGTAATCACCACGATCTGGGGCCACTGGGTGCAGCGGTGAATAAAGCAGCAATACGCCGACAGCTTACTTTAT
Organism: Prolixibacteraceae bacterium; assembly: GCA_016931385.1. Classification (GTDB taxonomy): domain Bacteria; phylum Bacteroidota; class Bacteroidia; order Bacteroidales; family Prolixibacteraceae; genus DAIMEA01. Next base: position 16,130 of record JAFGEV010000004.1, read on the forward strand.
TAAAAGATATGGGCTGTGATGCCATTCGTACCTCACACAATATGCCGGCGCCTGATTTGGTAGGGCTTTGTGATGAGATGGGCTTTATGATGATGGTAGAACCCTTCGACGAGTGGGATATTGCAAAATGTAAAAACGGTTATCATCGTTTTTTTAACGA